>NZ_CP028922.1:1104166-1415833 GCF_003060825.1 Paenibacillus sp. CAA11
ATCGTGAGCATTTGATTTATGCCTGTAACAATTAAATCGGGAAGCAGAGGAGGAGATTCATGTGGAGAAGCTTTTAGGCGGTGTGGTGCTAAAGCTGATCGAGGGCGATATCACAAAGCAGGAGACAGATGTCATTGTTAATGCGGCGAACAGCAGCCTGCTGGGCGGCGGCGGCGTGGATGGTGCTATACATCGTGCAGGTGGCAAGGAGATCCTAGAAGCGTGTAGGGCGATTAGAGCTAGACAAGGTGGCTGTGAGACCGGCGAAGCGGTGCTGACGACAGCAGGAAGGCTCCCATCCCGCTTTGTGATCCATACGGTGGGACCGGTATGGCAGGGCGGACAGAACCGGGAAGAGGCGCTGCTTAAGAGCTGCTATGTGAAATCTTTGCAGTTGGCACGGGAGGCAGGTGCCCGTTCTGTATCTTTTCCGAATATTAGCACAGGCATCTATGGCTATCCCAAGGAACTGGCTGCTGCCGCAGCGGTTCAGGCTGTGAGAGATTATGCTGAAGATAGGGCGGCAGTGGGCATAGAGGAGATCAGGTTCGTCTGTTTTGCTGCGGAGAATTACAGGATTTATCAAGAGATTCTGCAGCGGCTATAGTCTGGTAAATATGTCAGTAGACTGATCAGGAGGTAATGATATGAAGCAAAGGGTTCATATATTCGGGGCTTCGGGTTCGGGGACGACTACGCTCGGCAGTGCTCTGTGCCGGGTAATACCCCATGAACATTTGGACAGCGATAACTATTTATGGGAACAGAAATTCAGTCAGCTAAGGCCTGCGGAGAAGCGGCTAGCTTTGATTAAGGAAGACCTGGAGCAGCGCCAACCTTGGATTTTAACCGGAGCCGTTTGCGGGTGGGGCGATTCTTTAAAACCCTACTTTGATCTTGTAGTGTTTCTCTATATTCCGCCGGAGATCAGGATGGAGCGGCTTCTCAAACGGGAAGTAGAGAGGTACGGGGATGCAATTCTTCCAGGCGGAAGTCTTCATGAAGAGCATGTGAAATTTATGGAGTGGGCTTCATTATATGATACAGCTGGGCCTGAGGTCAGAAGCAGAAGGCTGCATGAAGCGTGGATGGCAGACCTGAAATGCCCGGTGCTTCGGCTGGAAGAAGACTTAACCGTTCAGGAGCGGGTGAATCGGATTCTGCCTTGGCTCTCACCTTGCACAAGCTGCTGATTGAAATTAGAGGGGGAATTGAAATGGAGGAACAACAGGATTTCAAGCTTTGCTTTCTGAAAATTACGCTGTATCGAATGACGGATACCTACTGGCCTAAGCTCAGAAAGGTACTGGAAAGCCTAAATACGGATCAGCTCTGGGCCGAGCCCTATCCTGGTGGCAACTCCATAGGCGGTATTGCCCTTCATGTCTGCGAACATCTTCACAGAAGCTGTCTGCGGATGACCGGCTCTACGGCGGCTTTATCCTCGGACTTTCAATATTATTTTCCAGATGCGGGAACCCCGGTTAGCGAGGTGCTGCAGCAGCTGGAGGGGCAGTGGACAGAGTGGGCCGAGGTTATCAATTCGCTAATCCAGGAAGCGCATCGTTTTACAGAGGAACATCTGCATCATCTCTATCATTTAGTGGAACATACGGGCTATCATTTAGGGCAAATTATTGACCGGGCACAGGGCATTACTGGAACCTTTTTCCGCTTCTATGATGCAGGCTTAAGTGAGCAGGCCTTGCGAGTGCGGATTGAGGAAGATCGGCGAGGAGAGTAAACGATGAGGGCCCCACTACAAATAGACCGAAGTACAGTCAGGCGGTTTCTGCTCAAAGTTCAACAGTTGACTGAAGAAAATCCAAATCCATCTGGTTCTGGAGAACAAGGCGGGGAAGAAGCTTCTGCGCTTGAGCTGATTCGAACCTTGGGAGCCGTTCAAATTGATCCGGTGGCGGCTGTGACCGGAAACCAGCATTTGGCGCTGAGTGCCCGAAGTGCCGGGTACAGGCAGGAGCATTTAAGCCGGCTGCTTGCGCAGAATCGGGTATTCGAATATTTCGCTAATGCTGCATGTGTGATCCCGATGGAGGATTATGCGATCTTCGAGCCTACTCGGGCGCGGCTGCGCAGTCAGTTGGCAGGGCCGCTTCATGAGCTGGGGGATGTGGTGAAACAGGTGAAGGATCGGCTAAGAGCGGAAGGGCCTCTTCCATCCCGGGCGTTCCGCTCGGAGAAGCGCGTTCATGGCTACTGGGATGCTGCTGCTGAAGTGCCCAAGACCAAGGCCACCAGTCTGGCCTTGAACCTGCTGCTGGATACGGGCGAGCTTCGTGTTGTCGCAAGACAGGGGACAGAGCGGTACTTTCATCTTGCAGAGCTCACCATCGAGGAGTCACTTCTTAACCAGGCCCGCGAAATGGACCTTGAAACAGCCGGTCAGGCTCTGACCGATAAATATATCCGAGCTTACCGGATCATTGATGCCAGAGATCCCCGTCTAGGCTGGAGGAAGACTACGGCGGCGGAGCGAAGGCGAGATGTTCAGACGCGGCTTGAGGCAGGGAGACTCGTAGCGCTGAGTATTTCGGGCCTTCCTGATGTCTACTATGTCGGACCTGAAGATGCGGAGGCGCTGCGCGATCTGCAGTTGCAAAAAGAGTCTGCGGATGAACCGGGACCGGTGCGCTTCCTTCCTCCCTTGGATAATTTGCTGTGGAGAAGGGAACGCGTTGCTGATTTATTCGATTTCGAATACAAATGGGAAATTTATACGCCTGAGGCCAAGCGGCGCTATGGCTATTACGCGATGCCGATTCTTGATGGAGAGCATCTGATCGGCCGGATGGACCCGCGGCTGGACCGCAAGAATAAGCTGCTGACAGTACAGCTGCTGCAGCTGGAAGAAGGCTACGAGAGCTCGCCCGATCGGCTTTATCGCATATGGGAAGGCCTACAGAGCTTCGCGGCAAGGCATGGAGCTGCTGAAGTACGTGTAGAGCGGACGATGCCGGAGGGTGTGATGCTTCTCTCCAGGTTTCAGAATTAAGCAGCAGGTTTGGAGATTCGTTGTTGATCTTGGATTACCTTGGGAAAAGGGTATATATTACAATCTAGTTAACATTTGATTCAAATCATAGATTAAAATAGGGGGTGCTCTATGATCGGGAAAATCATCCGCCGGCTTCCACGTCCGTGGCTGGTCAAGCTGTACCAGTTCGTGCCGTTTCAGCGGTTTAAGGATTGGGCTGCTTGCCGGGCACAAGCAAAATTCAGGTTAAGCGTGCTGGGGATCATCACCAACCGGGATGGTGAGGTTCTGTTGCTTAAGCATGTATACCGAGACGAGCCTTGGAGAATACCGGGCGGCTGGATCGATTCCGAGGCGCCGGAACTGGCATTTCGGCGTGAGATTCGGGAAGAGACCGGATTTGAAGTAGAGTACCCGGAATTAGTTAAAGCGTTATACTACAGCAAACCAGACCGGGTGGAGCTGATATACCGGGCAGCGGTTGCTTCAGGAAGCTTTCAGAGTAATGAGGAAATCTCTGAAATGCAATTCTGCAGTGTAGGCGATTGGCCGGAAGGGATGCCCGAAGATCAGAAACGGCTCATCCAAAGTATATTTCACCATGATGACGAACTTACCAGGAAACCGAGGATTTTGCCATATGAACAAGATTAATCAAGGCACATTTATATATACGTATGCTTGTCATGAAGATGAGCTGGAGCTCTGTGAACTGGAGCTCGGCATCCTCCTTAATGCGAGTCCTTGCGGGAGGTATGTGGAGAGCAGCGCCAAGGTTGATCCGAGCCGCAGTCCGTTCGTGCATGAGCGGATTGCGGTGCAGCTAGAGGCGCCAAGCCTTGCAGAGCTGGCAGTAAAGGCTGAAGGACTGGAGCTTGGCGGGCAGACGTTCAAGCTGCTGTGTGTGGACGCGGACAACCCCCTGCCTTATGAAGAGAAGCGGGCTAATGAGCGGCTCGTGGGCCAGTCGATTCGGGGCCGGGCACAGATGAAGCGCCCGGACCGCCTGCTGGGCCTGGCCTATGCCGGCGGGCGGTGGGTGCTGGGCGAGTGCCAGCAGAGCGAGCCGGTTTGGCTGCGGCATAACGATAAGCCGCGGCATTATTCCACCGCCCTCAGCACGCGCGTAGCAAGAGCCGCCGTGAACATAGCGGTGCCAAGGCCGGAGGGTATTCGCCTGGTTGATCCGTGCTGCGGCATCGGCACGGTGCTGATTGAGGCGCTGTCCATGGACATTGACGCCGAGGGTTATGACCTAAATCCGCTGGCCGTACGCGGAGCCAGAGAGAACCTTCAGCATCTAGGCATGCCGGATATTGTTCGGGTTGGGGATATCCGGCAGCTTCAAGGCAGGTACGATGCCTTGATTCTTGATCTGCCCTATAATCTGTGCTCGGTGCTTACGAAGGACGAGCAGCTTGAGCTGCTGCACAGCGCGTACCGGCTGGCAGAGAGGGTTGTTATCATCTCCGCCGAGCCGGCCGATGAAGCGATCCGAGAGGCGGGGCTGCAAATCCAGCAGCGCTGCAGCATATGTAAGGGCAGGTTTGTAAGACAGCTGCTGTTATGCTTTGCCGAGCAGTCTCTGTAACACTGCGGCGCTCTATAATCTGGCGCAGAAAGCACGGATTTAGGAATGTGCTTTTTTAGTATAGGAGAGGATATTATGCCTGAAACAATTTTGCTTGTTGATGATGAGAAGGAAATCATCAAGCTGATGGAAATTTATTTTAATAATGAAGGGTATAGGCTTATGACAGCGTCCGACGGTCTTCAGGCCTTGGAGATTATCGGGAAGGAGGAAGTCGATCTTGTCATTCTCGATGTCATGATGCCTAATATGGATGGGATCGAGACCTGCATGAAGATTCGCGAATCCTATGAGATGCCTGTCATTATGCTGTCTGCTAAGGGGCAGGATATGGACAAGATTACCGGACTCAGCATCGGAGCCGACGATTATATGGTAAAGCCGTTTAACCCGCTGGAGCTTGTAGCCCGCGCAAAATCTCATTTAAGACGGTATAATCGTTATCAGGGGAAGGCGCGTCAGCATAATGACCATGAGATCGTCATTGATGATCTGGTCATTAATACGGCGACCCATGAGGTGTGTGTCGATCAGCAGAAGGTCAAGCTGACGCCAAGGGAGTTCGCGATTCTGGAAATGCTTGCACGCCATCAAGGCAACGTGCTCAGCACAGATCAAATCTATGAGAAGGTGTGGAATGAACCCTTCATGGAATCCGGTAATACCGTCATGGTACATATTCGCCGGCTTCGCGAGAAGCTGGAGCGGGATTCGAAGAATCCTAAATATATTCAGACGGTTTGGGGCGTAGGGTACAAAATAGATAAGGGTTAACCTTGTGGAACCCCAAAATTGAGGTGTAGTGTTGCGATATCGTGTATTTAATACGGTCCGCTGGCGGTTTATTTATGCATTTTTTCAATCCATTATTCTAACGGTCATTCTGCTATTCATCATGTACCGTCTAGGGATTTGGTTTGTGGATTCCAAGGGGCTGGGGATCGAATCCATCTTTAACGGATTCCGCTGGCTTATTAACAATATAGGGTCTTTCCCTTTGATGATTGTGGTTGGGTTGTTGTCCTTCCTGCTCTTCTTCTTCTTCTCTTCCCGCAGAATTATCCGGTATCTTGAGGAGATCACCGGCGGGCTGCAGGAGATTTCGAAGGGGAACCTGGAGCACCGCATCGAGGTTAGGACCGCGGATGAGCTAGGTTATTTGGCAGAGAACATTAACGTCATGGCCAAGCAGCTGGCTGAGTCCATCGAAGAGGAGCGTAACGCAGAGACGGCTAAGAATGACCTGATCACAGGGGTGTCTCATGATTTACGGACTCCGCTAACTTCAATTCTAGGTTTCCTTGAGTATATTGAGCAGGATCGTTACCAGGATGAGATTGAACTTAGACATTATGTGGCTATTGCTTATGAGAAGTCTCTGAACTTGAAGAAGCTGATTGATGATCTGTTCGAATATACCCGAATCTCCAGCAGAGGCATTCCGCTTGACTTCCGGGAACTGAATCTGAACCACTTCATTCAGCAGCTGGCGGATGAGTTCGTTCCCATTCTGGAAAAGGCTCGAATGACGTACCGGATCATCGAGGTTCATCGGCCTTTGATTATCTCTGCAGATCCTATCGAGCTGCTTAGGGCATATCAGAACTTGCTTACGAATGCGGTTCGATATGGGTCCAAGGGCGGCAAGGTGGACATTCGAATCCGCCGTGAAGGGGAGGAAGCAGTCGTATCTGTGGTGAACTATGGGGATCCTATTCCCAAAAGTGATCTGCCCCACATTTTTGACCGCTTCTACCGCGGAGACAAGTCGCGCTCCGGCAACGGAGGCTCAGGGCTTGGCCTGGCGATTACGAGAACTATAGTGCAGCTGCATGGAGGAACTGTGACTGCTGAAAGCAGCCGCAGAGAGACAGAGTTCATTACCAGGTTCCCGCTGCTGCAGTACAAGCTGCCGGATACCGAAGAAAGCGTGTAGAATAGATTTGTTAGAATAACATGATATTGAATGCTGGAGGGAGCTTCCATGGAACAAATAGCAATCATCTCAGATATTCACGGCAATATGCCTGCACTGCATGCTGTCATGGAGGACATTGGCCGCCGCGGAATCTCCAGGATCTTCTGTTTGGGAGATCTGGTAGGAAAGGGCCCCCATTCGGACCTTGCAGTTGATTATGTGCGTGAACATTGCGAGCAGGTCATAAAGGGGAATTGGGATGAATTTATATTGGAGCCCAGAGAGATTGAGATGGTGCGCTGGCACCAGGAGAGACTGGGACCCGAGCGAATGAGCTATCTGAGAGAGCTCCCCTTTTGTATAGAGTTTGTAATGAGCGGCAGGCTGGTCCGTTTGTTCCACGCTTCTCCGCGCAGCTTATACGAACGGATTTATCCTTGGGATGAGCTGGACAAGCGTCTCACCTTGCTGGAGTGCTCGGAATATTGCCGGGCCAAAAAGCAGGCGGATGTCATCGGCTATGGGGACATTCACACTGCTTATTTACAGCATATTGAGGATAAGACGCTGTTTAATACAGGGAGCGTAGGTAATCCGCTGGATATGACTCAAGCATCGTACACTATATTGGAAGGGGCTTATCTTGAGGCTGAGCCTGCTCCCTTTAGCATTGCAAGCGTTAGGGTACCCTACGATATTGAGCTGGCAGTGAGAGTAGCCCAGGAATCTGGGATGCCAGAGCTTGAGCCTTATATTGTGGAACTGCGGACAGGAACATATCGGAAGAAGAATAAGAATTAAGAAAGAGGCTGTACCTCATAATGAGGGATTTCTATTTCATTCGAGCCCGGGTGAGATTAGGAGTCCCTCTATTTTTATGGAAATGAAGGATGAAATTAGGCGGAAATTTTATGAAAATTTCAATAGAAAGGTCGAAATCTATAAAGAAATAGAAAATACTGTCGAAATATAAAGATGGGATAGAAATTTAATGGGGGAGTCAGTTTAATGAAAAAGAATAAAAAGGAAGGCCAGTCATTTTGGAAGAACTTCAAAAGACAGATGGGGCTTATGCGAACCAAGCTGATCGCGTCTTTTGTCGCCGTGCTGGTCATTCCAAGTGCATTGATCGGTTATTTTTCTTATCAAAGCGCCACAGAGCAGGTTCGCAAGCAGATGACAGAAGCTGCTATCAGCAACATGCATTTGGTGCAGTCTAATATTACAGGATACATAACACCAGTAGTGAACAATCTCCAAATGATGTCTTGGAATTTCACCTCCGAGCTGGTGGGCACTGAAAAAATGCAAGCAGATCTTGATCATATACAGAAGAATCATCCTGAGCTGGATCAGGTGATTGTTGCGAATGACCAAGGAGCTTACTCCAGTTCTCCTCAATTCGAAAAAGAGGGCTATGACCCAAGAAGCAGGAACTGGTATAAAAATTCTCAGAAGTCGCCAAGTGAAGTTGTGATTTCCGAACCAACACAGAGTAACTCCACCGGAAAAATGATCGTTACCATTTCCAAAGCTTTCGTAACCGGCGGCGGCTCTGCAACTTTCAATTTAAGCCTGGACAAGCTGACAGACAGCTTAAAGGATACCACCATTGGTGGAAGCGGCGGACTGCTTGTGCTGGATGAGCAGGGAAAGGTGGTTACAGGGTCCTCAACGATGGTGGGGATGTTTAAGCCTGGACAGAAAGCGGATGACTTTCTGAAGCTTCCGAAACAGGACAGCAAGGACATTTATCGTTCAATTATTGATGCGAATGGCTATGAGATGGAAGTATTCAAGCTTAGCGAGCCCACGACAGGATGGGACATTGTCGGTATTGTAGGAACTTCGGATTACAGCGATGCAGCCCACCCGATTATGGTTCGTGCTATTGTGGTGATCGCGATTTCGATTGTGATTGGCGCTCTGATTATCTTGCTTATGCTGCGGTTGTTCGTTGCGCCGCTTAAGAAGCTGCAGATGGGTACTCGCCGCGTTACCGAAGGCAATCTGACGGAGCGTGTACCACTGGATAAGGATGACGAATTCGGAGAGCTTGCCAGCGATTTCAACAGCATGACCGATGCACTGCAGACGATGGTCACCAATCTGAATCAAACCTCCACCAAGCTGGCTTTCTCGTCGCAGACGATTCAGGAGAGCATTCAGCAGACCTCGCAATCTGTGCAGCATGTGGCACAAACCGTTCAGGAAAGCGCAGAGCTGGCGAATATGAGTGCGGCCGCTTCGGGTGAAACGGCTAAGGCTGTTGAAGAGATGGCGAAGGGTGTGAGCACCATTGCCGAATCAGCCAGTCTCATTGTAGACTCGGCAGAGCACACCGAGAATGAAGTGGAGAGAGGCAGCCGTTCGGTATCCGAAGTAAACGGACAGATGGAGCGGATTCTCGAGGCTGTTGATGAGTCAGCGCAGATGATCAATGATCTGTCGAAGCTGTCTGAGAGCGCGAGCCGCATGAATGAGGCCATCGCGGACATTGCGAAGCAGACGAATCTGCTGTCGTTCAATGCTGCTATTGAGGCATCCCGTGCAGGAGAGCATGGACGAGGCTTTGCTGTAGTCGCTACCGAAGTAAGATTGCTGGCTGAGCAGTCCAAGCAGACGGCGGAAGACATTGAATCCACGCTGAGCCAGATGATTGATCTGATTGAGAAGTCCACGGCAAATATGAACGGCCAGGTGAAAAGCCAGGTTGGTGAAGGTCTTCGCATCAGTGAGGAGGCTGCGGCCGTCTTTAGGAATATTGAGAAGTCCACGACGAGCATTGTTGAGCAGATTCAGGATATTTCAGCTGTGGCGGAAGAGATGTCTGCAAGTACGGAGGAAGTATCGGCAACGGTGCACGAGCTGGCGCACCAGTCCAAATATTCGGCTGAGAGCGCTGAGACGACCTCGGCGGCAGCCCAAGAGCAAATGGCGGCTATGGAAGAGATTGAAGCTTCTTCCCACGAGCTGGCTTCGATGGCTACCGATCTTCAGGAGCTCGTCAAACGATTTAAAGTATAACTCACCTAAAAATTACACAAAGCCGAACCCTTCAGAGGCAGTTAATTGCTTCCCCGGGGTTCGGCTTTTTTTCATGCGAGAAGCTGCTTAGCTAGGAATGCTAAAATACAAATGGGGCTGTTCCTATAGCCCGTTAAACCGGCTATAGGAACAGCCCCGTATTAGATAGGGGGGTGTCATGAGAATGGACAAGACTTATACAACTTCAACCGCAGGGTTTGTACCCTTAGTGCGTTTGGTTTTGAACATATAGAAGTACAGCAAGGAAGCTGCAATATAGAAGACCCCGGTTATACTGAAGGTGATGGCATAGCCCCAGTAGCTGCCGTAGGTGGTTACCAGATAGGACTGAACCGGCCCCATGCTGGCCCAGCCAATCATGAAGGCCGTCTGGGTAAGCGAGTTCGCGATTCCTCGGCGATGATCAGGCACCCGGTCGATCATAATAGCCGACTGAATGGGGTTTGCGGCGTTCATCAGTGCCTGCCGGAACAGAAAGCTGACAGAGGCGATCACGAATAGGTTCGTAAAGCCAGTCAACAGAAGGAACGGCAGTGACAGCATCTGAAAGCAGACGACCGCACGAACCTGGCCGATCCTGGCGGCGAGCGAAGGACCAATGAGCATGGAGACGATCGTCATGACCTGTCCGAGGGAGATGAGGATGCCCATGGCGGATAGGGAGATCGAGAAGCGATTCGTGAAGTATAAATTCAGGTACGGGACGACGAGCCCTGAGCCTATGCCGACAAGGAGCTGTGCGGCGACAAATTTGCCGATCATCTTAAAATCGGAGGCGTTAGCCGGCTGAATTCCCTGTTCTTGTTTTTGCTCATGTACGGGAACGGAAGCCTCAAGCTGTTCTGATTCGCCCTTCTTCTTCTCCAGCACGAAGATCATCGGAATGAACGCGGCGAAGGTCGCGATGCCGCCGATCAGAAGTACGATTTGCAGGCTGGAGACACGGCTTACGCCCAGTGCCTGCAGATAGTCGGCGAGAAATCCGCCGCCCATGCTGCCCAGTACCTGAGAAGCTAGAACCAGGGAGGAATGGTAGCTGAACATCCTCAGCCGGTCCTTCTTCCGTACGTTCTCTGCCAGGAAAGGAATGGCCAGCACTTGAAAGAAGGAGGCGAATAGGCCGGTAAAGACTGCGAGCCCGATCAGGCTGGTCTCGGATTCCATAAACGAGCGGCTGATAAACGCCGCTCCGCTGAATAATGCGCCAAGGATCAGAATTCGTTTGCGGCTGGCCCGGTCTCCCCATAGTCCAATAGGGACGAACATGATCGCTGTGGCCAGGGACTGAATGCTGACCACCCTTCCGTTCATCGCATCATTGTAGCCGAGTCCCTGGATATATAAATTGTATAGGACTCCGAACATGCCTGTACCCAGCTGATATAGAATATTGGCCAGGAAAAAAAGCTTGATATTGCGCGGCCATTTCCGCAATTCCAAAGCGGTTTGCTGTATAAATCTCAAGATGACTCCCCCTGTTCTGTTCAACCAACTTATTTATTTTAGCAGGTAACAGGGGATCAAGGAAGTAAAACTGTATTAAACAAATAAAAAATGCCGCTTATCGAAAGCGGCACTTCAATGGGTCAGGCTTTGGACTTCGTGAAGGACTGGAATTGATTCATCAGCTTCTGGCGGGAATCCTTGTTGCGAAGCAGATAGGCGGCACCTAAACCAATTGCGGTAAACATCATACTTTTCTTCTTCATTATGACTACCTCCTTAGGTCTTAATTCGTGTTGCCTTGATAAGAAATACCCGCTCCATAGGAATTTAAACAGATGGTCGTGCCGATTGGATGTGGAAATTCCTGTTTCTGTTCTCCTGAAATGATTCGTTATTTGGAAAAGATGAGATTTAGTGTGCTATCCGGTGAGTCCTTCGCTCGGCCGCAGTTGGTGGTTCATACTTATGAGAAGATGGTCTGCCCTATCGGATCCGCCTCTAGCCCAGCCCAAAAAGCAGCTCCCAGGGATTGATCGATCCTCGGAAACTGCTTTTCTTAATAAGCAAGCTGTGTTGGCTTAGCGCTCCAGCTGCTCTGGGCTGAAGTCTTCGATGATCTTCTCCGGGCCGGTGACAATCTCCTTGTCCCATTCCAGCATGCCGCCCAGATAGTTCGTAATATGAGGGAAGCCCAGGTGCTGAAAGTACTTGGAGACCTGAAGGCTGCGGTAACCGCTGCGGCACACAAAGACATATTCGCGCTCTTTGTCCATCTGGTCCGCATAGGCTGCAATTTCATTCATGGGAACCAGGGGCAGGGTAGGAATATGGCCTGCGATGTATTCATGTGGCTCCCTGACGTCAACAACAATGATAGAGCGGTGCTCTGGACTATGGAGCAGCTCGTGAAGCTCTTCCTTATCAATATGGCGTACGCCTTCAATGATTTCGCTCAAATTCAATATCTCCTCTTCGTGTTCATGATAACGTTGTTTGTTATTAGTTAAAAGATGTTCATGCTCAGATAGCGTTCACCCGTATCCGGCGCAATGCTGAGAATGCGTTTGCCTGCACCGAGCTTTCGGGCCAGCTGAAGTGCCGCTTAAGATGGTGGCCGCTAGGCCGATGCCGGTATTTCCGCTGGTAGGCTCGATGATCGTCGCTCCCAGCGAGAGCAGGCCCTCCAGTTCTGCCTGAAGAATCATAGAATAGGCGGCGCGGTCCTTAACGCTCCCGCTTGGGTTGAAGGACTCCAGCTTGACGTAGACTTTGGCATCTTCTGCGGCTCCCATACGTCTAAGCCGTACCGCAGGCGTATCGCCGATTAACTCCGCAGGTGTTGTTCACCCCTTTAGGAGGTATAAGAGACCGCCTTTCCTGAAAATAAGAATGTTTAGTCTATTCTATAGGATAATCTGAGGCGGATTCAAGTGGAGCTTTGGGCTGATAACAGGGAGAACTATCAAGGTAACATCGATGTTGTCAAGTTGTGGACAAGGTTATCCACAATTCGACCGTTTTCTGTGTGCAAAACGAATGAAAGCTTACCCAGACTACATTTATTTGAAACAAGAAAATGAGCATATTTTTTTCATTTTTTAGTGTGAGGTTTGTGGATAATGTGCATAACTCCGTGGATAAAAAAGACGTTTTTGCGTGAAGTGCTGCTGCATTCATAAAAAAACGGCCTAAACGGCCGATTTTTTAAAAAACAGTTGGTTCATAATGTGGATAAGTCTGTGAATAATAGAATGTGAATGAAACAGCACAAATTTACAAAAATTACTCGGCAAGCTGCTCCCATTCGGCATAAATTTCAGCCAATTCAGCCTTGCGTGAATCCATCGAAGTCTGGTGCTCCTGAAGCGCCATATAGTCCTGATAAATTTCCGGAAGTGCCATCTCAGCTTCAAGCTCAGAGATTTCCTGTTCAAGCTCGGAAATCCGCTGCTCCAGCTGCTCCAATCTTCGCTGGCGGTTTCGTTCCTCGCGTTTGGCTTGTTTCTCCATCTCATAGCTAGCGGCTCTGCTGGAGGGGGCCTCAGCAGCCGGCACAGCCGCCAGCTTGTCCGCAGCCTTGCTGCGCCCGCTGGACTCAGCGTCCTTTTCCATTTGGAGCTCCAGCAGCTCTTGTTTTTTCTCGACATAATCGTCGTAATTTCCTAGGAAATGTTCAGCACCGCCTGGTTGAAGCTCTACAATGCGTTCGGCCATCTTATTTAAGAAGTAACGGTCGTGTGAAATAAAGAGCAGGGTTCCTTCATAATCTAGCAGGGCAGCCTCAAGCACTTCCTTGCTGTATAGATCCAGATGGTTGGTCGGTTCGTCCAGGACCAGCACGTTGGCCTTCTTGAGCATCAGCTTGGCCAGGGCAACCCGTGCTTTCTCGCCGCCGCTCAGGGAGCTTACCTTCTTCAGCACATCATCCCCACTGAACAAGAAGTTGCCGAGAACGGTGCGGATGCGGGCTTCCTCCACGCTGGGGAAGGCGCTCCAGAGCTCTTCAAGCACGGTATTCTGTCCGTTGAGATGCGTCTGCTCCTGATCATAGTAGCCGATGCGGACTTTCGTTCCCCACAGGATTTTGCCGCTTGACGGTTTCAGGTCGCCTATCAACATTTTCAGCAGGGTAGACTTGCCGATCCCGTTGGGGCCGATCAAGGCGACGGTCTCTCCGCGTCGCAGGTCGAACGATACATTTCGGAATAGCGTCTGACCTTCCTCGAACGTGTAGGACAAATCATCGACCTGAAGAACTTCACGCCCGGACATGATCTCTGCTTCAAAAGAAAAATGGGCCTTCTTCAGCTCACCGATGGGTTTGTCCATGACCTCCATTTTCTCTAGAGCCTTGCGACGGCTCTGCGCCCGCTTGGTCGTTGAAGCGCGCACAATGTTGCGCTGGATGAATTGCTCCATCTTCGCGATCTCGCCCTGCTGCTTCTCGTACAGTTTGAGCTGGCTCTCGTATTCCGCAGCCTTCAGCTCCATAAAGCGGCTGTAATTGCCTGTGTACCTGCGGGACTGATGGCGTTCAATCTCTACAATTACATTGACGAGCCGGTCCAGGAAGTAGCGGTCATGGGATACTACGACCAGCGCTCCTGAATAGCTTCTCAAATAGTCCTCCAGCCAGGTCAGGGTCTCAATGTCCAAGTGGTTCGTCGGTTCGTCGAGCATAAGAAGATCCGGAGCCTGAAGCAGGATGCGCGCCAGGGCTAACCTGGTCTTCTGTCCTCCGCTTAAGGTAGCGATAGGCGTGTCTGGCGGAAATTCGCCGAAGCCCATACCATGCAGCACACTGCGGATGCGCGTCTCCATCTCGTAACCGCCGTGGTCTTTGAACCAGTCGGATTTCACGGCATAGCGCTCCAGCAACTCCTGATAGGCTTTGCCATCCTCCGCAGCGGAAGGATCGGCAATTTGCACCTCCATGCGGCGCAGTTCTTGTTCTGTCTCAATTAAAGGGGCGAAGACATGCAGCATTTCCTCCCAGATCGTCCGGTCAGAGTTAAGACCGCTGTTCTGGGCTAGGTATCCAAGGGTAGTCTCCTTGGATTTGAAGATTTGCCCGCCGTCATAGGATATTTCTCCGGCTAATATTTTTAGAAATGTTGATTTCCCGGCTCCGTTGACGCCGACAAGTCCGATGCGGTCCCGTTCGAGGACCTGAAGGTTGATTCCCTCCAGCACCGGGGTAACTCCGTATAATTTAGTGATATCTGTAGCTTGCAGCAGCATAGTGACTAATATCCTCCGTCTTTGGTTTTGAACCTTTCGGGGCCTATAAGGCTTGGGGGATGTAGTTTTATAGCCTTTAGGTCCGTTACGTCTGTTGTTTTCTATTAGACAGTTTACCTGAAAAAGCAGGCATTTGCACCGTTTAAGCCAAAGCAGAAAAGGTTGTAAATAGGAAGAAAGCTAAGTTTTCATTTTAAGTCAACAATGATAAACTAGATAAATGAGAACATGTTATCCGAAGACATACGATTAAGCTTTCTAATAATAGAAGGTTGTTGGAGAGTGGATGGATATGACAGAGCTTGCCTGGGTGAAGAAGCAGCTGCGGGAGGAGATGATCCAGCTGCGTGCAGGTATCTCGCCTGAGCGCAGGTCGCTCCAGTCAGCAGAGGCTGTACGGACTTGCGAGATGCAGGTGTTGGCACCTCTTCGTGAGCGGCTTGAAGCCTCAGGGCAGAGGTTAACCGTCTGCACTTATGTATCCTTCCGGGACGAGCCCGATACTTGGCCGCTCATTCTCGGCTGTCTACAGCGGGGAGACCGCCTGCTGGTGCCGAAGATCGGCAGTCAGCGCAGCTTGACCCTGCATGAGATAACCGGGCCTGAAGATTTGGCGCCGGGTACGTGGGGCATTCTGGAGCCAACTGCCGAGATCCCTGCTTATCCTGTCAGGGGATGGGCGGATATTGATGTGGCGATGATTCCGGGCCTTGCTTATGATTTGAGAGGCGGAAGAATCGGCTTCGGCGGAGGTTATTATGACCGTTTTGTGGAGAAGCTACAAGCTTTGGGACAACATGAGGGCAAAGAGCCCATACTCGCGGCATTGGCCTTCGAGGAGCAGATGATTGAACGGGTACCCATGGAGGATCATGATTTTCAATTGGACCTTGTGATTATGGCGTCCCGCGTGATAGATATAAATAAAGGTAGTGAATGAGAATGGAACAGGCTTCGGGTGGAATGACCCATTTTAACGAACAAGGAAGAGCCCGGATGGTGGATATTTCCGGGAAGGACAGCACGGTGCGCACCGCTGTGGCTGTGACACGCATTACCATGCAGCCCGCAACGTTGGAAGCGATTAAAGAGGGGCGCATTGGCAAGGGAGATGTGCTTGCCGTTGCCCAGGTGGCTGGAATTCAAGGGGCGAAGCGTACTTCGGATTGGATTCCGATGTGTCACCCTTTAGCGCTGACAGGTGTAAACATTACTTTCTCCGACAACGGAGCTGACGAGCTTTATATTGAAGCAGCCGTGAAGACTGAAGGCAAGACCGGGGTAGAGATGGAGGCCTTGACGGCCGTCTCTAGCGCCGCTCTGACAGTCTATGACATGTGTAAGGCGCTGCAAAAGGATATGGTTATTGGTCCCACTCAGCTTAAGATTAAGACTGGCGGCAAGAGTGGGGATTATCATCGTGAAGAATAGCAGGCTATGCTATTCTTCAGTTATATAGACAATTGTTCCAAATACGGATAAGGAGGGTGACTTCATGGTGGTGTGGAAAACAGCGATCCTGACGGCAAGCGACAAAGGAGCCAGAGGCGAGCGTGAAGATACGAGCGCCCAGGTTATCCGGGAACTGGTCGAGGAGGAACTGGGCGGCGAGATTATCGAATATCGGATTGTACCCGATGAAGAGGACGAGATTATTGCCGCACTCATTGAGATGACGGATTATTTTCAGGCGAATCTGGTGCTGACGACAGGCGGAACCGAACTGGCCATCCGCGATGTAACCCCGGAAGCAACGCGCCGGGTTATTGAGCGGGAGGTTCCAGGCATGGCAGAAGCGATGCGGGCAGGTGCCATGCGCAAGAACCCTGCAGCCATGCTCTTCCGCGGAGTGGTCGGCATTCGCGGGCGCACGCTGATCGTTAATTTGCCAGGAACGCCGAAGGGCGTGCATGAGAATCTGGCCGCCATTATGGAGCAGCTGCCTGAGGCTCTGCTCATGGTGACGGGTCAGTTCCGTCTCTAGAAATAGCTTTTTAAGCAGTACATAAAGAAGTTCCTCTTGTCTCGTGCTGCAGCATGGCGGGATGATAAGCGGGAATTTGCAGGGGGCAGCAGGCTATAGCAACTGGGATGAAGCAGTTGCCTTAGCCTGCTGTCTTGCATTTCCGGCCTGCGCGAAAGGCGGCTCTCTATAGAAGGGGTTGGAATATTTTAGATAAGCGAAGGATAGAATGAAGAGGGCATGTCCGCTTATGCAAATTGAAAAAAACTCCATGAAGGGACTTGAAATCTCGCGCGGTATTGAGTATCATAAAGTTGGTTGTTAGCACTAAAGCAAGTCGAGTGCTAATACATAGCGACAGCTACTCTAATTTAACACTAACATATTTAAAGGAGGCTATTTTTTCATGATCAGACCTTTAGGTGAACGCGTATTGGTAGAAGCGATCGAGCAAAACGAGACAACGGCATTTGGAATCGTGCTTCCGGACTCTGCTAAGGAGAAACCGCAAGAAGGCAGAATCGTTGCTGTAGGCAGCGGCGCTTTGAAAGATGGCGTCCGTGTTCCTTTGGAAGTGAAGGAAGGCGACCGCGTTATTTTCTCCAAATATGCCGGCACAGAAGTGAAGTATGAAGGTAAAGAATACTTGATTATGAAAGAAAGCGACATTCACGCGATCGTAGAATAAGTCAGACTCTAGGCCGTACGTATACAGAAGATATTTTAACGAAATTTAAATATACGGGAGGTTTACATTACAATGGCAAAAGACATTAAATTCAGTGAAGACGCTCGTCGCGCAATGCTGCGCGGTGTGGATGCCCTGGCGAATGCCGTAAAAGTTACTTTGGGTCCTAAAGGCCGCAACGTGGTGCTGGAGAAGAAATTCGGCAGCCCGCTGATCACGAATGACGGTGTAACTATCGCGAAGGAAATCGAACTCGAAGACGCGTTCGAGAACATGGGTGCACAGCTTGTTAAAGAAGTAGCTACCAAGACGAACGATGTTGCCGGTGACGGTACAACCACTGCTACGGTTCTGGCTCAAGCCCTCATCCGTGAAGGCCTGAAGAACGTAACTGCAGGTGCAAGCCCAATCGGACTTCGCAAAGGGATCGACAAAGCGGTTCGCGCTGCGGTAGGAGAACTGCAAAGCATCTCCAAGACGATCGACAGCAAGCAGTCCATCGCTCAAGTTGCTGCCATCTCTGCAGCTGACGAAGAAGTAGGCGAACTGATCGCTGAAGCTATGGAGAAAGTCGGCAAAGACGGCGTAATTACAGTTGAAGAATCCCGTGGATTTGCAACTGAGCTTGAAGTGGTTGAAGGTATGCAATTCGACCGCGGATATATCTCTCCTTATATGATCACAGACACAGACAAGATGGAAGCTGTGATGGAGAACCCATATATCCTGATCACTGACAAGAAGATCTCCAGCACTCAAGAAATTCTGCCGCTGCTTGAGAAGCTCGTTCAACAAGGCAAGCCAGTTGTAATTATCGCTGAAGACATTGAAGGCGAAGCTCTGGCCCTGCTCGTAGTGAACAAGCTGCGCGGTGTATTCAATGCCGTAGCTGTTAAGGCTCCTGGCTTTGGTGACCGTCGTAAGGCCATGCTGCAGGACATCGCAGCTCTGACTGGTGCTCAAGTGATCACCGAAGAATTGGGTCTGGATCTGAAGACGGCTACACTGGACCAACTCGGAAGCGCACGTCAAGTTCGCGTAACCAAAGAGAACACGATCATCGTAGACGGCAGCGGCAACAAAACCGACATCGATGCTCGCGTCAGCCAAATCCGTTCCCAATTAGAAGAAACGACTTCCGAATTCGACAAAGAGAAGCTGCAAGAGCGTCTGGCTAAACTGGCTGGCGGCGTAGCAGTTATCAAAGTCGGTGCTGCAACTGAAACTGAATTGAAAGAGCGCAAGCTGCGCATCGAAGACGCCCTGAACGCAACCCGTGCTGCGGTTGAAGAAGGGATCGTATCCGGTGGTGGTACTGCCCTCGTGAACGTATATCATGCTGTTGCTGCTGTGAAGGCAGAAGGCGACGAGCAAACCGGTGTGAACATCGTGCTGCGTGCTCTGGAAGAGCCGATCCGCACAATCGCTGCGAACGCTGGCGAAGAAGGTTCCGTTATCGTTGAGCGCCTGAAGAAAGAACAACCAGGCATCGGCTACAACGCTGCGACTGGCGAATGGGTGAACATGATCGAAGCAGGTATCGTTGACCCTGCGAAGGTAACCCGTTCCGCATTGCAGCACGCTGCATCCGTAGCAGGCCTGTTCCTGACTACTGAAGCTGTAGTTGCTGACAAGCCAGAACCAGAAAAGCCAGCTATGCCTGATATGGGCGGCATGGGTGGAATGGGCGGCATGATGTAAGGCATTTAAGCCTTGCATTGAGAAATAGTTAAAGCTATTTCTCGTCCTTTATACAAGCAAAAACCACTTCCTATATAATTAGGGAGTGGTTTTTTATGTTGTTAAAGGATACATATCAAGATTTTCTGGTTGGTGGACGTTTCAAGAGCATGGCTAAGAAAAGCATGGGGAAATTTTTAAAGCTTGTCCATATAATGAAGTTAATACGTAAAAATATAAAAATGTTTTCACCTCATATCTTTTCATTAGAAAAATTCGTTTATAAATTAAAGACGTACTGAAGGAGTGACGGTTGTGCCAAGTCAACATCGAAACGGTTCAGAAGATGATTGTCAAGAACATCGTCAAAATCACAGAAGAACAGCTTAATGAACTTTATCCTAAGCTCCGTCGGTATTGCCAGTTTTTAACCCAAAGCACCTGGGATGGAGAGGAAATCGCACAAGAGACCTTGTTTAAGGCTTGGCTTCATTATAAGCATCAACCGGAGATCTCAATGGCTGTACTACATAGGATTGCTCAGAATGAATGGATAGACACTGTGCGAAAAAGAAGTACAGAGCCGTTAGAAGCTGGTTCTGAATATATATATGATGAATCAAAACAAATTGAAAACCGTTTTGAGGTTATTCATAAGCTTGTAAATAAATTAACACCAAAGCAGGCTGTTATGTTTGCCTTAAAAGAAGGATTCCGGTTTCAAATAAATGAGATTTCCGAGATATTTAATACCACCGAGACTGCCGTAAAGGCTGTCATCTACCGTGCGAAACAACGTTTGAAAATAACGGAGTCACACAAGACAAATATCCCTATCGAACAGCATTGGGAAATAGAAGATTATGAGCAAATTCAAAACATACTTCATGAATCTTTCAAAGCTCAAGACCCATCCATACTCATTAACTCTATTCCTTATATCCATTCTTTATATCCATCAAGCACTCTCTATATGGCCGCATAATACGATAATGACTTTCTTTTAATCAGAGGATACTCACGTACAAATCCTGAAGGGAGAAAGAAGGCATATGAGCATTTCAAATGGATTAAAAATGTTTGAATTACAGATTGAATCTTTCGGGGGCCGTCAAGAATTAAATCCTACCCTGATTTGGGATGATCGTACCGCCGTTCTCATTGATACGGGAACCCCCGGACATACACCAGGTCATATTAGTCTATATTTAAAACGCAGTAAGACGCTTGTAGCTGGGGATTCCATGTATAGTGTGGAAGGTGTTTTGTGTGGTCCCAATATTTGGACTTCGATATTGAAAACGTGATTTGTTACCATGGAGGATTAAGTGAGCAGAATGTTAAAGCTCAGCTTGAAAGAATAGTTCAAAATCAATGACCAATAAATCAATCACCTAATAAGATGATTAAGGAGTGGTTTCTTTGTTATGGAAATACAGATAAAAAACGAGATCAAAGAATCACTTTTTGGATTCTCTAATCTCGGATTAGATGATCACTCAAGCTAGCTATTCATTGCCTTTTTTTGTTTTTTGTTGCTGGCGAACAGCGTAATAATCAAAACAATAACCAGAATAAACGCAAAGACATAAAACGGCGCTGTCAAACTAGCAGAATTGGTTAAAAACTGAGTGAATTGCATGGCAAGGGGGGCGGTGAAATTTCCTATATTGCAACCAATAAAGATCAGTGAGGTCGCAAAAGTGATTGTATTTTTGGTAGTTACCCGGTCCAAATTGCTAAAAATAAATGGGAAACACCATGAGCCCGGAATACTAGATAGGAATAACCCAATAATCAATAACAACATACTAGAATGGGAAGAGGCAATGAACAAATTCGAAACGATAAAGCAGGCGATTCCTAAATACATCGTTTTGTGGCCTAAATGCTTATTCACAAAGCCAAATACAAAACCTGCAATAATCCCTAAGATGGGCATCAAAGCTAAGTAGTTGCTGGCGTTAAAATCAATTCCTTTGATTTCTGAAGCGATCGAAGCAAATCGAACCGATATAGCAATACTATTCATAACAAGTATGATTGCAAATAGGACTAAGGCATAAACGGCCGGATTCAACTTTTCTTTATAGGCCTTGGTATCTTGCTCCAAAGAGATTTCCGGAACTTTTAAATAGAATAACAATGCAAGAGGAAAGGCAAACGCATAAACCATAAATGAAAAGGTCCAACTAACATTCAGAAAGACTCCTGCTAGGAAGATCAGCACGGTTTGCCCGATGGCTTCCATCGAATTACGGAACCCTAGCAAAGTCGCTCGTGTGTCACCCGTATATAATGCACTGATATAGCTAACGGCTATAGAGTTGTATAACCCTAAGCCCGCGCCTAGAATGATCCGGCTTAGTAAAATCAAATAAAAGTTGGCTGAGAAAACGGGCAGTATTCCTCCAACGCCTGCCAAGATTAAACCGAACAGGACGGATTTCTTCATTCCAATTCGACGGGCGATATAGCTTGATAATAAAATACAAATGATCACCGAAATACTAGGCGCTGTACCTAAAATTTCACTTTGGCTTTGGCTGATATTTAAGGCTTCTTTCATTTGCGGAATGACCCCATTAATCGCTTGAGAACTCGTCAGCATTAAAGAGATGCCTAAAATACCAATTTTCGTTATCACATCTCGCTTATTGGTCATTTACGTTCCCCTCTTTTTTGAATTACCCATATTTTTGAGTCAAAGTCAAAGGTTTCAGGCAGAGGGTTCTGCTCATTAATTTGCCCACTAGATGAATCGCTAACGATAAAGCCTATATTCATCAGCTCTGCTCCGGTGTATTCTTTCTCTTCGATTTCATAAACCGCTTCTGGATCTAGACCGTGTAGTACGATTCGGTCATAAGGCCAATTGACCTCATTTAACCCTTTATATACAGCCAGTAAGGCCTGACTTTGATCGGCCGCGACCACCATCCAGCTTGTCCGGTTTCTCGTGCCTTCAAAGGGTGAGACTAAACGATAAAATTTGCCGTTATGGATCAAGGATTGATGCTGTTTATAGAAACTGATTTGTTCTTTCACTAATAAACAATCGGCAGGATCGAGCTTATTCAAATCTAGCTCGTAGCCAAATGCACCAAAGATCGCTACATTTCCGCGTGTCTTGAGGGGGGTCAGGCGATTAGTTTGATGATTTGGCGTAATTGAGACGTGGGCTCCCATTGATGACAAGGGATAAACCAGGCTAGTTCCATATTGAATTTTTTGCCGCTCGATGGCATCCGTATCATCACTGGTCCAGCATTGCGGCGCATAATATAAAAGCCCTGCATCAAAACGCCCTCCGCCAGAAGAACAAGATTCGAACAATACATTAGGATATTTGGTCGTCAGTTGTTCATATAATTTGTAGACCCCTAGAACATAGCGATGAAATACTTCTCCTTGTTGGCTTGCCGGTAAATTCACACCATAGATATCCGTTAGCGGACGATTCATGTCCCATTTGATGTAGTCAAGCTGGGATTCATCGATGATTTTACACATTTGTTCAAATATATTATCGACTACTTCATCATTGGCAAAATTCAATACAAACTGATTTCGCCCGTGTTGCGGCGTACGATGAGGGATGTGAATAATCCATTCTGGATGTTGGCGATACAATTCGCTATCCTTATTGACCATCTCGGGTTCAAACCATAAACCAAATTTCAACCCTAATGCCCGAATTTTCTCGGCTAAACTACCGATTCCTTTAGGCAGAAGTTTTTGATTCACAAACCAATCTCCCAGTCCGGCTTTATCATGGTTTCTTTCTCCGAACCAGCCGTCATCCAGCACAAATAAATCAATCCCGACTTCTTTGGCTTTTTCAGCGATGGCTACTAGTTTTTCTTCATCAAAATCAAAATAAGTTGCTTCCCAATTGTTGATCAGCACAGGGCGATTCTCATTACGCCACTTTCCTCTGGCCAAGCGATTTCTAAACATAGCATGGAAGGCCTGGCTCATGCCGTTCAAACCTTGATCTGAGTACACTAATAAAGCTTCTGGGGCTTGGAAACTTGCAGCCGGCTGTAACTCCCACTTAAATCCAAAAGGATTGATCCCTGCTTGCAGTCTTGTCACATCCCAGGTATCTACTTCTGCTTGGATCAAGAAGTTGCCGGAATAAATAAAGCTGACACCGATAGCTTCACCTGAGTTTTCTGTCGTGTTCTTGCGTTTCAGCGCAACAAATGGATTGTGTTGATGGCTTGATATGCCTCTAGTCGATTCAATTGATTGAATCCCTTGCTGTAAATCACGCTCTTTCACATAGCGTTCTCTTCCCCAGGCACCGGATAATTGCACCCAACGATAGTCCTGATCTGGGAGATCAAGAGAAAGGCTCGCCAGATTCTCCAAATAAAGAACATCTTGAGAAGGATTTTTTACCTCTACACTGCGAGCAATCACGGGAAGTTGACTAAAAAGGGTATAGGATAAAACCACTTCTGCTTTTGTCACTTCATCTTTTAAAGTAATTAATAAAGTCGCAGCTTCATTTGCGGCTTCTACATAAGTCGCTGGTAGCCCTTTCAAAGAAGGTTTGCCTTCAATGACTTGAAAACAAGCATAACGAAAGTCTGTAATGAAAGAGCCATTTTTTTGTTTGAGCTGAATCGCGGGATGACGAAAATCAGTAGTCCCATACTCCGGGAATTCTTGTTTCAAATGTTCCAATGAATATAATAAGTCTCCTTCTTGACGATAAGTAGTCATTGGGCGATGCTGCATTTCTACAAGATAAGAGTAATCCCTGCTGTTCGAAACTGCCTTTCCATAATATAAATGAAGGAGTTTCCCATCCTCCGATATTTTAAATAGATAACTCACTTCGCCATTCGATAAATGAAATTGATTCCATTGTTCCTCAAAATGTATATGTGCTCCCTTGGTTCTCATCCAAACACCTCCATCAGATTTGGTTCCATTATAAAAAGCGCTTACTTTTTTAGTAAGCGCTTTTCCTGATAGGAATTTATCCAAAACTGACAAGATTAAGTGATCTCGCCCCCGATCCCGATTCGCTGCTGACGGTATTCGGTGGGAGCAACACCGTTGTGTTTCTTAAATGCTTTAGAAAAGGCTTGTAAGCTGGAAAAACCCAACCGCTCACTGATTCGTTGAATCGAATCATCAGTCGTTGTCAACAGATCATTGCTGGTCGTGATGCGTAGTTCCATAATATATTCTTTAATCGACAGTCCTATATCGGCCTTAAATAAGCGGGACAGATAACTGGGGTGAACAGCCAGCTGATTGGCCAACTTATTGATTGTAATATTGTACATGGGGGCTTCATTGATCAACTGAAGGCTTTTGGCAACATAAGAATTCATCTTTTTCGTTTCTATTCGAGTTTGATGGATTTCCATCGATTGATAAAGCTGTTCTAAAAAGCGAAAGGCTTGCCGTTGTAAGCATAATTCGTTTAAGGAGGTATCTTTTTCATAGGCAAAAGATTCAAAAACAATGCTTTTAAAACGATCTACGTCTTTAACTTGAAAGGACAGATGCTCGTCATTAAGAGATAGGTTTGCTAAATAATCCTGGACCAATTCTCCGCCTATTCCCATCCAAATATAGGACCAAGGATTCTTCTCGTCAGCTTGATAAAAAGTCGAGACGTTGGGAGGAATCATAAATCCTTCTCCTTCTTTTAAAAAGTACTTCGTATTATTAATCGAATAATAGCCTTTCCCGGAGATAATGATATGAATCAAATGAACATCACGAACAGCCGGTCCAAAGCTATGCATTTTCTCTGTTCTTGAATAACCACAAAAAGAAAAGAAGACATCCTGATAACTTAGCTTCGGAGGTTTTACTAAATAAATCGAATCTTCCATTGGATCCTGCTCCTATAATGTTGGATTTTGATAAATTTATGTTGCGTAAGATTGAATGTGTCTTAAAACTTATAAGAGTCGTTCTCCAACATGATATCTGAAGGCTCCCGAAAGGGAGCTTTCCTTATCATTATAACCAAGGCTATGTAGATTAAGAAAGAACGCTCTCGCGAGCGTTCTTTCTACTGATTAATAGAAATCCCAATGACGGCGATGCTTCTTCTTACAAACTACCAAGGCCTTTTGTCCCGGATGGAGTTTCACGATAATTACTTTTTTTCTACGATGATGACACATAATTATCACCTCCTTTACTAACAGTATATGGCTCGTAATTAGATTGGATTGGACGAAAAGACAATGAGAGGTATTTAGGGCCAGTGGAGGGGGGAGAGATCAACCATGGAGAATGATGCTCCAAATTTGCAATAATATACTATAGGGTCTTTAAGCTAAGATGTAATATATGAGAATAGCCGGAAAGAGGGGTTCTCATGGATATTACATCTATTTTGATTTATTGTACGGTTGCAACCTTTACACCTGGACCTACGAATGTTGTTATATTGTCTACTGTGCATCATCATGGGGTGAGAAAAGCGATGAACTATACGTATGGAGCAACGGTGGGTTTCAGCTTATTGCTGGTTATTTCCGCTATGCTCAATACGATACTCCTTACCTTCATACCAAAGATAATTATGGTAATGCAGATCATCGGAAGCATTTATATGCTTTATCTTGCTTATATGATCTATAAAATGGATGCATCCGGCGTGGCTGAAAACGAAACGGCTACCTTTGCATCAGGATTACTTATGCAGTTTCTTAATCCCAAAGTAGTACTCTTTACATTGACGGTGATTCCAACTTTTATTATGCCAAAATATAGCTCAAACACGGCAATAACGCTAAGTATTCTAGCGATCACAGCCATGGGTTTCCTAGCGTTTGTAACGTGGGTGCTGTTCGGGGCAATCTTCAGAGCATTTTTACAGAGGCATAGCAGGATTGTTAATGTGATCATGGCATTATCTGTTGCTTATGCTGCGATTATGATTTGGATGTAGGGAAGTTTGCAATTATCTTATCAAAATGGGGTGATGCTCTTTAATCCGGAGCAGGCCCATGATGGAATGGCGCATGACCGGACAGGTCTGGATTATGTCATGGTCTATTTCGAGCCCCAATTACTTATGGAGGCCATAGAAAAAAAGGATCTTCCGAAGTTTACAACCCCTATTATGTATGATGCTCACCTTGCAGAGCGAATAGTAACCCTAGCTGAGGCCATACTCAGCGAACAAGATGAGGCATTATGTAGTGAATTGTTTCTATCTCTCACCAATAGCCTTGTCCAAACCAATTTATCAACTGACGATAGGAAGGAAAATATGCTGATTCGCAAAGCCAAGGATATGCTTCATGCCAATCTGGAGCATGTTCTTAAACTTGATGAGATCAGTAGTGAGCTTCATATGTCAAAGTACCAGTTTATTCGGTTGTTCAAGGCACATACTGGAATCTCACCTTACCAGTACTTTCTCAACTTCAAGATCGAACAGGCAAAGCGCTTAATTGAGAAGAATAAGGATATTTATTCAGCCGTAACTGCCTGCGGTTTTGTAGATTTAACCCATTTGAACAAGCATTTTAAAAGTATGTACGGAACAACAGCCTATGAATATATTTCACATTTACAATGATAAGAATTTGGAGCCAGAAAAATAGTGAGCATTACTAGATAGACAAATTTCATATAATGCCTTCGAAACCAGTTGTTGCGTATGAAAGGTACCCATTCAGACAACTCCATTGTTTTATACGGTAATTGACGAAACCACAAAATCATCTCTTTATCACCTGTCCTATTTCCAGTTATAAAGAAATTGTACCATATAGGAACCAGCGGATGGGCATCCGCATATTTTGATAACAGGTTAAGACAATATCACAAGAAATTTTAAAGGAGAGAAATTGAATGTCATTCATTTCTGTGCCAGGATCATCGGCTCCTCCACCGCCGCCGCCAGGATCATCGGCTCCTCCACCGCCGCCGCCAGGATCATCGGCTCCGCCTCCACCGCCACCGTCTTCGTCGGCTCCACCGCCTCCAGGGCCTTTTCCGCCTTCTTTCTTCCCGCCACCACCACCTCCTGGTGGATCGTATATCATTGATTGCTTGTATAGAATTACCGATGTGCGGTTATGGAGCGGAGAGAGATTCTGGTACTATCCAATTCGGGTCAGCTACGGGCGGGTATCGGGTTTTCGCTGGAACGGTCTGTTCTGGTTTTATGAAGTGATGAATCCGGGGTCCATAAGATCTGTTTCATGCTCTCCGATTCCTACGTTATATTAAGAAATACAGGTGAACTCAAAAAGGAGCCCGCATTACGCGAGGCTCCCTTTTTGGGTTAATTTAGAAGCAGAATGTCGCAAGTACAATGACCAACAGAATGTAAAGCACCAGGATTGTAGCTGTGGAAGTTCCTAATCCGTATCCACCCATTGTGTGCCCCTCCTTTAAGTAATGAAGTTACACCTTATATTATGCGCCTGCATTTGTGGAGGTATGGACTAAAGAACTAAGATGGGCGGATCCATTTGCTTTTTTTGACTATATAAATTGAACTACAGTTTTACATTGAACTTTCTATTATAACGGCCTAATATGGCTCTATAACATTCATTTCTTTAGCTTATTCTGTATCGTTGTTAACAAAAGGACTTATGAATTTAAGGAGGTAATTTCTATGATTGTATACCCTATGCTTCAAGCGGGGATGAGGATAGGAGTCACGGCTCCATCTTCAGGAGTTAGCCCAAGGCTTCATGAACTGCTGGATAAAGCTTGCAGACGTATGGAGGAGCGGGGATATGAGGTCGAGTGCGGAGAGACCGTACATACTCAGCATAAGGCAAAATCAGCTTCGGCCTTTGCCCGGGCCGAGGAGCTTAACCGGATGCTGGCAGATGAAGCGTATGGCTTTATTTTCCCTCCATGGGGAGGAGAACTGCTGATTGAGGTGCTGGAGCACCTGAACCTGAATCAAATCGGGACAAAGTGGGTGATGGGCTATTCGGATATCAGCTTGCTGCTGCTGGCGATTACGCTGAAGACCGGCATGGCCACCGCCCATGGTAGCTGCTTTATGGATTTAAGAGGTGAGCATGCGGATGTCACGACGGCGATGTGGGAGTCGGTGCTGACTACCCCTGCAGGACAGTCTGTTACTCAGCATTCATCTGCACGATATCAGAAACAGTGGGCCGACTCACCCAATGTGTTCCATCTCACTGAACCTACTCGGTGGCAAACGGTATCCGGTAGGCCTGTGAAGTTCGAAGGCCGGCTGCTGGGCGGCTGTATTGATGTTATACGCCATGTCATAGGAACACCTTATGGAGATGTGAAGGCATTTCAGCATAAATTCATTAACAGCGAGCCTCTTCTGTGGTACCTCGAGAATTGTGAACTGAATGCAGCCGATGTGCGGAGATCATTGGTGCAAATGAGGCTGGCAGGTTGGTTCGACAACTGCACGGGCCTGATGTTTGGCAGAAGTTCTGCCAATCAGCCGGTGGATGGCTACACTATAGAGGATGTGTATAAGGACCTGGCGAATGAGCTGGAGCTGCCGATGATCTATGATATCGACTGCGGGCATGTTCCGCCGCAAATCACGCTGATTAACGGGGCGTATGCAGTTGTAGAGGCTCGGGATGGACATGGCGCAGTGACGCAGTTTTTTAAGTAAGGAAGGGGAAATAACCGAAGTCTGCATATGAAGTGCTTCAATTCACATAAAGGATACACTCTTGGCTCAGCTACATTTCGGGGAAATGAAAATGTTAATGTTAATATTTCCTCTACAATGAATTATTATATTATTTCCGTTAACGTTATTGGATTGAACTACGTTCCTAACCCCAAGCTGAACACTGGTCTGTGCCGCCCGCATAACACCCACTGATGCAGCGGAGGCGGAGGCGACTGAACATAACAAACCAGAAGAAAGGAGAACTGCTGAGGTCACTACTTTAAATAAAGTGCTTTTCATGTTATATCACTCCATGTTTTATTAATAGGCGCAATATATTATACAAAAAAATAAGAAAATTTCCCAAATATATAGAATGAACTAAAGAAAAGCACGTTATAGGACCGTATTAGGCCGTGATAACAGAAAATTTAATGTAAAACTTTAGTTCAATCTATATAGTCATATAAGATTATTTATAATAGGTTATAGTCGTCAAGAACTCGTTACAGAGTCCGGAAGAGCTGCGGACATTCATCTCACTGCAGCTTAACGTGCAGGTACATACCGAAGAAATTACAGGAGGGTGAACATGGGGAGAGAGGCAGAAGTTGTTCAGTTCGAAAGTCAATTTGAAGAGCGGGTTATAGAGATAGGTGCTGTAATCGGTCCCTCGGGGTCTGGAGCAGGAAAAGGACCCGGGAGTCACTACTGGACGGCATCGATCGGTCTGATTGCGTGGAAGGACTTAAGCCAGAATGAAGTCGTAAGCCAGGAGCTGCGGCTGAAGTGGTTGGCCGATGAGGAAGAGTGGAAGAATACAAGCGGCATGCTCCAACAGAACACACTCGTTAGACTGCTTGTGCGTATAGGTCAACAGGCCATGATGCTGGTCAAGGTTCTAGACACGAGCTATCAGGACGAGGACTTGGGGCGAATTTTGCAGGAGGCGTTAAAGCCGGTCTTTTACCAGGACCCTACTTTGGGAGAATTCGAGCTGTACAAGGCTTTGAAGATGTTTCAGAAGCAGGTCACTTGGGCGGGAGATACAGGGATGCTGTATTTTGATCAGGATGAAGATCCAGGTAAGATGGAAGCCGCGCTTAGAACCGCTTATGTTCTATTTGGGGATCAAGAGGGCTGGAGCGCGCGGGTCAGAGCTTTTGCGGCAGATGAGCTCGTGGAGCTCGCCAATGAATGGCTGGCTGACGATGAAGAGGCAGAGGTGGACGAGATTACCCATGCCATGTTCATGGAGCGCATGGAGCTAAGCAGTATCAGCGTTGATCCCGATGGCGGGTTCGAGATGTATTTTCATGATGGGGATATGTTCTGGGGCCATGCCATTGTGTTGGACGGAAATATTGACGGAAGCTTCGGCTCGGCTGAAATTGCCGGCTAAGTAGGAGGGGCCCATGGGGAATGTAATATGGATGCCTCAAGAGCAGGAGGAATTGGTAGAATCCCTGTCCATGTCCAATGGACTCACATCGGTATTTATAGACGTTCTGGTCCTGAGCGGCTCCGCCCTGGCCGACTCGGCCCGGGAGAAGGAACTCATCATATGGTTGGCCCAGCAGGATCAGTCTATTGTCGGCATTGGAACGGTGGGGTTTGGGATTGAGGATATGCCCTGGACCGCGGAACATTTTGAACAACAAAGAGCATTCATGAACAGAACCATTCAGGGAGCCATTCATGAAATAGGCTGGGAACGACTAAGCTATGACCTGAGAAAAGATTGGGTTATTCGGTGTCTGGAGCACTTTCGAGTCATGATCAACACGTTCAACAAGAGCTATATTAATGAAGCTAATTATCTGGAATGGGCTGAGGTCGAAAAGGGAGATGATTGTCCTACGATTCGTCCAGGGTACCCTACCTGCAGCATTCATGGGGTCTATCTGTCTTGTCATGGATGCATTTTGTGTAACTATGAGAAGGGGAATAGCTGAGGAGCAGTCTCGAATGGGCTCAGTTATAGAAGACTTCGGCATAATACACTTACAAATTCTTGAAGTATATACGATATAAAGAATAGATACATTAAAATTCAGATTTTGGAGGATGTCTGTGAATACCTGGGGAACAGAGGCTGGACTAAAACGAAATGAGAGATTAGGAGGCAAGTCGCAAGCTGCTTCCCAGGGCTATAAAGTCCGTCGCGTGGTGGCGGTTAGTGAGCTTTCAATTGTCTATGCAGCCCAGACGGAGGCAGGTCATAAATGTGTAATTAAAGAGTTCTTTCCTAAATCCCTAACTAAAAGGGGGAAGGATAGCAGAACCCTCTCGCTCAAGACTGGTGCATCTTATGAGAAATATGAAGAACTTAAGCGCATGTTCGCCACAGAGGCTCAGTTGCTGAAAGCCTGTGAGCTACCGGGCGTGGTCCGGCTGCTGGATCATTTTGAACAACATCATACGCTATATACCGTAACGGAATACTGCGAAGGGCAGACGCTGGGTGAGTATCTACAGGGTGTGAACGAAGAGCACCGAACTGAGTTTCTATACCGGACTATAGTTCCGCTGATCGAGACCATAGAGCAAATTCATAAGAACGGGATTATTCACCGGGATATTAAGCCGGGCAACATCATGATTGATCAAGAGGGCCATGCCAAGCTGCTGGACTTCGGGTCGGCTGTCTATTATGGAAAAGGCGAATATCCTATCGTAACTGCTGCAGGATATTCGCCGCTTGAGCTGTATTCAGATCAGTCGAATCAGGGACCGGTCAGTGATATTTACAGTGTAACTGCCCTGATCTATTACTGCTGCATGGGAGCAGCTCCCTTGGATGTGCGGCAGAGGCTGTTCGAGGACCGGCTGGTTCCTCTGGGGCAGGGGAAGCCGCAGAGATGGCCGTTATTGGCCAGAGTGGTCAAACAAGGACTCGCAGTCTCCCCGGACAACCGATGCCGCTCGCTTAAGCGGATCAAGCATGCGATTTACATGGAGTATCTCATCAGCTTATCTTTTCTTCGGAAGAAGCGCCGCTCCGTATAAAGATATTCGTGCTGGGCTTGATCGCTTTATACCGCAGTTCAATTTCCGTAATTCCATCCTCGAATGTAATGTACAGCTTGTCATTATATTCGAGGATTTCTTTTTTATTCTTCGGTAAAGGCGTGCGGTTGCGCATGAGCGAGCAGCGGGTGGCATGCTTGACCGTCAAAGTTCCCCGCTTGCCCGGCTCAAACAGGATGCTGGCCGCCTCCGGCAAGGGCTCGTGAACATCAAGACTGTGGAACAGCTCTTGAAGCGTAATCCGTCTTCCAGAGAATGACGTTAGCGGCCAGGACTTCACAGGATATTCTGTGCCGCTTGCCGTGTTCAGGAAATACCCTTCCAGCTTGCCGGTGAACGAAGGCTTGGGCCGCAGCCACAAATACATCAGGAAGCCGATGGCTACCAGGACGATGACCCCAATACCGGACCAGATGAGCACGGTATATTTAGAGCTTATCGAGATAGTGATCTTAGCACTTGCCTGCCCGCTTTCCGCATCTGTTGCAGTCAGATGAAGAGTAGCGGAGCCGTTCTTATGAGGAGACAGCACCAGTTGATCTCCTGTTATGGCGGCCTGAAGCTTAGAGTCCGATCCAGCGTCCTGGATGGAATAGGTGAGCTTATCCCCATTCTCATCCGTGAACAGATCGGATAAATTCCAGTGCTGCTCTCCCTCTTCACGAATCAGCTTCAATTCCTGTTGTCCCTTGAACCGTGGCGCCTTATTCACAATAGGCTGATGGTGGGTGGAACTTATTCTATAAAAGCTAGGCCCTTCCATATGTACATACCACTCATAATCCGCAGACTCGGAAAAAACATAATCCGCCTCAAAGTGATCCCCTTTGTTACTCATATCCACACTGTCTTCCTTCTTGGTCTTTACGTTGCGGACGATTAGTTTAGCTTGGAGGGAAGTGTAAACGTCCTTATCTTGTAGAGATTTACCCATGGAAGTAAGGCTCGCTTGAATCCGAGTGGGTTTGCCCTTGATCGCCTTTCCTTGAACCGCACTATCTGCCTCGAAGCTGTAGCTGCCCAGCAGATTAATCTTCACTAAGTCCCCGGGAGAACCTCTGAATTTGAGCTTGGCGGTTCCTTTTCCCGGATGAGAGCTCTTAATCAGCGTATAAGTGCTGGATTTAAATAGACGTATGTTATCTGAGCTGTAGAACAATTGGGCTTCCTTCAGCGCATGCTCGGATAAGAGAATGATGTTTGCCTCCTCCATGCTGGAGTTCGGAATATCCATCGAGATCTCCTGCAGCTGTCCCGTTGCAGTCACCCCGGCAACAGGGGTGAGGACAGAACGGATCTGATCTGCGAAGATGCGATTGAAGATTTCCGGCAGATCATCGGCGCTGCTTGTTATGTAAGATCTGCCGCCGGTCTCTACAGCAATGCGGTTAAGTTCTTCCGGATTTACGGTGCCATCGTGATTGAGTCCGATCGTGTAGATCGGATAATGATAGGTCTTGGCCTGCTGAATGGCGCGTTCAACATCCTTTGCCGAATTCGCAGCGGTTCTGTGGCCCGAGCCGGATGGACCAAAGTCTGTCTCTCCATCGGACAGAAGGATCATGAAAGGCTGCCTTCCTTCTTGCGCTTTCCCCTTCAAGCTCTTGGATAGCAAATTTCCTCCTGTAATCAGGCCAAGGCCGAGATCGGTATAACCGCTTCTCTTCAGCTTAGCGATCCCTTGTCTTAAGTCATTTTTCTTAGAAGTTACGGAAATATCGGTTAGGGGCTTGGATGCGACGATGCTGTGATTGTAAGCCACATATCCAACCCGAGTTCGGCTGGCCTCGCTCATATCCATAAACATATTCATAACCTCACCGGCCATATGGCCAGGGTCTGTCTTGTTCATAGAGTAGCTGGTATCCAGGACAAACATCGCATCAAATGCATCTTGAGTCTTAGGAGCAGAAAGGTCTTCTGCTGCAGCGAGAGGATGACCCGAGAAATAAGAGTTAACGGAAGCTAGAACGAAAAAAAGGATAAAAGTCCTAAGTGCAATTTTCTTTACTCGCTGTAATTTCCACATATTGTATTTAAAACCACCTTATGTACTAGAATGTGCTACTGTATGTAAAAAATAGTAAATCTACTCGTATGTTGTAATAGTATCGGAATTCAGTTGCATAATTTTAATACTCATCCAGAAAATAGGACTTTAATTGGATAAAATACCCTCCAGAGGAAAATTTAATAGGCACGAAGACCCTTCTTTGGTCATAGCTTCAATATATTGACAATCGTTTGGCGGACTGTTTAATATTACGACTGAGACTGGCAAAAATTTACTAGGGTCCATAAGGCTTAGTAGGTGATGCGAGAGTCTTAGTGATGCGAATGGGACATCAGCAACAATTTCTGTGAATTTACGAGAGGAGGTACTCAAAATATGGATATTATTAACCAGACCAATCGGACGATGTTGTTTGAGGAGATTAACCCCGAGAAGCTCGATCTGATTACCATCGTCGGAGACGTCAAAGGAATTGATAGTCTTAGTGATGACAAGATCAAAGAGATTAACCAGGAGCTGCTGGTTCGTTCCTTTGATGAGTTTCTGAACAAATTCTCACCGAGCGTATACTCGTTCTTTAATGCGGCCAATCAGAAGGTTGTCTATACGCTGAAGAAGCCGGAAGGCATTCCGGAAGATATGATTTCAGAGATTCGCATTGATCAGAATAACGATTTTCTGAAGATGCTGTTTACTTTGATTGACACCAAGCGCAGCCAAGGGTCAACAAATGTAGATTTCAAGTTCGAGCACCTGCTTGACATGATTTCACCGAAGAAGGTGATGGATGATATCCGCCAGGTCCGCAAGGAGATTCACTATCTTTACGGACAGTACGAGAAGCTGGAGGAGGAAGATCCGAAGAAGCTGGATATGGGCGACAAGCTGAATGCGATGTTCGAGGAGGCCAGTGCGAACTACAACAATGTTATGGCTATGCTCCCGCTGGCGATTGAGGATATCAAGACCCGGCTGTTGCTGGGAAGATCGCAGGAGGAAGACAATTCAGAAGTCGTTCAGATCGGTATGCTTACGATCGGGGATAGCGGCGAGCTGAAGATTATTGAAGCCCCTAAGGCGGAAAGCACCGAGCTTGTCTTGCTGGATGAGAGCAGCTCCAGCAGCCTGGCGACAGTCTTCGAAGAGGACTATCATTCGATCTCGGAAGCACCTTCCGGTTATGTGAAGGACTTGGTTGTCCGCACATTCAGCCCGCTGCCTGCGGTTAGCGGTGAAGTGAATGTGGAGCAGGAGATTCAGAATTACAACACCTACCTGGAATTTTACAAGACCGCCAAAGATGATTTTGTGAAAACCGTGAAGCCTCTGGTCGAGAAAATTCTGGGTGTGAAGATGTTCTTCGATCAGTATACGGCCAAGAACAAGGGAATGGTGCCCTCCCTGCTGGTGACCAATACGAAGCTGGATGTCACGGTGAAGAGCGCCAACATCCCGAGACTGGAAACTTACCTGAACACAGTCAACTCTAAGAATGACTTCACCGACACCATTTGGTTCGGCATTGTTCCTTCTGTGGAGCTGGAGACGGCCGGCAAGGTCAAAGTCACCCGTGAACGCTTCAAGGGGAACGAGAAGATCAGCAAGCAGGACGGCAATACGATGGAATCCCTGGCTATGCTGATGCAGGTCGTGAAGGATTTCAAAGTGCAGATCTTCTTCAACTTCGAGACCGGAGAAGATACGACCTTTAACAATATGGCAACAGCGGGTATCGACAAATATATCGATAAGTGCGCTCCTTTACTTCGCAAAGAGTACAGTGAGTATACCATTCCGTGCGTGCCTAACTTCACGATCATTCCGAAGGACAAGTCCGGCCTGATTATTGACAGCCGCATGGTTCGCACTGAGAACGGGGCGCAGCTATCCAAGGAAAAGGAAGACGTGCTCAGACTGTGGATCGAAGGTGTCTATGTTGGAGCATCCTATGTCGCTGCCGGGATTGTTGCTGCATATCAATGTCCGGAGTACCTGAAGGAGCTCTTCAAGAATACGAGCAGAGACTTCCCCGGGGTTCGCTACGACATTGAGGCCGGGGAGAACAGCTTCCGCACGGTGACCACCATGGCCAAGGAAATTACCGGCTTCACGAATACCATCAAGGACATGATTAACCGCAAGAACTTCGGCTTTATCTTCTCGTCTGAGAATGCTCAGCTTCAGGATAAGGACATCCGCCGCATCACCGTGTACAAGGCGAGAAGCCTGGCTGCATCCGAGGATGGATTCGATTCCATTTACAAGACGCTGGTAAGTACATATATTGAGCGCATTTTAAGATTCCAGACAGCCGACTTCAAGCATGAGAATATCATCAAGTTCTTCAGTAACAACCCTAGCAGCCAGAAGAGCAAATGGCTCTCCTCGCGCGGGTATGTGAACTCTATCATTCACGATGGGGATGACATGAACTATGTCATCGACGAGAAGAACAACCTGTGCCATATCGACCTGGTCTATAACGGCAATGTGAAGAATCTCGAAGTGATGATCACCAAAGGAACAAGCCCTGTCAAAGTATGAGGGGCCTCTTAAAGCGTATGTGGAAGGCAGCTGCCAGACAGCTAGCCTTGTTACATAAATCAGGGCTCCACCATAAGGAACCCGACCATTCATTAATCCATTTTGAGGAGGAAGCAAGTATGGGATTCAGATTGAAAGTAGAAGGTGCAGAAACAATTGAGCTTGGACTCGACAACATTCAGACGGTAGTTTACGACACAGACACACCGGACGATTCCAATGCTAGATCCACGGATGTGGGCTCTACGCTAAAAATCAGCGGTAAAATTCTTACAGCAACCGACGGAGACAAGGCTGACGACACGCTGAAGCTGGCTACATGGTCTCTGGTGCCTGCAGAGAAAGCGGATTGCTATCGCAAGCTGACCCTGGAAGTCATCTCCGCGGATCAAGTTGTCCGTAAGGTTGAATTCCCGAATGCCTTCGTGGTCGACTACAAAGAACACTATGGCGATACAGAAGGCGTAGGCACATTCACACTTTATGTAAAACAAAAGAAAGACAAAACCGAGCTGGCCAAACTGACTGGCGGTTACACCGCGAACTAAGTGTTCGTATAGCAGCACCTGTAGATTTTAAGAGGCCTTGTGCCTCTTAAAATCTATCCATCTAAATAGAATGAACTAAAGAAATGAATATTATAAAGCCGTATTAGGCCGTGATAATAGAAAGTTCAATGTAAAACTTCAGTTCAATCTATCTATTCAAGAGAATTAGATTTAGACCCAGCAAGAACCGAAGGAGGTTCAAAAGGTTGATCAACTACTATGAGCAGCTTGGCATAACTTCAGCGGCCACGGAAGCTGAGATTAGGCAGGCCTACCGAAAGCTGGCCAAGCAGTATCATCCGGATGTGAACGGCGGAAGTGCCGAAGCAAGCTTGAAATTTAAGCAGATTGTTGAAGCCTACCAGACCTTGAATGATCCCCAGCTCAGGCTGGATTATGATCGAAAGCTAACCGGAGAAGCCAAAGCCGGCCAAGAGAGCGGCGGTACGGCTCGTGCTTCACAGGCTCCATCGGAAGCTAAATCGGGACCTGCTTCATTTGACCCTAATCGGGTGCGAGAGCATTTCGCACAATTTTTCAGCACGCCCTTGCAGAAGAAGGAGCAAGGGAATTCATCGTCCCATCACCAGGGTTCCAAGAAGAACAATGTGATGGATACTACGGATATATTCAATCATTTCTTCGGTGTTCATAAGAAATGAGCTAGTTAGAGAGGAATATGGACTTGACGGGGGTTACGTATTTTGAAAGCCGATAAAACCCGAGTTAATTTAGTGATTAACCTGTTAATATACGGACTGCTTGCCGGGATGGTGCTTTATGCTTATTTACGCCCGGTACATTATATTTTGCAAATGCTTGTCGTAGCGGTATGTGCCCTGATTGCCTGTCTTCATATCTGGACGGACGGCCGCGGGAACAGGCAGTTCCGCAAGGGAAGCCAGGAATCAGTATCCAAGATTGTCCTGCTGGATGATGATGGAGAGCGCATTAAAGAGTGGCTGGTCAGAACCGAGACCTCGGTGGTGATCGGAAAAAGCTCAAGCCAAAGCGAAGTTGATATAGATTTATCGGACTGTGAATATGCCTCGCTCATTAGTCCGGAGCATGCCGTGTTGAACCGTGTAGGTGACAGCTGGTACATCGAGGATGCCGATTCCCAAAGCGGCACAGGTATCAGGAAGGCTGGCCGGAGCGATACAAGGCGGCTTAGCGAGGAGAGTCCCGAGCCGCTAGGCTATGGGGACATGATCTTTATTGCGAATACAAGATTGTTGATGAAGTAGAAGTCAGATACGGGGGAATGAATACGAAATGAGCCTCACAAGATGCCCTAACGGCCATATGTTCAGCACGAGAAAGCACGGGAATATTTGCCCGTATTGCAACACGGCCATGGAGCCGTCCAGACAGGATACCCGGAGACCGCCAGCTGCGGCGGATATGGACGAGAAGACCATGCCTTATATGGGGGAGACCACGGGAATCCAGCCGGTTACGGGCTGGCTCGTATGTGTCGAGGGCCCGCAGATGGGCCAAGATTACCGCATCATGGCCGAGAAGAACTTTATCGGCCGGGCCGAAGAGATGCAGATCCGCATTATCGGCGATAATGCGGTATCCCGGCGCAATCATGCGGTCATTGTCTATGATCCGAAGAAGCGGAACTTCTACCTGCTGCCGGGAGATGCCTCCGGACTGGCTTATCATAACAATGAAGCCGTCTACTCGCCTGCTGAGCTGAATGCCTATGATCTGATCCAGCTCGGCAAGAGCAAGTTTGTGTTCGTGCCGCTTTGCGGTCCGCATTTTGAATGGGATAACGGTTAGGCGAAGGGATAGTTATGAACAATTGGGACTGGATGGAACCCTATGGTGTATTGATTGCCGGCTTGCTGGCTGTTCTGCTATTGATTGTGCTGAAGAAGAAGCTGGGAGAGCGGAAGAAAGCGCCGGAGCCGCTGGAACTTCCTTCGGACATTGAGATTGGCAACGCTCAGACCAAGGGCCGACGGCAGGAGCAGGACGATTATTTTGCCAGTGCAGCAACCAAGCTGGGGACGATGGCGGTGATCGCGGATGGGATTAGCGGGCTGGCTAACGGCAGAATGTCCAGTACGCTGGCGGTTACGGTGTTTACTCAGGAATTCATGAAGGTAGGCAGCATTCGGGACATTGAAGAGTATTTCCACAGGGCTGCAGCGGTCAGCAACCGTTCAATTATTGAGCAATTGGGCGGCGCACATGGCGGCACCACTCTGGTGGCGGCTGTAGTCTCACAAGGCCTGCTGCATTGGGGGGCTGTAGGGGACAGCATGATTCTGCTGTTTCGGGATGGGGAGTTCATGGCTGTGAATTCCAAGCATACCCTGGAGACCGTTCTTGAGCAGCAGTATTTAGCAGGACAGATCAGCAGAGAAGAGGCTAGGGAGAATCCCAAACGCAATCAATTGATCAATTATCTGGGGTATGAAGGGTTTAAGAGTATGGAGATTGGCGAGCCGATCCAGCTCAGGAAGGATGACATCGTTCTTCTGTGCAGTGATGGAGTCTATGACGCCTTAACAGAGGTAGAGCTGGAGCAAATCTTAATGAGACGGCAGCCTCCACAGGATACGGCAGAAGCCATTATTGATTACATAGAGGGTAAGAGTTACAAACATCAGGATAATGCAACGGTCATGATCTTGGAGAAAGGCTGGTAAGAGCCTGTCTCTAAGCCCCATGCAGCGCTGGGGGACCGAGAAAGCGGGAGTTGTGCATGAGGAAGGAGAACAGTGATTTCAAGACAGCCTTCGTCTCCGAGGCGGGATCGTTTCTGGATAACCGAGACTATTTCGCTTTTGTGGAATTGGATGACATGGCCTGTTATGTGATTGCTGACGGTCTGGATACGGATAGGGAGCTGCTCAGTGCGGAGATGGCGGTTAAGGTGATTCTGGAGAACTTCATGGAGAAGCCGTCTTTGTCCCGCAAAAAAATAAAAAATGATCTGGAGACTGCCCATGAGTGGCTCAAGTTTGAGAGCCAGCGGGTCAGACTGAAGGCCAGTCTGCTGGTGGTCGTCACCAACTACACGAACATGGTGTGGGCTTCCTGCGGCAATGCCCGCCTGTATCAGTTCCGGCATGGACGCTTGAACCTGAAGTCCAAGGATCAGAGCTTGGCCCAGCTGCTGGTAGACAGCGGCAAGCTGGCTGAGAGCCGCCTATCGACGCATGAAGAGCGGGGCAATCTCTTGAATTACTTGGGCAAGCCAGATCGGTTCGATCCGTATATCTCGCCGAAGACCCCTCTTGCTGACGGGGATGTGCTTCTGCTCTGTACGGCGGGAATGTGGGATCAAATCGAAATACCGGAGATCCAGGATGCGCTTGCAGACAGCAGTGAGCCGGAAGTATTAACAGATACACTTGAAGAGCTTCTGCTGAGCAAACAGGCACAGACCGTAAATAATTACACGGCAGCTGCCGTGTATGTGAACAAGATCTTTAACGAGAAGCCGAAGAATCGGAAAAAGTGGATCAAGCGGATTGCGATCATGCTGATCTCCATGCTCCTGATGGGCGGCGGCGCCTGGTATATGTATGCCAAACAGGCGGAGCGCCTGGTGCAGGCGGCCCAGCAGATGAAGGAGTCTATAGAATACGGGGACGGGTATGCGGCCGCCGGGGATTATCCGAAGGCGCTGAAGGCATACAGCGAAGCCAAGAATGCGGCAAGCAAGCTCAAGGATAAATATCATTTCCAGCTGCTTCAGAAGAAGCAGCGGGTTGCTCAGACGGTGACGGACGGAGACGGCTACCTTAAGGATGGAAGCTATGACATGGCGCGGGACAGCTATACCAAAGCCTTGAAGGAAGCGGAGAATCTTAAGCCGTACAAGGCAGAGGACATTCAGAAGAAGATCGACCAGAGCCAAGCGATTGAGCAGATTGCTGCAATGATCAAGCAGGGAGACGGGCTATTGCAGGCTCAAGACTATTATGGGGCTCTCAAAACCTATCAGAAGGCCAGATCCGCTGCCATAGAAATAGCTTACGAGAACGGGCAGAAGCAGGCGGATGAGAAGATCGAGACCGCCCAGGGGAAGATCGACTCCCTGACCACCCAGACCAAGACACTCCAGGCGGACAATCTGGAGAAGAAGGGCGACCGGAGTATGGCCACCATGGATTATTCCGCAGCTATTGACGCCTATACGCTGGCACAGGAAACGTACCAGGAGATTAACAAGTTGGAGCGAGTGCTTGCAATGGAGCGGAAGATCAGCAAGGTGAATGACCTGCTGCATCCGGCGGTGCCGTCCGGCGGAGAGGCTGAGGCGCTGCCTGGCAGCCTGGATACGGATACGCCGGAGACGTCAGCGTCTCGCCCGGCAGCTCCGCAGACAGCGTCTCGCCCGGCAGCTCCGGCAGCAGCTCCGCAGACAGCGACGAGCCCGGCAGCTCCAACCACAGCGACGCCGGCCTCATCCAAAGCTTCGGAGAGCGGCAAGACTTCTGCCTCGGGCGCTTCTTCATCCGCAGAAGCCCCCAACGCGGCTTCATCCAGTCCGGCGACGCCGGCTTCAGGAGCGGATAAAACTCATGCCGAAGGAGGGACCACCCCATGAAGGATATCGTGCTAGATCGTCTGAACAAGATGGAAGACTTACAGCAGCGGAGGATCCTTCGCAGCCTGATGACCAGCGTCTTCTTGAATCTTACCGAGTATCAGGAGGAGCTGAATCGCAAGGTAGAAGAGCGCGTGTTCGGCGAGGTGGTTGAGCAGGACGGCCAATACGATATTTATGGGACGATCTGCCACCGGGACGAGCGGGACCCGCTGCATGAGTATCTTTTCCCCATGCTTCCTGAGGACGGCGAGCCAGAACAAATCGATCTGAACCAGATTAGCCTCGCACTGGCCGAAGGCGTGGAAGCCCGGCTATTTACGATCTATCTGGAGTGCAGCCATCTTCAAATACGCAGCCTGCTGCAAAGCGGCCGAACCTTCACCGGCCAGCTCGTGACCCAGCGGCGCCGCTATGAGATTCGTGTTAGATTGCAGCAGAACCGGGACTACATAGATGAGATTGACAAGCTGTACCCCTTGTTCCTTAAGAATGGCCAGCCCTGGAAGACGGTGAACCATCCCTATGTCTATAAATTTGTGGATGTCATTCTTACCGGATGTGACCAAGAGCTGGATGCCGAGGAGGAAGAGATTACCGAAGTTACGATCCAGCTGGAAGAGTTCGAGAAGTTCAAGCGCACCGGACTGATTCCGCTGTGGAATATTCAGCGCCTGGAGCTGAAGACCGGAGGGTTCCCGGTGCCAGCGGCCGACCGGGTGAATTTCGAGCATGTCCTGCCGCTGCGCAAGCTGGGCCTTGAGCACGGCTACCTGGTGGAAGGCGATGAGGATACGATCCGCTATATTAAGCGGACCGCAGAGGAGATCACCGTGGTCTCGCCACGCGAGAAATCCGATACCTGGCGGGTGCTGAGGGTGGTGGAGCCCACTTCAACTTTTATCAGCAAGCCCACTTATGCGCTGATGACGAACCGGCAGAAGTCTGACTTCGTCGGCAACTATGGCCGGAAGCATGCGCCGCGGGTGGTGCGGTCCAAAGGGGAAGTGCTGCAGCTCATTCACTCCTTCGAGGCAGCGTCCTTGCTGGAATTCATCGACCTAAGCATTGCCGAGCATCCACCTCTTGAGCCTCTGACTTACGAATTAAATCACTTCCTCACTGATGATATCCGGTCTAATTCGGCCCAGCAGGTGATGCGGCTGATCTTCAGCGATCAGAAGCTGCCGAGTGAGCTTCGCTATATGGCGGAGGATCTAATGAGCTTTCTAGTCTCCCAGGTGCAGCTATTATTTCCTGAATACCGATGTGAAGGAGAATGGGCTTGAATTACATCTGGGATCTTGTCATTAAAGCGCGCGAAGCCGGGATTCCGAAGGGCAGTCTGACCTTTGTTCCGGCAGAGGTGTACTCGCCGTATATGGAGCTCAGCCAGCAGGATTTGAACGCAGGAGCCGCCGAGACCCGGGTCGAGGTGAACCCTTATTACCGGTTCGAGGATATTTTTCAGCAGCTGTTCGATCTGAACCTGCAGGAGGATGCAGAACTGCGGGCTACGCTGTTCGATATCGTCATTCATTTTCTGGCCGATCTGGATATGATGCAGGGGATGAACAAGCGGGAGTACCATATCAGGTTCGTCATTCGCGACCTGCTGTCAGGCAGGTTCGGGGAGCGGATTGCCCAGCAGTTCGGCCTGTTCGATAAGGAGGAGCAGGACAGGATTGCAGACAGCCTGCTCTCTATGTATGACACGGGAGAGTCGCTGCATCTGCTGAAAAGTCTGATCAGCCGCACATTCCGCAGTTCTACGATTTACGTGAACAGTGAAGAGAAGGATGAGATGCTGATCTACATCGGGCAGAAGTCATCGGCAAGGGCCGCCGAAAGGCTTGAGCTCATTCTGGATTTATTCCTGCCGGTCCGCTTTCGGACTGAGATTTACTGGGATGCCCATTTCGGAATTCTGGAGCAGGAAGAGACGATGCTCATCGATCAGATAGCCCTGTATTAGACATAGGCAGGTCATGCTTGTTGTCTTGGACTTAAGGGGAGGAAGGAGGGCCGTGAGGCATGAGGGGATATAGACTCTATACCGATTCTACAGAACAAGAGCGCATTCGGGGAGCGATCCGGTACAGCCGGGAAGAGCTCGAAGAGATGACAACCTTTCAATTGCGCAATATTTGCTATAAAGAACGATTGGTAGAAGGTCTGACCCGGCGGCTGGACCGGGAAGAGATGATCCGCGTCATCCTGAAATATTTGAGCGCAGACGAGCAGCTGTGGATTACGACGGCCAGCGAAGGCGGATTGGAGCGGCTTCAGCGTGCGCTGAGGCAATACGCTAGAGTGCCGCTGAAGGGAGATGGCGCCATTCGGGTGCCAGCCCGCCTCGTCCTGTATGAAGGCATGGCGGTGGACAAGAGCGACGGCTACAGAGTTAGCGCCGGGACGGAGCTGAACGAATCCAATGTGCTCCTGGTCAATGATCAGATGGAGATATGTGGGATATTCAATTTACATAAGGATAATGAGCAGCGCGGCTTCTATCTTACGGCTGAAGCGGGCAACGAGTGGGCAGCCACGGCGAATCGCCAGTACAGCCTGTTATTCTTCCGCAGACGAGATTCGGAGTACCTCTATAAAACCTATTATCAAGAGCAGGGGCTGCCGCCAGCACAGCTGCATTATTACAAGATTCCGCTAGCCGATCTGGAGATCCGCCGGTTAGAGGAGACGGACGCCGTGCTGGCGATAGACTTCGGCACTTCCAATACGACAGCGGGTGCCTGTCTGCCGGGCGGAGCGGGCCAGGCGGGTCAGGCCCGTCACTTGAAGCAGGCTGATGGGCTTAGCGGCCGCTTTCTGGCCGGAGAGGTACAGTTCGTCAAGTTCCTGGACTCGACCTACAAGCAGCTGGAATGGACAGAAGCGCTGCCTACGGCTGTCAGCGTTGCGGATTGCTCGAACCCGGAAGCGATACAGTACGAGTTCGGCTATGAAGCGCTGAAGAACATGCGGCGCAGCGGGTACAGCGGCCGGGCCAACGTGTTCCTCGGGCTGAAGCGCTGGGTGAACGGATATAACAAGGCGATCGAGATTACGGATGCCGAGGGTAATGCCGTTGGGGTTAGACGCCGAGATATTTTGGAAGCCTATCTTCGCTATATCATTTCGATGGCCGAGCATCAGTTCAAGTGCAAGTTCAAGTATTTGCATTTTACGAGTCCGATCAAGATGAAGGCACCGTTCCTTAATATGTTCACAGAGCTGCTGCCCGACTATATCATCGAACGCGAGCATGCGCTGGATGAAGGGATGGCCGTGCTCTATAACACAATTGCAGATGGGATTGAGCAGGGCAGCTTCCGGGAAGGCCAGGAATATCAGGCGCTTGTGATCGACTGCGGCGGCGGGACGACCGACCTCTCCTCCTGCAAATTCGAATTTGCGGATGGGCACATGTCCTTCCGGCTTGATATGGAGACGACCTATGAGAATGGGGATACCCACTTCGGCGGAGACAATATTACCTACCGCATTATGCAGTTTATGAAAATCGTATTCGCCGATTACTACACATCAGGCCGCCGAACGATCACGGATATTGATTCCCTGATCCCCATTCCTGGGAACGACCTGTTCCGCGAGGTGGACCAGCATGGTATTGGAGAGGTTTATGCGGAGCTTATGCGCAAGTATGCCGAGGCGGAAGCCATCATTCCTACCGCGTATGCGCAGTATGAGAACAGGTCACGGGACGAGTATTTGCGTGTGCGGGGCAATTTCTACTTTCTGTGGGAGATTGCCGAGAACATGAAGGAGCAGTTTTTTCGCAAAACAGGCATTCTACGCAATCGCTTCTACTCCGAGCACCAGGAAGAGAGAGAGCAGGATCTGCAGATTACGACCATGGAGCGCTGGTTCCTCTCGGTAAGGCGGGGGGCCGAGCTGAAGGATGAGTATGAATTCCCGGATGTCGTGTTCAACATTAAGGAGATCAGTCAGCTGATCAAGGCGGACATCTATAATGTCGTCCGAAAGTTCCTTGAGGACTTCTATCAGGAGGGCCGGCTTGGCCATTATTCGATCATTAAGCTGACCGGTCAGTCCTGCCGGATTGATGTCTTCCGGGAAGCGCTCAAGGAGTTCGTTCCGGGAAGAAGCATCGAATTCCGGCAGAAGCCCGCAGAGGGGCGGGTGCCGGAGCTGAAGCTGTCCTGTCTGCGCGGGGCGATCAGGTACTGGAATGCGCGGAAGTCAGGGACTGTCGAGGCGGTGATCCGGAATCAGGCCGCGATGATTCCTTATGCGGTGAGTGCTTATACGCATAGTGGGCGTCAGGTAGAGCTCATTCGTTATCTGGATCCAAGTAACGGCTCTCCAGGTGCAGTATCCAGACCTTCAGATGTAGCTGAAGTAGAGTTGTACTTGTTTGGGAGCGATGGACAACTAAGACATAAATACAGCTATTATAATCAGACAAATAACTATAAGCCTGTCTTGTATGAGGATATTGCCAAGCACCTAGACGGCCGGATTCCTCAGGATGATACGGATTCTATTGTAAATGGGGAAACCAAGTTTTTTGTATATGCCGATCTCCAGCAATGGGGATTTCATGTACTTCCTGTAGCACGCCAAGCAGACCAGCTGTATCTAGGCAAAGGAGTTATATTCCCGTTTGAACAGGATGTTTCGGAATTAGATTTTTTTGACGGGTTTAAGTAGGGGCGATCAGGAAGGGAGGTGAACGGTGTTGTTCGTGAATATAAAGCCGAAGTTCGAGAAAGGCCGCATTTTAAAAAGGACAATGCTTGAGAATTTACGTGACTTTCCCCGGGATCTGGCTAATATTCATTTCCAGAATCTCAGTGACGGAATAGTTGAGGGAACGGAAATTACTGTCCAAGACAAGGTGCTGACAGTATCTCCAGGAATCATTAAGTTTCGTGGGGATCTGTATCTCCTGAAAGATAAGACGGAAATTCCTTATGAGGCAACAGGCCGTTTGCTCGTGCTCAAGATAGCGTTCAGACCGGGTACCTCTTCGCCTGATTTCGATGAATCCACAGGGAAGATCATTCTTGAAGATACGGTCCCAAATGATCAGGAATTAGAGCTGGCCCGCTTCAAGCTTAAGGAGGGGGCAACACTTCGTTCCAGTTATCTCGACTTCGCAGATATGGTCACAGAATACAATACCTTGAATATTGTAAATGCGGCTTATGCAGGAAATAGGCAGGGAACTTTGTCTCCTCTGATATTTAATCGATTTGCTCAAGAGATGCTGGTTTCGGGAAGTTCTGACCCTATGGATTTGATGTTTGCATTATTATGTCTTAACCAAGGAACGATTGAGAGAGAAGTAGCTCAGCAATATCTAAGTACACGTTCAGGAACTTCATATAACGAATACGACAATTATAAATTACATCAAGCACTAGCACTTGTGTTGGAGGAGACCAAGGGTGGCCGGAAAAAGCATTTGGGTGGGTCTAAGCAGGGACCCCAGAGAATGGTTGTCGATTAAGAAGGCTCGTATAATAAGTGGTTTAGGTATGAAAATGGTAAAGGGGAGTTGAGAATAGATGGCTATTCAAACGGTTACGTATGAAACCCTGAAAATTGCTCCGTTTGAGATGACACTGCTGGAGCTGAAATTAGAGAAGAAAATTCAAGACCATGCAAGACTACGCTTCACGGGGATTATTGCTGAGGAGATGGAAGAGCAATATGTGAAGATGGCTAGTGAACAGCTGCCAATTCATATGTATTATACAGATGCCGACGGCAAGGTACACACGTTGTTTCATGGGATGATTCTAAAACTGCATGTGCGTGTAGATCGGGATGCCTACTGGTTAGAAGCGGAAGCCATTTCACATACGTACGCGATGGACATCAAACCCCAGTTTCGCGCCTACCAAAATGCCGCTATGCCCATTCCTTCAGTAATGAAGCATATTTGTGATACTTATAGTAGAGCTAATCTGATTGATACATATACAGAACATAAGACATTAGGCGGGTTTACGCTCCAATACCAGGAGACAGACTGGGCATTCCTCAAAAGATTGGCCTCTCATTATCACGCCCCACTGGTCCCCTCTGTAATTCAGGATCGGATTTCAGTGTATATGGGCATGCCGGAGCATCAGGAGATAGGAGAGATTCAGGCAACCCATTACCGAGTTTACAAAGATATTCTCGCTTTAAAAAAAATAGCTGAAAACGAGAAGGCGCCGCTTGTTGAACAAGATTTCATATGTTACGAATTGGTCACGAATCAGGTGATGGAATTAGGAGATAGGGTCACTTTCAAGGGGAAGAAGCTTCATGTATGTGAGATTCTGACAGAAATGCATCGAAGTGTGCTGACCCATACCTATACATTGCGTTCGAAGAAAGCCACATACCAGAAGAAAGTATATAACTCTCATATTGTTGGTGCGTCGATTCAGGGCAAGGTCAAGGATGTCGTGAGAGACGAAGTGAAAGTGCAGCTTGAATATGATCAGGATTGGAGCTTGAAGACAGCCCACCTGTTCCCGTACTCCACCATGTACGCTTCTGAAGATCAAACTGGCTGGTACTGCATGCCGGAGAAGGGAGATGACGTGCGAATTTATTTCCCTGGTTTCAAAGAGTCAGAAGGAATTGCGCTCAGCACAGTGCGAAAGAAGCTCCCGGCTGAGGCGATGGAAGAGACGTCTGCAGCAAATAACGGTAGCGGGGGACAGAAGACGGTTGTAACCAACACCAGAACCGTGACCAATACGGTGGTAAAAACGGAGCAGCTTCAGCCGGTAGTTCATTACGACAAGGATCTGAAGAAAGACCTTATGGCTAACCCGGATACGAAGTTTATTTTAACCCCTCACGGCCAGCAAATTAAGTTTGAGAAAGACAGGATTAGCATTATTGGAGCAGGTGGAGGAGCTTGGATTACGTTGTTTAACGATGGAAGCATGATTCTCAACAGCAGTAATAAAGTTTCAATTCAGACAGGGAAACAAATTGAAATGACAGCAAAAACGATTCTCTTTATGGCTAATCAAATCGATATGTCCACTAAGGAAGGTGAGGCAGGCATTAAGATTGACCAAGGACAAATTAATATCAAAGGTGTCGAAATCCTGGTAAACGAATAGAGACCTAATAAGACGTACTTGGTAAGGGGGATCCAATGAACTCGTTAGAAACCTGGGATCATTTTTTATCGAATGTGGTATTGCCCTCTAGGCTTCATCACATAACGCAGCTTAATACGTTTTATGTACAGCATATAGATACTCTGACGGAAGAAATCACAACAGTCATCGATAAGCTTTGTAAGTGGGCTCTAAATCGTCAAGCTGCCGGCACTATGGAGGAGTGCGCGATTATTCGTCTCTCGTTCTTGCGTACACGATTGGCAGAAGGGGCCTTTGAGTTTTTGATTGAGGCCTGTGACCAGCCATCTATACAGGAATATAACCATTTTGAATTTCGTTATGAGGCAAAGTGGATTTATTCGTTTTACGAAGCCTGGGATCAATTTTGCCTTACACAGTTAAAAACTTATATGGGTGTAATTAAACCCTGGTTCTTTGAATCCTGGCAAAAGGAACAACTATCTCCTTTCCTGGCTTACAGCGTGCATCTGGTTCGTTATGCCATGAAGCAGGTTGTAGCTCTACCCTCTTATCAGGCACTGAATAAAGGACAGGAGTTTGAAGTGATTGTTGGAGAATACGGAGATGTCCTGCTCGGAGAGTCTGTATATTACTGTAACCGCAATCGGAGAAAAGATCAGAGTTTAAAAAATTGGCTTGATCAAGGTTTACCGCATGATTATGTACATGAGCATTTTACAGATGCTGATCTTTCAAACACTCAATATGGAGGAATAAATCTCAATTATACCCGGCTGCAGGGGGTCAAGTTACAAGCGGCGAACTGGTCCTTTGCCAGGATGATAGGCTGTCAACTGGACCAATGTGATTGTATGTATGTTGACTTCTCCGGAAGCATCATGTTTGATGCGGATTTTTCCAATTGTAATCTTCAAGGTGCATCCTTTCACTCCATCATAGGAACTCGGCATGCAGTCAATGAAGAAGAAGCAGTGTTCTTCGGTATTCATGGCATGAAGTTTATTGGTTCGGATCTTACTGGTGCAACCTTTCAGGGCGCACGTCTTACCGGGGATTTTCGAGGGGCTAAGTTAGAACATACGGATTTTCGCGGAGCAGATTTGAGCGGAAGTCAGATGCTCTATCAGGATCAGGAGAAGGTGGATTTATCTGAAGCCCAACGTCAATCAATTCTGTGGTCAGAAATGTAAGTATGAAATAAGTATAAGGAAAGGAGATTCATCTCTTGGAGTACTTCTTATTAACACGTGATCCAAGATTAGGAGGAATAGAAGGATCTATATCCTGCTCTGGATCATTGCAGCGTGGCTTCCAGCATGCAGACGAAGTAGAATTCGTACAGATTCAAGGCTTAGGCTTGAGAGATTACGGTTGTATGTTAGAACAGCCCACCCTATTGTTCTCAGAAGAGATTCGTACGATCATGTCTCATTATACAAAAACTTTGCCCTCGAAAAATGTAATGATCATGGATTCCTCCGTACCTGGACAACAGCTTCCATATTTCCTACTTGATATACAAGAGATATCCGCTGTAGGCCTGGAACAGACAACCTCTTTTGTACCTCAAAAGCAGCTTAAATTTATTGTTAATTCCTATGAAATTCTAAAATTATTACCTTTCTTTAAATTAACATACCTTCATAGAGAATATGTCATTCTGAGGTTGAATGTAGCAGAGCATATCCTGCGTCATAGCTTGTACGGTATTGCAATTGATCGCATCACTATAGAAGAGATAGAGGAGAGTGAGAAGGAGTGAATTACGATAATTTTCTGAAGAAGTCTATAATCAATGAATTAACGAACATGTCTTTGCAGAAGAAAACGCTTGTTACTGAGGGAGCTTATATGTACTGTACAATGGGTACTCATGAAGACATCCTGAATCAGCCTAATAAGAACGGGACCTATCTCAATGGCAAGCCTCTCTTAACCGTTAAGGATTGCAAAGTATCAACCTCAGAATCCGATATCTTTTCCGGTATCCCCTTTGAAAAACCTAGTGAAACTGTGGATGGGAATTTATATTCCTTCGGATTTTGCCGCAGTAAGTTTCATCCGCTAAAGCTGAATAATTTAGCCGCTTCCTATTCTCCCTATTCGTTTGACTATGATCCAGATACAGGAACCCATCTATTTGGAAAGGAAAATTTGTTAATGCCCTGTGTTCCGAATTTAGGTGCCCTGATGTTCTTTACTCCCATTGGATATGGCTTTGGTGAGGTGCAGTGGCAGAATGGGCACGAGAAGCTCCAGATCGAGGGCGTCCCGGCCTTAACCAATCATTCCTGTCTGAGTTGCATATACGGAGGCCAGATCAAATTACTTAGCAACGGAATGGAACCTGTCCCCAGTGAACTGTTGCATCAAGGATAAGGGCTAATAAGACTTAAGTAAATGAGAGAAGGTGATGGGATGGCTGATGAGGCTAATCACGCGGTTGCGGAATTGGCGAGGTTCCAGGTTGAGTTTCCTTATCCTTATAAAGCAGTACGGAATATACAAGTACACCGAGAATTTAACGAACATGCCCGCTGTACCTTAACATTAGTCATGACAGAGAAGGATGCCGAGATTTGCCTGGAAAAGGGGAGCTTTGACGATAGTATCCGAGTTCTTCATACAGGAGAACATCAGGAATTTTGGTTCGCTGGTGGAATATCCAAGGTGGAGATTAACGTTGAGGATGGGATTTGGCACGTATCGGTTGAAGCAATCTCCAGGTCGTATGTTATGGATCAACAGGTTCGGCAGCGTTCCTATCAAAATAAAAATCTCACCTATACTTCACTCATAGAACAATTGGCTGAACGTTATCCTGGAGGAGCAGCAATGAATGAAGCTACTCATCCGGAATCAAAAATTGGAGAGCTGCTGGTGCAATATCAGGAAACGGATTGGCAGTTTTTAAAGCGGATAGCATCAAAAGTCGGAACAGCTATTTTGCCAGATATTGTTCTGGATGCTCCTCGGGTTTACTTCGGTGTGCCTGATTTCTCGTGGAATAAAGTCTTGCAAGCCAAGTCCTATACGATGATCAAAGACCAGGAAGCCTATCTCCACCAGTTGGTGGGACAAGGTGACTCAACTGTTCAAGGTATCCATACAGTCGGCTACTTAGTAAATAGCCATCAGTATGTACAAGTTGGAGATAATGTCAGCTTTAAAGGACAATTATGGGTAGTTTACGCTTCACAGCTAACATATAAAGAAGGAATTATGAACTATGAGTACAAGTTAGTGCAGCGTGAAGGAATTCGTGTTCAGGTTCGGCAAAATCGTAGCATTCAAGGTGTAGCTTTGGAAGGAAAAGTCGTAAAACGTGCTAACAACATGGTACAGGTACACCTGGATATTGACGACCATTATGATGAACAAACCAACTGGTGGTTTCCCTATTCTTCAGAAGGCAATAATATGTTTCATGCCCTACCTGAGGAAGGAGCTCGGATCAAGGTATATTTCCCAGGAGGGAAAGAAAAGAAGGCAATTGCCATTAATTCCGTTCGCGGTACTCATGAAGAAATGAAAGGCCGAACGGTGTTCCAAAAGCCAACAACGAAGGTCTTTCACGTTCCGGGAAATGCAAAGATGGAGCTTGGGGAAGAGGGAGTGCTATTCGAGCATAACACGGTAAGACTGCATTTAGATCGGGAAAATATACATTTGGAATCCGAAGGCTCACTGCTACTAGTAGCGGGTGAGACCTTAGAGTTTGGCCAATATCAGCCCGTCCCGGATTATATCAAAATGAAGGCAGAAGAAGAGATTCGATTTTTTATAGGACTAGAAGACTTTATTGCTGTCACGAAGAATAAGGTGGGGCTGAAAACTCCGAAAGTTGATATCCATAAGGTTGAGATGAGCTTCTTAGACATGCTGACAGATTCCGAAATGGAAGAATTATACCTAGATGCCATTATGGATGATGAGGTCGAGAAATATAAGAAAGAAAGAGATAAAGATGATCTTACCAAAGTATTTAAAATGGGGACGAATCATAATATTATCGATAAAATACTGGGGATTGAGGAGAAGGAAGAGGAGATTAGTGATGAGGAGCGTGAGCAGGTTAGGGAACGAGCAAGGCAAAGGCTACAGGATGAGCCAGATAGTAAGGAGAAGGTTAAAGCTGTAGTTGAAGATGATGGAGAATATGTAGCTAAACTGCGCTATGCGAGGCATACTCAGCCAGCTGAGGAAGCCGAGAAGTCTAGAGCCGAGAAAAAGCGAGAACGAGCAGAATACGATGAGTATTATGCCAAGTATGTGCAACAACAGAAGGATTTTAGAGATCCGGTAAAGCTGAAGCAGATGCAGCAGGAATACATGGAGAAGGAGGCCAAAAAAGAGGCGCATAAGGAGAGGATGTCCGAACTGGGCTCCACGATAACCGACCACATTAACAAGGCAATAGCACAAGACAAGGGCTTGTCTGCCTTCAAAGAACATATCCTGGACCCAATGGTATCCAAATTAACCCAGGCAAAAGAATGGTATACGCTGGATTATGTCATTCCTCAAAAGCCAGACTACTTAAGTAAGAACCAGAATAGCCCGGTATATTATTCCCGGTATTACATAGAGAAGTTTGTGGTAAGCCCACAAAAAGAGGCAGCAGCATGGAATTTTGTATTTGGTGCAATCGCATTGATTACGGCTATCCCGACAGGCGGAAGCTCGATGTATCTGTATGCCATTGTAAGCGGAGCGTGGGGAATTAGTCAGATGGTCGTAAGCTCTATGAAGCTGGAGGATTTGGAGAATGAGAATTACTTCAAAGATCCAAAGTTTCTAGGGATGAACCAGCATATGCTAGATGTCACAGGCATAGCCTTATCGGTCGTGGATTTGGCTTTCTTGATCCGTGGAGCGGGAAGAGTAGCGAGAAATTTCATAAATGAATCAACCCGAACGAAGATGTTGACAGGGATCAATGATCCAGCCGTTAGAAGAATTCTAGATAATACGGGCAGACGGATGGGCGAGATCAAAGATAGCCTGCCAAAGACATGGGATGAGTTCCGCAACTCGTTAAACCTAGGTTTTTCTGGTAAACTTGCTCTAGAAACAGGAGGCAAGACTCTTGGGAAGAATGGGGGCGAGCCTTGGTACCTGTTTAGTGAGGGAAAAGGCACCAAAAATAGTACTGGTAAAGGTAATAGTACAAAGCCGAAGCCGGATCCGGAAACCAAGCCGCAGCCTGGGGCTGAGGGGACGGGGAATTCAGGTTCAAAAAAAGATATTTATAAAGTATCACGTGAAGAGATCCAACAAGCATTAGAGGGTTATGAGCAAACGAGTAAATTTACTGCGCAATTTAAAGGTTTTGAAGTTAAAGCACAACGTTCATTATCTAATATGTCAGATAAAGAACTGATATATTCATTTAAAAAAGGGTACTCACCGAAAGATGGGGCAAATGATACAATTATACTTCATCATCATGAACAAAGAGTTGAGGGTCCAATAATTGAGATGCCTAGTAGATACCATGATTTAGGAAATAAAAGACAGCATCCATTTGGAAATAAGGGTGGGGTCGGCAGCGGAGGAGCTAGGCAGGAATTCAATAATTGGCGTAAAGAATATTGGAAAGCAAGATACGCTAATGAAATGATTAAAAGGGGGATAATAAAGTGAAAAATGAGTTGTTAATTGCAATAGATGAGGAGTTTGAAATGTACCCTGAAGCATTTGGAGGTCCTGTTAGTATTGAGGAAGTGAAGCAAGCTGAAGATAAACTTAAAGTAAAATTACCAGAGGACTTTAAAATGTTTCTTTTGAAATATGGTTCTGGAGCAGTTGGTGAAGCAATTGTTTTAGGGTTAAATGAGGCGGAGCTTGTGGCTACACCATCTTTTGTAGATAAATCATTACAATTTAGAAGTATCCTCCCTGAAGGATATGAGAATTTTGTTGTTATTGGGGTAGATGGTGCAGGCAATCCAATAGGTTTTGATTCTTCCAATGGAGAGATTATTGTCTTTGACTTTGATTTTGGTGGAACAGAAATTTTAGCAAGTAGTTTTGAGAAATATATAGAAAAAGCGCTCCATGAAGAATTGAATATACAGTTTTAATCAATTTCGTATAAAAATATTACTATTACGGGATTCTAGAAACTACGTATACAAAAGCAATAAATTAAGTGAGAAGATACTTTAGAACTCCATTATTTTGTGAATGAAGAACGCAAAAAAATCCTTGTCTTACGATGCCAAGAAACAGACGTACATTTACAGCAGAATTTAAGAAACAGATGGTTCAGTTATACGAAAATGGAAAGCCGAAAGCAGCTATTGCGAGAGAGTATGAGCTTAGTCCATCCGCACTTGATCGCTGGATTAAGCAAGCTAAACCCTCAGGTTCCTTTTCTGAAAAGGATAACCGAACTGATGAAGAGAAAGAACTCACCGTTCTTCGTAAACGAGACACCGACTCGAAATGGAAAACGATATTTTAAAGCAAGCCGCGCTGATCAGGGGACGAAAGTAAAGATCATTCAGCAAAATCCTGATAAATACTCGGTATCAGTAATGTGCGAAGTCCTACAAATTGCTAGAAGCAGCGAAAGAAAAAGATAACGATGAGGGAGCAGCTACGGTCTTCGTAGAAATCTTTCATACTAATCGAAAAGCAGATGGAACACGCAAAATTAAATTCAAACTTGGGGAACAAGGATTCAGCAATTCCAGGCGCCGAATGGGTCGGATCATGAAACAGTAGAGTCTTGTGTCCGTGTAGACGATAGCGTTCAAGCAGTTCCCCGACAAAATTCAAACAGTCGCAATGGAAAGAGTAAAAAATCGTAGTTAGCGAATGAAGAAACAAGAGACTTTAGCATTTGCTTGTACACACTTTGAGTGTAAATTCCATCGTTTTTAATACTGCTTTGTTACATTAAACAGGTCAATTATGGTCAGATAACACCATGATTGGCCTCTTTTTGTTATCTCTTTATTATTTTTCAAGGTCGACGCTATAAAGTATTCAAAGTAGGCGAGAATGTAGGGTTCAAGCATCAACTCTGGGTGATCTCGGAATCCGTAACAACCTATGAAAAGGGCACTATTCAGCATGAATATTTGCTAGTTAAACGCCAAGCCCTGCGCCGTAAATCGCGGTTCAACCAGTCTATCCAAGGCGTTGCCTTGGAAGGGCGAGTCGTTAAGCGGGCTAACAATATGGTCAAGGTCCATCTGGATATTGACGAGCAGCATGATGAACAGGGGAACTGGTGGTTCCCCTATTCCCCAGAAGGAAATAACATCTTCCACTGTATGCCGGACGAAGGCGCGCGAATTAAAGTCTATTTCCCCAGCGGTATAGAGAAACAGGCCATGGCGGTGAACTCTTCTCGTGGAAGAGGGGAGGAGATGAAGAGACGGACGGTTTTTCAAAAGCCAGCTACCAAGGTGTTTCACATGCCGGGAGAAGCGAAGATGGAGCTCGGGGAAGACGGGGTATTGTTCGAGAAGAATACAGTCAGCCTGACACTGGACAAAGACTCCATAAGTCTGGTGGGTCAGGAGGATATCATGCTGAATGCCTCGAACGGGCTGGAACTAGGCACCGAGCCAGACCCGATGCAGGAAGCAGAGTCGAGCCCTACCATAGAAATGATTAAGATGACTGCGAAGAAGTATATTTATTTGCAGGCGAATACCAAGCAATATATAGGCATTGACGGAGACTCGGTGTCGATTCGGAGTGCAAAGCTGGATTTCCAAAAGGTTGAACTGAGCTTGGCGGAAATGCTGAACGATGATGAGCTTGAAGCCATGTATCTGGAAATGATAATGACGGAGAAGGACTATAGCGAGTTCAGTGAAGAACGTGGTAGAGAACTTGAGCAGCTGGGAAAGAGGCTAAAAGATCGGGAAATCACACAGATCGAGTATGCAGAGTACTTGGAACGAACCCGTACTAACGAGGGCATTCGAGAAGATATGGCCTCTCGAGTATCGAAGAGAATAGAGAATGAACCTTATTATAAAGACAAGATGAGAAAGACTTTGAAGGGGTATGACCCGGACAAATTGGCGGCAAATTACCAGAAAGTTTACCTTTCCTCCGGGACAGAAGAAAGTGACGAAGACAGCTCCGACGAGCAGAGAGAAGAAGCAAGAAGAAGCTATGCCGAGGCTTATAAAAATTACAATGATGCCATGGAGAAGAACTATCAAGCCGCTGAAGCGATGAAAGAAGCTAAGGCTGATCATAAATTAGCTACAATGAACGGAGCCAGCGCGGTTAAGAAGGCTGAGAACAAGAAGAAGTCTTACCTATCTCAAGGCATGGAGAAGCTAGCCGGGTATATTTCGGATTGGCAGCAGAGCGATGCTTACTTAGAGGGAATCGTTCCACAAATGCCGAACTATTTCAGCAAACAGAATCAGGCGGCCATTTATTACTCCCGGTATAACTTTCAAAAATTCGTAGTTGACCCGCAGCGGGCAGCTGCTGAAACAGGCTTAATGTATGGAATCATAGCTGTGGTCACCGCAATTCCGACAGGGGGAACCTCATTATACTTGTTGGCCGCAGCAGAGCTCATGGTAGGTGTAGGGCAGATTTGGATTAACGCGCAGAAGCTAAATGATCTCAATCATGGGATTATTGATTCAAATCCTAGTTTTCTGATGATGGATCAGAATACGCTGGATACGCTGGATTTAGCGCTATCCCTAATAAATCTGTCCATGTTGGCGAAGCATGGGATGATGAAGGCCGCGGACAAATTTAAGAATAGCCAGAAGATCATTGCCTTCAGAGAAGCTACTGAGAAGCTGGGGAACAAGTTCGATGATATCAATAAAGCGATCAATCCGAAGAACTACACCTTAGAAGATGTCCAGGTACATGCGATTCCAGGTGGCGGAAGTTTGGGCAAGGGAGGCAAAAGGCTGGTTAGATCCGGTGACGAGCCGCTGTTCCAGTTTAGTAAGGGTGCTGATGAGGGGCCGAAGAAGCCTTATAAAGATAAGACAGAAGGGAAAGGGAAGCGAGAGAAGGAAGCAAGGGAGAGACGAGAAAGGGAGGAAAGAGAGAGAAGAGAGAGGGAAAAAAGAGAACGGGAGAAGAAAGAGAAAGAAGAAAGAGAAAGAAAAGAAAGAGAGAAGAAAGAGAAGGAGGAAAGAGAGAGAAAAGAAAGAGAGAAGAAAGAGAAGGAGGAAAGAGAGAGAAAAGAGAGAGAGAAGAAAGAGAAGGAAGAAAGAGAAAGAAAAGAGAGAGAAAGAAAAGAGAAGGAAGAGGCTGAGGGGACGGGACAAGATGAACATAAGTTTCCAACAAGACTTATCAATCTAGAGACAGAAGGTTATATTCTTCAAAGGGTGTCAGAGTTAAAAGGTAGATTATCTAATGGGGCTTTGAATAAAAGTGGAGCTAACTTTGGATATGCAGAAGTTAACATTCCAGGAGTAAAAAATGAATTCTATGCACACAGTCAAGTAGACGGGCCTTCACCACCACACCAGGCTGGGATTAATTACGATGGTTTTTCATTTAAACCACAAGGCGAAGTGAGGTACCCGGCAGAGGATGCTCCTAATAGTTTAGGAAAAATTATATCAAGGGATAGTGATACAGAGCATAAAATAATAAATGATTTAGCTAACCAACTTGGTCCGCCAAATCCGAATATAAAGGGAAGAATGAAACTATTTACAGAGAATGATACATGTATAAGCTGTAACAAAAATATTAGTGCTTTTCACAAAGATTATCCAGGCATTACAATAGAAGTTATTCATAATGGTGATAATAAGGTGCCAAAAAAATAAGAGGTGAATGCATATGGCATGGCAGTATCAAGATTTAATAGATGAATTCTATGGGGATGTCGAAAGGTATAAAAATGACTTTTATAGTCACGACGAAGCCATTAATAAGGCATTTAATGAGTTTTATTCTGAAAGCATCGTTGATGAAATGGAAAAAGCGTTAATATTTATCGTTTATGTGGAGCTTTCGTTACAGAATCCAAGAATTTTTAGTAAAACAAAAGATATTCTTATTAATGAATTAGAGTCAATTAATTTAGAGAAAATTGAAGGTCAAATAAAAGATGGACAACTAACACAAAAACAATTTAATGAATTAACAAGTCGTAAAGAAAAGGCTTTGCAAGAAATAAAACTAATGCCTATTGATTTCTGTAATCAGGCAAGATGGTACTATACAGAGATTACAAATGCAGTTAGTGATTTCTGTTCAGAACTTTTTGCCAAAAATTCGGATGGGGATGAGATCATAAGACAAGTCCTGTCTCGGTATAAAAGGAGTTGTGATCGTACTCTTAGTACAAAGATTACAGTGTACGTGACATTGGCTGAAATGTTAGTGAAAAATAATCAGACAATTTCTAAAGAACTGCTTAGTGAAATAAAAACCTTCAAGATAAATTTACTTAAGGATGAACTTAGTTTGGATGAAAAAGCAGATCTTTTGAAACGCATACAAAGTTTAGCGGAGTATTAATTATGAGTCTGTAAAGGGTCTGTCAATATTTTGTGTAAACCCGTTTATAAGTCCAGCGATCAACGTGATCGTACAATATCAACCAATTAATCAAACGCTAACAATGTTAAACCCTTGGTAAACTTTCAAAGGCCTATTCCAACTTGAACGATGAGAAGGAGTAAGCCTTTTTCTTTTTTGTAGCGAAGTGAAGGCATATTTTATGTTTAATTCTGTTAGGTGTAAGAGCGGATGCGTGTGAATCGATTTGGTCAGAATAACTCATTCTCAGACTACTATTTACTCGATGATGAACTGAAGGTTAAAGCTGTAGTTGAAGATGATGGGGAATATGTAGCTAAACTGCGCTATGCGAGCCTTACTAAGCCAGCTGAGGAAGCCGAGAAAAAGCGAGAACGAGCAGAATACGATCAGTATTATGCCAAGTATTGCAACAACAGAAAGATTTAAGAGATCCGGTAAAGCTGAAGCAGATGCAGCAGGAATGCTCTGTTACATTGAACAGGTCCATTATGGTCGGATAACACCATGATGGACCTGTTTTTGTTGTCGCCTTATTATTTTTCCAAGGCCGAGCTATAAAGTGTTCAAACTAGGCGAGAATGTAGGGTTCAAGCATCAAATCTGGCTGATCTCAGAATCCGTAACGACTTATGTAGGGGGCGCTATTCAGCACGAAGGTTGGTTTGACTTGGGGGTGCGCACACCATAGTCATATACGATACCCATTTAATATGGCGAGGAAACTATAGATATTATGATGTTCTAATAAAAATAGTAAAAATAATACAATGATTTGTCGATAAACCTAATTGAGGAATCAAATGAATCCAAATATTGGGGGGGCTATTTTTGCAAGAGCTAATGAAGAACCAAGCAGATCAGGAAGAAAGAGAGAACGAACAGGCAGGAAGGGGGATGGAATGGGATCGAAATATTCATGGTCCTAGAGGGATTGGCGGCTGGTTGATTGTCGTTCTTATAGGAATGATTATTTCGATGTTTCTTGTAGCAAAACAATTATTTGGTAAAACGCTGCCGGCCTTGTTCACAGACTCTGAGGTTGTGCGGATTGAAACATGGTGGTTCAGAGAAATTTACGATGCTGAATGGACAACTATTTTGACTTTTGATGCTGTGTTTGAGGGGTTAACCATCTTCTATTGCTGTTATGTGATAATTGAATTTTTGCGAGAGAAGCCGATCGTGCCACGTTTAATGATCATTTTCTACAGCATGAATCTGCTAGGTATAATTATCGAAACATGCTTGCTTCTAACAACTGTTGAGGCTGTTCGCGAAGAGATTATAGCATCTTATTGGTCAGTTGGTGTTGCTCTTGGCGTATGTTTAGTATGGATTCCATATTTTAAAATGTCTGCTCGTGTGGAAAACACCTTTTTGAATAATTGGAAATCGTATTAATTAGATGATAGGCCTTAGTTTCAGAATACATAGCCATAATAGAGAGGATGATAAGGGGATATTGCAAGGGAAGTTTGGTGACGACCATTTACATAAACAGGTGGAGGTAATGGCTTTGGTTAGCCGTCCTCCCTACTCCTCAGCTGCCCAAAGACGGCATAATAGTACAAGTAGGAAGAATTGTGATAAAAATGAAGTATAACGACTTCTGATAGATTAAGAATAATAAAGTCTCTAATGCGTACATAGACGGAATTGCATTGCTAAGGAGAACAACTTCACAGGACAGCTATCCTTACACTCCGGAAGCCAAAATGGTGTTTCAAAACCTTGAACCCTACCCGGAGTGGGATCCTTTGTTGCGACTGATCGATAACTTCTACCGTAAAAACTACCCACAGTATATCCCGAATCGGCACGGACAGTTATTCCAATAATCATATGACATAGTTTACTCTTTATTAATTAATTCAAATATTTAACTTGAATCTCTTTGAATAATTGATCCTTTCTGTCCCTTTCTTCTTTTTTGTCTTTCGTTAAGTTTATATTCGAGGGGAAATCATCTGGGTCCGTTTGATCCAAATTAAATTTTCCAGATTGCATGTTAATGACGCCATATTGTCCGAATGTATTCTTTTTTAGGGAAATTAAGTATTGGCTTCCTTGCTTCATTTCCGTATATCCTTCAATGGTTAATTTATCTTTCCCCTGTAATGTTTGATCGATCGCCACAGGCTCGATAACATTTATGTTGGTGCCAACAGAACCTTTAAGTGTCTTCTCAACATCAATATTTGTAAAGGTATAAAAATCACCAACTGCACCAGTTGAATAATGTTGCACATGTTGTTCACGATTCTCAAAACTTTGAGTAGGTCTTCCAATGACAACAAGATCAGCGTCTTGATACATTTTGTCAGCGTTTGAGAACTGCAAGTAATCAGCATGTAGAGAAACCTCGTGTACGGAATTATAAATCATGAAATAATAGTAACAACCAGCTAATACTAATGCAGCGGCAAGCGAAAATGTGATGATTGAAACTTTTTTGCTTTTTAAAGTCATTCCAAAATCCTCCTTAGATTTATTTTAATTTCCCCAAATTGATTTCAACTGGTTTTTGTCATATGCTGATGGACTATTTATATAACGATCAGCTTCGTCACCTGCAGTCATTAATGAAGTCGACTTGTTATAAGTATCCGTGGTGTGAGCTAATCCTATTGAATGACCTACTTCATGTGTCGTCGTATGCTTGATATTAGTATCGTTCTTATACCCATCTGCATCTAAATTGTTATCGTAAATAGAAATGACACTATAATCCCATGATGCACTATCAGGATCTGTAGATGAATTCCCATACCAGTGATGAATATACATTTCTGTATGCCCGTATAAATGAGGAGTGCTTGATGTACCGACATAATATTCATCCGTGGTGAGGAATTGCTAGTTGAATAGCCAATAGATACATTAGAAGAAATTCCATTCCAATGAGATCTTGCCCAATCTAATTTCCCCGTATATCCATATGATGCAACAGAACTATCCTACCAAGCGCTGAATTGTCCCGTACTCCTTTTGTAACTAAATACATCTGCAAATACTACCGAAGAAAGCAAAGAACAAAGAGCAATAAGCGATGAAACAGCAATAATTACAATAATTACTTTTTTCATTAACTTTAACCTCCACTAATAGTGGATTGATTTACTTATGACCGTCGTGATGAGATGGTTTGTACCGATATGTTTTCATCATTGTGGTTTAACAGATTTAGCCCCTTTCAAATATTTAGAAACCGAAATCACCCGAAAGATTATAAATATAACATTAAAAAGGATTTATGGGATTTTCGAACAAAAGGACGTTCTTGAAAAAAAGTTGTATTAAACCAACTGAATTATGACTGGATCGGCTACACTTAGTTGGACAGAAAAAATAAGGGCTAGTAGAATGAAAACAACACTATGAGGAGCGGATCTACTATGCCAAGAAACAGACGGTCCAGTTATACGAAAACGGAAAGCCGAGAGCAGCTATTGCGAGAAAGTATGAGCTTAGTCCGTCCGCACTCGATCGTTGGATCAAACAAGCTCAAACCTCAGGTTCTTTTTCTGAAAAAGATAACCGAACCGCTGAAGAGAATGAACTCATCGCTCTTCGCAAACGAGTACAGTGACTCGAAATGGAAAACGATATTTTAAAGCAAACCGCGCTGATCATGGGACGAAAGTAAAGATCATTCAGCAAAACAGTGATAAATACTCGGTATCAGCAATGTGCGAAGTCCTACAAATCGCTAGAAGCATGTTTTATTATGAAGCGAAAGAAAGAGACAACGGAGAGGAAGTAGCTGCAGCTATCGTAGAAATTTTTCATTCCAATCGAAAAGCATATGGAACACGGAAGATCAAAGTCAAGCTTATGGAACAAGGAGTCATCGTTTCCAGGCGCTGAATCGGCCGTATCATGAAAGAGCAGGGTCTTGTGTCCAAGTACGCGATAGCGCAGTGCCGCACAAAACCGCTTCAAGACAGAGAAGGCTACCCGGATTATATCGTCAAGGAAGAAATGAAAAAATACGAAGACGAGCAGGCAAGTATAGGCACGATCCCCACCGGTCAAGTCCGATCTATCAAGCTATCCAGGCATACGATCCCTATACGAATCAAGACAACCTGACAAGCTATGAAATCGTAGCCAAGTATTTGCAGGTTCTGGATTTCAATAAACTAATCGCCACCATTGAGGCAAACAGCCTGAATACCTTTGAAGAGTATATACATTTTCAAGTAACAGCGAGGCTTGCGGAGGGATGCTGCTTTGCGCGACGTACGGAACCATCTATCCTAATCATGAGCTTGAAGTTACGCATGATGGTTAAACACTTTGCCAAATGGGAGACTAGCAACTTATGACTGACACATTACCGATGAAGCGAATCAAGTTTAAACCCAATTCAACCGACGTTCATTTCGTGCTGCTTCGGCAGAAGGAAGTGGGAATCGAGGTTAGGGAAGAGCGGGGAGCAGTGCTGCTCGTTGACGCTGCCGATTGTGAAGAGGTGTTCTTACTCGCCAGCCTGTTCCGGCATGTGATGAGGAGCCAGGACATCGTTTACTTGGAGCGCGGGGATGATCGGCATGCGGACCTGTTTATTTTCAATGGGGCCGTGACGCCGTTAACGCATAAGGATTTGGGGAAAATAAAATCTTCTATTAGCTATACCAAGGCGATCCCCTTCGAGCTCCCTTTAATTCACTCCCATGACGAAGAGGTCTGGAAGACTTGGCAGCATTGGAAATATGACGGCCAATTAAGAGTACAGGCGGGCCAAGATAGGGCGATCCTCAATGCTTCCCGGTTGGGACTAGAGCTGCTGACCGAGGTATGCGGTTATCTCGCCAGCTCTTACATAGGCCATTCGCATCTCGATTGGGCCTCTACGAAATCCTCGTTGGAGCTCATTATTCGGAATACGGCTCGGAACTACTAGACGGAGGTAAGTATGGTTAACTTGCATGTACTTCACGGACTGTCCTTTGCTGGAGCAGAGGCCTTTTTGCTAGAAGAGGGATACGGTCAAGAGGTTGCTATAGAACGGAGGGCAGTGGAAGATGGCAGGCTGTTCCTCTATCCTTACACCCTCTATGATGAGCAGGGAAGCTTGATCGACCGAATCTTCCATGCCGAATATTGCAGAAGAGATGAGGACGGGGAGTGGGAGGCGTATAGCTGCAGCTGGACAAGAGATTTGTCATGTACCGGATATTGAATAGAAGCAACCCGTCTTAATTTATAGGCAGAGGGGTTGCTTCTTTTTAGGATCAGCTTAAATCCATGCTTCCTTTCACCCGGGCCAAATAAGCGGCATACCGGATGCAGCCGATGCTTAGAGCGAAGAAGACACAGCCGAGTAGAAATTCCTGGCCGATATACAGGCCCATATTGTCGTATTGCCCATGATCCAGGATCGCCTTGGTCAGCTCAACACCCCTTGTTAAAGGCAGGCAGTAGGCTATGAACTGGAGAGCTTGCGGCATCACCTGCAGCGGATAATTGGCTCCGCTAAGTAGCAGCAGGATGCTGGACAGCAAGTTGGTCAGCAAATGCATGGAGGGTGTCCACAAGCAGAAGCTGCCGATGATCAGCCCGAGTCCGCAGGCAGAGAAGATAGAGACTGTCCATATCGCGATCAGTGCCAGAACTTGTCCAGAGGTGATGGAGATATGGAATAACGCGATGCCGAAGATAAGCCCAATGCCAGCAGTTACGAAGCCGTTCGCCATATGGGCCAAAGAGCGGGCCAGAAATAGGGCCGGCTTGCTGGCAGGTGCGGCCATCACAAGCTGAAGCGTTCCTGAACTGCGATCGGAATTAATGACCGTAATCATGCCGAACACGGAGTTCATGACACAGAGCAGCAGGGCATTGGCCCCGATATATCCGGCTAGATTCTCCCCATCATACACATGGTTGACCAAGAAGGTGAAGAAGATTAGTTGACTTAGCGGCATCCCGACCATGACAATCAGGTAAACCTTGGGATTCAGCCAGCCGAATAAAGCCCGGTAAGACAACAGGCTATGTCTGAAAAAACGCCGAATGGCCTCCATTTAATACACCCCCAGCTTTCCATCGATTCGTGCTTTGCGTTCCACAGCCTGATAACAGTACCACGCTATTCCTGCAAAGATCAAAGTGAGTATTATAAGTACTCCCATTTGTTGTAAGATGACGGAAAGCTCCTTCTCCATTAAAGTGCTTCGCAGCAGCTGAATGGCCCAGGTAGGAGGCAGCAGATAGGAGAGGGGTTGAATCCAGCCGGGTAAAATGGCTACTGGGAATAAGAAACCGCATACCAGATAGATGGGGTATTCGAGAAAATTCATTAATGCTTCGGCCTGACGTGACAGTGTAAAGAAGAGAGACATGAAGAAGGCGAAGATGATAAGTGCCAGGGAGACAAGAACAAGAGCCAGCCCTAACAGCAGCGGATGGGCCGCTTCCAGCCTGGCACCAAAGATGACGACCAGATAGAGGGTGGACAAGCCCATGGACAGCATTCCCCACAGGGTGTTGCCGATGATTTTCCCCAGCAGAATGATCGAGAAGGGAATCGGTGCTGCAAAAATATTTTCCAAGGTGCCGTAATAACGTTCTCGGTTAATATCGCTGGCTGAAGAATAGACAATGGATGACCACAGAGACATAAAGCCTGAACCGAGCACTACATAGTTCACCAGTGCCTCACGGGAAGTTCGCCCATAAATGAAGAAGCTGATCGTGGCGTAGAAGAAGGGAGAGATCCAGATAACGAACTGGAACACGGGCCTTGCCATGGATAAACGCATCTGAACCCTAGCGGTTTGCAACAGTGCCTGCCATTCGGCTTGCATCTCTGTCACCTCCAATCAGACGAAGATAGACGTCTTCCAAGGAAGGCTCGTTAATGGAGAGATTATGCACATCAGATTGACTCCATTCTTTGTAAATGAGCGGGATGATCTGTTGAGGGTCCGGTGTATGGATTCGCAGGGTCGTGCTATATTCATCGTGAGTTTCTTCCAGATGATGGACAGCAGGATGAATCCCGAGCGCTGAGGAGGCAGCGCTTATCCCTGAAGTGTGAGCATGTGAGAACTGAATCACCGATAATTGGCCAATTTTTTTCTTAAGCTGCTCTGGCGTATCTATGGCCGCTATCTCACCTTGATTGATAAATGCGATGCGATCGCACAGCTCGTCGGCTTCCTGCATGTAGTGGGTCGTGAGTAAAATGGTGGTTCCCTGCTCATTCAGCTGATGAATGATCTGTCGCAGCTTTCTGGCGCTGATCGGATCAAGGCCGATCGAGGGCTCATCCAGGAATAAGATTTGAGGCTCGTTGATGAGTCCACGTGCGATCTGGAGCCGCTGCTTCATTCCTTTGGAGAAGGTCTCTACCCGTCTGTGGGCTGAGGCTTCAAGCCCGACCAGCTCCAGAAGCGCCTGAATCTTGTCCTTCTGCTGGCCCTTGGGCACCTTGTAAAGATCGGCGAAGTATGTAAGATTGTCATATGCTGACAGCCGCCAATATAGATTGCGCTCCCCGCCTAGGATGAAATTGATCTGCGGGCGCAGCGCCCGGAATTCCGTAACCGGATTTAGCCCCAGTATATTTACATGACCGTCTGTGGGAATTAGCATGGTTGTCAAAATTTTGATCATTGTCGTCTTCCCGGCTCCATTGGGCCCAAGAAGGCCGAAGATTTCTCCCTGCCCAACCTCGAACGAAATTCCCTTTAACGCCTCGACCGTTTGCTTCTTCTTCCTCCACATGCCCTGCTCGGTGAGATAGGTGCGTCTTACTTGCTCAACTTGAATAATAGAACGGATCATTACAGTAAATCACCCCAATGTAAGATGTATATCTTATAAGATATACATCTTACATTGTAAAATCAATATTAAAATAAAAAAGAACGCCCCAGAGGGACGTTCTTCGTACTTGTTATTTTTGAGCGGTGAACTGGTGAAGGGCATCCATCATGCGCTTTACCTGTTCGGCATCTGCCGAGAAATACTTGATCGTTCCGATCTTTTCCTCCTTGATAAGCTTTGCTTTCTTCAACAAGTCCAAGTGATGCGACACCGTGGCCGTCGTCAGCCCGATGTATTCCGCAAGTCTAGCGCCATATTCTTTACTTACGCATAGCATTCGAAGAATAAGCAGCCGATTGGGATCGGCTAGCGCCTTAAGCAGCTTGGCCAGTTCTTCGCTTTGTTTGCGGTCGTCGCTGAGCGGCTTGGTGCAGTTGTAGATCACAATACAGATGGAGTCGTTAAATATCCGCATGCGGACGGGAGTAAAGCAGCTGGGGATAAAATAATATAGCTTGTAGCTGCTCACCCGCCTAAATGTTTTACCCATGAGATACTGTGCCAGGGATAAAGGTTTCATATTCAGCTGCTGCAGCTCGGCCAATGAGTGCTCGACTGCCTTTTGCTGTTCCGTAATCTGGTTAGAAAAGCTGCCCATGTGCAGAATATGCTCAAGTGCCGCCGCGAACTGCTGCTGGAAGGTTTGCAGCTTGGAGCATAGGAGCTCAATAAACTGCTGCTTCTCAGGTGTATCCCATTCATAGCGCGGTTCAAGGGTATAAATAAGCCTCGGTGAAGCGATTAGGGCTTGGAGCACATCCACTGGCACTTCTCCGCCAATGAATCCTTGTAAGAACTCAGCCTCCGGCAGAGCTGCAATCTCTGCACAGAATAGGTCACCATTCTGAAAATGTGGCACCAGCAGCGTCAGCCCAAGACAATTTAGCAAATCTTCGGTAACATGCTCCTGCCATTCCTCAATGAACGCATGAATGGGCAAGGACAGCTCCTGCTCGATGGGAGCAAGACGAATATGTGGGAACTCCCTCTCGGAGTGTAATAGGGAGCAGAGCACAATGATTCCTTCTACCACCGGTGAGAAGTGCATATGTACTTGTTCTGTTTTTCCAGGCATTTCAGATTCTCTTTCAATAGCCACGAACGGGTCCTCCCGTTTTGATTAGTTCTACTTATTATAGGATGTTTATCTAATTGTGAAAAGCTGAGCGCAGATCTGCCTTCAAGCAGATATAAAAAAGCCCGGTGCGGATAAGCTCCTTCGCATTCCGGGCTATATTAATGCTCGTATTCCAGCAAGCAGGGATTACCTAAATTATCCATTGTAGTATAAAATAAATACAAGGAGGTGAGATAATGACATACATTATTTCAACTGTGCTTGTTTTAGGTGTGATTCAGTTTATTCTATATAAAATAATCCTCAGAAACAGAGATTCAATGGCACTAACAAATGAATTCAGGGCGTACGTCTTGAGTACAGTGATCGTAGTGGTTATAGGAGTTATCTGCCTGTTTTTGTTTGGTGATGCACATTTTTTAATCGGAATATTACTTACGGTATTGTTCGGTGTTCGAGCTGCTTTTGAAAGGTTATATCTTCGGAGTACAAAAAGACATATTGTTTCACTTTCAATGGTAGCTGCATCTTTAGTGACTACAATGATACTGGTCTTAATGATGATGCCCTGATCCAAGTTATGCTACTTAATTGCAGATAGGGAAAAGGCGCCTGCTTACACAATGTAATATGGTAGGGGCTTATTTCCTCAGCTCCACAATCTCCTCCTGGCCGTTCCATGTCATCTGCAGCTTGACTGTGGCGTTCTCTTTGGATAAGTCTCTACCACGAGCTTTAGAGAGAACTGGTAAGGGGGCTTTGCTTCTTCAGCAGCGCTTCCATTTACTCTGCTCTCTTCCCCCATGAAGGCATGGTACATATAGTCAGATTACGCCCGCTATGCCGACCATGGATAATGTGCTGATTAATAATACGAACAACGGGTGCAGCATGCTGCATCCGTTGTTTCTTTTCTGGAGCCCCCCGTTTCAACTGAAAAAGAATGAAATGAGGTGTGCCTGTCAGGCTTACTCTAGGAGCTGCTGCTTTCGTCCTCCTGCTTGGCTTTGACCAAAGCGAGCAGGGCGAACAGATCCCCCAATATGGTTAGCCCGGCGCCAATCATGGCCAAGTCATCTGCCGAGAGTTCTTGGTCTGCGGCGGACTGTTTCTTTTTTTTTGCCATAAAATCCCTCGCTTAACCCATTCTATAACTTAGAATATGCAGCGGCGGGCTGAATGCTTAGGCGAAAAGCCCCATTCTGTATTGACAGCTTGAGGAAAGGCGGATGTCCATATCGACTGAAGCAGCTATTGCATAGGATAATTTTGAGTTTACGCAAAAGGAGGGATTTACATGTCATACGGTGGCGCATTTACTTCCACAGGCGTGATCCTGGTGCTGTTCATTCTGCTGGTTATCATTACCAGAACATTCTGGTTTTAATGGAACAGCAGGGTACCTCCGAAGTTTTCTTCTCACTGATTTTCCGGGATACCGTGAAAAACCTGAAAGGCAGGCTGCCAAGTTCTCTTGGCGGTCTGTCTATTTGTATTTCTTTACATTCTCAGGGTCATTACATACAATGGATATCATTGAATGTTAGTTCAGATACAGCTGATATCAGGAGGATTGCAGGCATGAGCTTTGGTGATCTCCGTCCGGAGGAGCAGGCCGAATTACTGAAGGTCCGTAAGCGTGTTATTGAGGCTATAGGCAGGAATATGGATCTTTATGGGGTGACCTTATCTACAGGGCATCTATACGGACTTTTGTTCTTTGCCGATAAGCCTATGACATTGGATGAAATGGGCACGGAAATGAAGATGAGCAAGACCAGCATGAGTACAGGAGTCCGTACGCTGCTGGATTTGAAGATGGTCAATAAAGTATGGGAGAAGGGCTCACGTAAGGATTTATATGAAGTCGAATATGACTGGTATCAGACGTTTACGGACTTTTTTGCCATTAAGTGGAGGAAGGCTGTGGAGGCTAATCTGATCGTCATGAAGCGCACCATAGCCGAAACGGACAAGCTGCTGGAGATGGCGGAAGATGAGACATTCCGGCAAGTGCTGCAGGAAGACCGGCAAAGAATGGCGGAGGCTGTAAAATATTATAAATGGCTCGACAGGTTTATTGATGTGCTGGAAAGCGGCGAAATCTTTGACTTGGTGCCCAAGGAACATCCAGAAGAAGATGCGAAGCGAACATAGAGTTCACCTTTAGCGTCTTTTTTTATTTATACAGATTGAACTAAAGTTTTACATTGAACTTTCTATTTATCAAGGCCTAATACGGCCCTATAACCTTTATTTCTTAGTTCTTTCTATATAATTGAGAATATTTTCATTTTATGCAACCTCATATCTGCCAGCAGGCATCTAAATGTATAGAAGAGGGGGGAGAGGCCCTGGATGTCATAAAAGGTTTGATGAACCGAGAGGAAGCTGCGCTTCGAGCGTTAATGGAAGAGTATGGCGATATGCTGCTGCGCACAGCAACGCTGCTTCTCAAGGACCATCAGGCCGCAGAGGAAGCCGTGCAAGATACCTTCGTGCAGGCCTATGAGAAGATTGCCCAGCTTAAGGAGCCGGAGAAGCTCAGGAACTGGCTGGTGCGCATTGTAGTGAACCGGTGTCGGGCGAGGCAGCGGTCCTGGAGCTGGAGACGAATTCTGCCAAGCACACTCCCCGAGGAGCATCGTGTGCCGGATCTTCGTTCCGGTCCAGAGCAGCAGTCGGTAGAGCGCTCGGAGAGCAGGCGCTTAATGGGAGAGATTCACCGGCTGAAGTTCATTTATCGGGAAGTGATTATGCTCTACTATTATCAGGATTGGTCTATACAGGAAATATCCCACGCGCTGGGCTGTTCGGAGAACACTGTGAAATCTCGGCTGGCCCGAGGGAGAAGCAAGCTAAAGGATTTGCTGGAGGAAGGGGGAATGCCCGATGGAGAACGAGCGGGAACGGGAACGAATCAAACAATGTCTTGATCAGGAACTTGAGGCCGTTGTCTTCCACAAGGCGGAGGAGGTCATTCGGCGAACCCATCCGCACTCACTTAAGGGACGTATGGCTGCATGGTGGAACCGGGAGCTGGAGATATCGCTGCTGCCTATTGCTGGGGCGGTCATGCTGCTTCTGCTGGCAGGGGCGCTGCTCGTGACTCCTAAGCTGCTGACCAAGCAGCAGGTGCTCCATAGCCATAGCATAAGCGAAGTTAGCGGCAAGCGAGAGCTGATTGAAGTATGGAACAATGTTTATGATAGAGAAGTATATGAGAGGCGGGTGGCCCAGATTGAAGCTGAGAATTAAGGTCAAGCATTTGGCAGCTGTTCTCTTGGGCATGATTGTGCTCGCCGGGTGCTTCATCTGGGCGGCTCCTCGCATGGAGCTTGCACTTGCAGAGAAGCAGGCCAGCCAGCATCTTGATGCCGGCAAGGCAAAATTACGGGAAGTCATTGATCAGTCTGCCGGCACCCAGAAGTATTGGCAGCATATCCAGGAATACATGATTCCCGAATTCGAGTTGTTCGGACAAAGTCTATATGATGTTATGATTGGAGCTTCTACGGAATGGAATGGTGAAGCAAACGGGCAGCAGCCCTTCAGCCTCGTAGAAGCGAGCCCATACTTGAAGCGGTATGTGGAGGCTGGACCGCTGGATAAATACTATATTCGGGCGGCTGAGGCTCTGTATTATGCGGATGCCCAGTCTGGTCAAGGGAGTCAGACCTTGCAGGCGCTGGATACGGCCCTTACCCGGGTGCAGAAGCGGAAGCTATCGGACCTGGAAGCGGGCGTTCAGCTGCTGCGAGCGCGCTGGTACATGGATCACCGGCAGCCGGAGCTTGCGGAGCCGATTCTGCAGGTGCTGAAGGCGGATGGACTGCCGCAAGACTTGGGCTGGTATGCCAAGGGAAGATGGACGAGACTGCAGGAGGAACTGACCCGGCATGTCCGCAGCCAGCTTGCGGGCACGGTGGAAGGGACGGTCAAGCGCAGTGATGGAACCCCTCTGACCGGAGCAAGTGTTTATTTGCGGCTGCAGCAGGACATGAATCATAGCCTGAGGGATGAGGAGCCCTACAAAGCAATGACCGACGATGAGGGACGCTACCGCTTTGAAGGGGTCGCTCCGGGAAGTTATCAATTGTTTCTGGGACTGACTTACTCTCAGATCGACGGCTGGGTCTGGCCGGATAAAGGAGAGAAGTGGATTGAGATCAAGGGCAAGGAGCATGTGGAGCAGACCATCGTATTACAAAGGCTGATGGAGCTGAAGTCCCCGGCGAATGAACAAGTGATTACAGGTGATCACGTTAAGTTCGAGTGGGAGCCTGTAGAGGGGGCAGCTTATTATAAGCTGTTAACGGGCATGAAGGTGGATAGCGGCTGGATTGCAGCCTCTTTTCTGACTCATATCCAGGATCATCAAATCTCAGTATCTCTAGAAGATCTGTATGACCAGACTACGGGCATAGCTTATTCCAATGAAGATAACCTCCCTGATCCTGTGACAATGCTTGGCTTTGCGAATTCGGAAGGGGAATTCCTCTGGAATGTGGAGGCCTACGATAGCAGGGACCAGCTGATCACACGCAGCAACGGATACCGGCTGAACGAGTCGACTATGGGCAACCTGCCGCTATTTCAGCTGAAGGCCCGCACGTTAACCCCGGCGGATCAGCTGGTTAAGCAGAAGAAGTATCCTGAAGCCCTTCAGGCTTATCTGCAGGTGCTTAAGACGCAGCCCAAAGACCTGCATAGCTTGCGTATGGTGGTGCGAATTCTGGAAGCAAATCAAGATCAAGACAAGACAGCCAGAGACCGGGCTCTGCCCTATATGAAGCGGCTCGCTGCGGTTAAGCCATCGACGAGCAATTTGTGGCGACTTGTAAGCTACTATTATGATCAGGAGAATTGGAAGGAATTCAATAATTACTATGCGAAGATGCGTGAAGTAGCGGGTAGCTCCCCTGACAGCTATGATTTGTCCATTTATGCGACCGCCCTAATGAAGCAGGGTAAGCTGAAGGAGGCCGAAGTGCAGTTCAAGAAAGCACTCGATATGGACATCGATCATCGCTTTATTGGCGCCTATCTGGCTCTGCTGTTGGCAGACGGGCGAGGCTTTGCCAAGGCCTTAGAGGCAGCAGAACACTATACGGATCATGACATGTCCATAGATAAAATGGCGGATTGGCCATCTTATATAAGAAGCATGCAGTCAGAAGCGGAAGCCTCCCCATCCTCCGCCGCATACGAGGCTCAGCTTCAGGAGAAGCTGGCCTGGTATATGCACGGCGAAGAAGATCAGCTTCAGAATTGGCTGAAGCGGGCGGATCAGCCTGCTCTAAGCATCTTTATAAAGGCCCTGCTTAAGGTAAGGTAAGTTAAGGCCAGTTAAATAAAGCAAGAGAGGGAGCCTAAGGACAAGGCTCCCTCTCTTGTTGTTCCATCTGAACAACATCCATCTGTAACAACATCCATCTGTAACAACATCCATCTGTAACAACATCCATCTGTAACAACACCGTCTGTAACAGCATCCGTCAGCCGAAGCGGCCGGAGATGTATTCCTGGGTCATCGGATTCGACGGGTTGGTGAAGATGACCTCGGTCTCATCATATTCAATCAGGTTGCCCATGTAGAAATAGGCCGTGTAGTTGGAGATCCGTGCTGCTTGCTGCATGTTGTGGGTCACGATTACGATGCACAGCTGCTCCTTGAGCTGGGTAATCAGCTCTTCAATCTTGGATGTGGATACCGGATCGAGAGCCGAAGCGGGCTCGTCTAGCAGCAGGATGTCCGGATTGACCGAGAGCGCGCGGGCGATGCACAGACGCTGCTGCTGTCCGCCGGATAAAGAGAGGGCGGATTGGCCCAATCTGTCCTTTACCTCGTCCCATAGAGCAGCCTTTCTAAGGCTATCCTCCACAATCTCATCCAGCTTCTTCTTATTCTTGATGCCATGATACTTAGGTCCGAACGCTATATTCTCATAAATGGATTTATAAAAAGGATTTGGACGCTGCCAAACCATACCGATCCGTTGACGCAGAACGGTGACATCCGTGTCCGAGCTGTTGATGTTCTGGTTGCCGATCCAGATGTTTCCGGTCATCCGGGAGCCGGCGATTTCATCATTCATACGGTTAAGCGAGCGCAAAAACGTCGATTTACCACAGCCAGAAGGGCCGATTAATGCGGTCACGGAGCGTTCGGGAAAAGATAGGTTAACTCCCTTCACCGCCTCGTTCTCGCCATAAAAGATTTTGAGATCTTCGGTACGCAGAATATCCGTCATGTTCTATTCCCCTATTCCATCATTTTATCGACGTAAATTTGCGGTACAATACCCGTCCGAGCCAGCGGGCCAGCAGGTTGAAGGCGAGCACCATAATAATCAGGACGGCGGAGGCCCCTGCGGCGATCTCCTTGGCATCGGAGGCAATCCCTTCGCTGTTGACCTTCCAGATGTGGACGGCCAGTGTCTCGGCAGGACGCATCGGATTCAGCGGAGAATTGTGATCGAATGGATTCCAGTTCGTAAAATCAAGGGTCGGGGTGGTCATCCCCGCAGTAAACAACAGTGCTGCAGCTTCACCGAATACGCGTCCGGCAGCCAGGATCGTGCCTGTAATAATGGCAGGCAGCGCGACAGGGAAGAGAATGGATGTTATAATCTTCCAACGTGATAATCCCATGGCTAGCCCAGCTTCCTTCTGCTCTTTAGGCACGCTGCGGAAGGCCTGCTCTGTAATCCGCACCATTAGCGGCATATTGAAAATGGTTAGAACCAAGGCACCGGACATGAGTGAGTATTTCAAGTCAAAGGTCTGAACGATCAGCAGGAGACCAAAGAGGCCAACGACGATCGAAGGAAAGGAAGACAACACTTCAACGATTAGACGAATGGATGCCGTTAGGCGGTTCGGTTTGGCGTATTCTGCCATATAAATCCCTGCCCCGAGTCCCAAAGGGATCGTAATGATCATGGTCAGAACAAGCAGGTAGACGGAGTTGAACAGCTGCGGGCCGATCCCGCCGCCTGCTTTGATCGTCTCAGAAGGCGAAGTGAGAAAGTCCCAGCTGATATGGCTGATGCCTCTGAACAGGATGAACCCAAGCATACCGAGCAGGAGCCCGACAATCAGCAGGGCGAAAAAGACGATGACCGTGGTAGCAATGCGGTCTATGACTTTGGCTCTCATATTTTGGCTCTCCTTTCAAGCAATCTGACAACGAAGATGAAGATGAAGGTCATGAACAGGAGAAGCAGAGCCATACTCCACAGGACATTATTCTGAACGGTTCCCATAACCGTATTGCTCATATTCAAAGTAATTACACTGGTAAGCGTGGATGCAGATTCAAATAATGAAGTCGGCACATAAGGCGCGTTACCAATGACCATCTGCACAGCCAAGGCTTCACCGAAGGCGCGTGCCATACCGAGCACAACCCCTGTTAACACAGCGGGCAGAACCGTTGGAAGGACAACGCCCGAGATGGTCTGCCAGCGAGTGGCTCCAAGCCCGTAGGAGGCTTCCTTCAGGTTGCGGGGAAGAGATCCCAAGGCATCGGTAGCGACACTTGTAATTGTAGGCAGGATCATGATGGACAATACGATGGACCCTGCCGCTACACCATAACCTTGTCCAGGGAACGTATCGCGCAGGAAAGGAACCAGCACGGTAAGACCGATGAAGCCGTAGACAACGGAAGGAATTCCGGCCAGCAGCTCAATGACAGGCAGCAGCAGCTTTTTCCCCCAGGAGGGAACGATTTCGGTCATGAACAGGGATGCACAGATGCTAAGCGGGCTGGCAATGAGCGCAGCCAGCAGGGAGGTGATGAACGAGCCAGCAATGAAGGGCAGTGCCCCGAACTTGTTATCATCCGGCCCCCAGCTGTTCCCAAACAGGAATTCGGACATACTTACACCATCAACCGCAAAAGTAGCTACGCCTTTGGTCGCGACAAAGTAAACGATGGAGAAAATGATGACGATAAGAAACAAGACACAGACGGTTGTATAGATTCGGCCGATCCACTCTTCGGCTTTGTGTCTCCTGAACAGCACAGGGGCCTCGTTATTAGCTTTCATGAGTGTCCTTCTTTCTGATTAAAAGTGAAAATAGAGGCAGAAGTTGGGATTCTTCCGCCTCTTACTATAATTCATGCTTAAGTCAGGATCCGTGATGTGCTATTAATTATTGTACGATTTTACCTTCAGCATCGCGTTTAACTTGCATTTTGGAGACTGGAATGTATCCAAGGTCTACCACGTCGCTGTCTTGAACTTCAGGAGAGAGGAAGTAGTCCAGGAATGCTTTGGTTGTTTCATCAGGCTCGCCCTTTGTGTACATATGCTCGTAAGCCCATACCGGGTATTTACCGGAAGCTACGTTATCTACAGTCGCTTCAACGCCGTCATAGCTGATGGATTGAACAGTGTCGTCGATGTAGGAAAGTGCAAGGTAACCGATGGCGCCAGGTGTTTCGGCAACGATCTTCGCAACTGTACCGGAGGAATCTTCTTGGATGGAGCCTTTGATATCCTCAGTTTTTTGACCCAATGCGAATTTCTCGAATGTAGCACGAGTGCCGGAGCTGCTAGGTCTGTTCACGATCACGATCGGCTGATCTTTGCCTTGAACATCCTTCCAGTTGGTGATTTTACCAGTGAAGATGTCAACCAGCTGTTGTTTGGTCAGGTTGGTTACGCCAGTATCTTTATTCGTTACAGCTGCCATAGCAACTACGGCAACTTGATGGTCCTTAAGCTCAGCTGCTGCAGATGCGTCCAATTTCTCTTCTGCAAACACGTCAGAGTTACCAATTTGTACTTGACCGCCGGATACTTGAGTCAGCCCAGTGCCGCTTCCGCCGCCTTGAACTTGAACGGAGACGCCAGGATTCTTCTCATTGAATTTCTTGCCTACTTGGTCAACCAGCGGCTGAAGCGCGGTAGAACCGGAAGCTAGAATAGAACCGCTAAGATCGGAAGTCTGAGTCGTATTCTTACTGCCAGTATTTTCTTTCTCTGTGTTAGTGCTGCCCCCAGCATTACTGTTTTTGTTGTTTCCGCACGCAGCTAGCGAAATGGACAAAGCCAGCGTCAGAATCAAGAGGAAGGGTTTCTTTAATTTCATAGTTTTGAGTTCTCCTCCAACATTTTTGTTTTTGACAGGCACGATTGCTGTCGACATTTAGAATTATAAAACCCGTACATTTGTGAAAAGTCAGAAGAGTGTAAAGAGAATGATAAATATACATATAATTTTTCTATTCTAATATATAATTACTCTATAGTTTGAATTGAAAATAGAATGAGGGAGCGAACTATGAATCTGCTCAAATTAAATATTGTGGTTTTGATTGAAAAATATAAAAAGGTAACGGATGTGGCTAGAGAACTTCAGCTGAAGCAGCCCACGGTTACTTTTCATATGAAAAGCCTTGAAGAGGAATTGGGCGTTCCCCTCTTCCACAGCAGGAAAGGTCGAATTGTACTTACAGAGGCAGGCAGAGCTCTGTACCCTTATGCACAGAAGATGCTGTCGCTGCACAACGAAGCGCTTCGTACGATGGAGGAGTATAAAGGGATGGGGAGGGGAACGCTGCGCGTTGGAGCTGAGCCTGCTGTTCAGAGCTTGATGATGCCTGTCATTGCAGATTTCTTGAAACGTCATCCGGGGATCCGTATAGAAGTCCAGGTGGAGCCTGAACAGAAGCTTAAGGCACTGTTAATGGTAGAGGAGATTGATGCGGCAATTATAGAAGAAAGGGCAGCATTAGAGCTGCCCTTGGCATTTGAAAGATGGAATGAGGATGAAGTCGTGCTGATCTGCGCGGCTGACCATCCGTGGGTGCTGCTGGAAGAGCTGGACCCTGGGCAGGCAGGGCAGGAGCGGTTTGTTCGCCACGCTCCCGGCTCCCAGCTTGACCGCATTGGACAAGCTTGGGCCGATCAGCACGCTATCAATCTGTGGTCCCCGCTGACAGCTGCTTCGCCTGAAGGTGTATGCCGTGCCGTGCGGGCAGGAGCGGGTGTAGCCTTTTTCTCGCGAAAAGCGCTTGCCGGTAATGAAGCGAATGAAGGAGGTGGCATCCGTATGCTGAAGGTGCCGGGACTTGAGGATCCCCGCTTGCAGCTTGGTGCGGCTTACCGCAAGGAAGGAAGCCCGGCATCGCTGATTAACGAGTTTGTACACTTCCTGAGGACCTGCGCTCAGATTTAATATATCCAATGTCATCCAGCAGCACTTTGCCCGGGCCTCTCCCGAGCTTGAAGCTGACCCGCACGAGACGGTCCGGATCGAGCTGGTTATTTTCCTCTGTGAAGGAAGTAAAGTTAATGAGATACGTCTGGAACACAGCTTCTGTGGAATGGGCGTACTTGCCATTCTCAACTCGCTTCTCCAGCCAAGAGTTCCAAGTATAAGTGTTCACCGGAAGAGGCAGCACGGGCTGAAACCGCTCCAGCGGCAGACTTGCGGTAACCCCTCTATCATCCTCCAGTTCAATGCTGATCTCGGGTGAGTCTGCAGGATTCAAGTTCTTCGACCCGCTCTCATAGTTCAGGTTCGCCATGGAGAAGGTTAGTCCGTCCATCTTTGGCGGGGTATAGTTCAGGCCGAGATCGTAGCGATTCAGTAGCAGGGAGTAGGCGGCAGAGGGCTTCGTCCACTCCAGGGAGAGGACTCTAGTTCCCTTCTTGTTCTGATCCCGGTCTAAGGCGTCTACCTCTGTCCAGGTTACATCTTTGCCTTCTGCTGTGCCACCGTTAATAGTATTCTTCTTGGTATCTTCATCGAAATCGGCGATTTTGCCATAGCCGGCATCTTCATACCTATTGAAATAAGCGCTGTCTGGCAGCCATTGCAATCCTGTACGATAGTCCCGGAACAGGGCTGTATAGGCCCTGGCGTCCTTGATTGTGGCTTCAAGAAAGGCCGATACATACACCTTGGCGACCTGGCGCTGCTCCTCGGCTGGCATAATCTGGCGCCTGCTCAGCAGCATGCCTTGAGGGAAGCTTAAGTCTCTTCCGCCCCAGGTTGTATTGAATTGGCTGTGGTTGGCCCCCGCAATGTAAAGGGAGCTCTTGATGGCCGAGGAATACTCTGAGAACGATACGCGATTATATTGGCGGTCTCCGTAGAAGTCATTCACATCGCCGTCACGTGCTCCTTGCAGCACCAGGTAGTTGATGTCCAGGAGCCTAGCCTGGGTGCCGTCTACACTCCGGTCGGTCGGAGCCAGAGCGATGACACTGCGGATCTTGTACTTGGCAAGATCCCGCAGCGTCTTGTCCGTGAGGAACCAGCTCTTGGCATCCGCAGCCATCGCGACAGCCTGGCCGCCCCTTGAATGCCCAACCAGCGCAATTTTGTCAAAGTCAACCTTCTTGTAAAAAGGGCTCTTCACATCAATTGCAAAGGCATCGATTTGCTGTAAATGCTTGAGCAGCACCCAGGCTCTAACCTTCATGTCATTATCCGGAATTCCTGTCCAAGCAGAATAGTTCAGGAAGTTCTCATCGACAGATACGGCGATGTATCCCCGGCTTGCCAGAAGCTCTCCCAGATAAGCATAGCCTTCATCTGAATAATCCTCCATCAGGTGGTTGCCGTGAACGAGCAGCACCAGCGGGAAGGGGCCCGCTCCTTCCGGCATCCATACCCGACCGTTCAGCGGCAGCTGATCCGGGCCGAAGCCCCAGAAGCTCGTTCTGCCCGCGCTCCATCCGCCGAGATAACCCGAGGCATCCACCGAAGTGGAGAGCAGGCCGGCCTCACTTCCGAATTCCTTACGGTGATCATCCTTTCCGCTTCCGTAGGTGAAGCTCTTGTAGCTGAAGCTTCCAGGCTCAGCCGGATTGGAGGCTTGAAGAGCATAAGCCTCGCTGGCCTTCGGATAATCCGGCTGCTGTGGAAGAGGATTTCCATACATAAGAACATAAATAAGCGCTGCACACAGGATGGCAGCGGTGAAGGACAAGATAAGCCTAACCTTCCAGGAGCGAGGAAGCCATAGGGCCCCGGCAGCCATGCCGCCAAGGGCCCCTGCAAGCACTGCAAAGGCAGCAATCGCTCCGGCGATTAGCCACCCCGTATCCGAAATTCCGAATATAAGCAGCACGGCTGTATAAGCCGCTATTAATGTACCCAGAAAGAGCCGGGGTGCAGGCAGCCCGGTTACTGCTAACAGCACCGCCAGCAGATGGGCTCCAGCCGCAATGGCCAATGTGCCGCCTGCAATGAATAATATGATATCCAGTACGGTTCCCCATCCGGTGGGCAGGCCCATAGCCGTAAAAGTAAAAAATACGCAGGTAGAGAGCCACAGACCGATAGAACCTGCGCTCCAGAAAGGAGAATCGTAGCGGTAAGTCCCCTTAATGCGTTTGTTTAGACGGGAACGAAGGGGTTCCCGATTAGGTAAATAAGGTATTTCCAGTTGAGTGTTCATGAAGTCTCCGAATCTATTCTGAATTGTAGTGATAAGTCCATCTGACATTGTATCATGATCACTTGCAAAAAACCTCCGATGGTTTCATCGGAGGCTATAGGGACATACCCAATTTATTATATTATAGGGTTTCTGGCAGTACAGGCAGCTCTTTAGGAACAAGATCGAACAAGTCCCCGTCTTCCATCGCATCGATCAGCCGGTCGAGCCAGCGGTAATAGGCTTCTGCTTCAGCCATTCTTTCAAGGTCGCGCTTAATATAGGAGGTGATGAGGGCATCAGGCTGCTCTTGCTCCAGAAGCTTCCTCATTTCCTTCATGGCACGATGCAGTGCTTGAAGATTGCTCTCTACGGCTTTTCTCCATTTGATGGCGAAATAGTCTACGAACGTCTGATACCAGTCATACTCGACCTCGTACAGATCTTTTCTGGACCCCTTTTCCCACACCTTGTTGACCATTTTCAAATCCAGCAGGGCTCTTACTCCGGTACTCATGCTGGTCTTGCTCATTTCCATGGCTCTACCCATGTCATCCAATGTCATCGGTTTATCCGCGAAGAACAGCAGCCCGTACAAATGGCCGGTGGACAGCGTAAAGCCATACAAGTCCATGTTCCGTCCGATATTCTCAATCACTCTCTTCCTAAGCTTGTGAAGAGAGGATTGCTGCTCCTCACTTAACTGGTCCAAGCTCATGCTTGCACCCTCCTATCTTTAGTTATGCAATTTCTGATGATTGCTGTCAGAATACGTTTTTTATTGTAGAAAACCAACTCCATAAAGTAAAGAAATGAATGAGGGAGGATAAAGGAGAAAAACAGAGCATTTTAAAGTATAAGTTTGTACAGTTTTTACTGTACGTTCTTTATGTACGGTTATTTGGGTTGAAATGAAAACCAATAGACTGTTACAATGGTAACCGTTGGACACATGATCGACTTAAATTAGTGGATTTATACGGCTTACTAACCAGATAAATCGAAAAGCATGAAGCGTCACCGGATAAGGGCGATGTGATCTGCTGCAGCTCTTATCTCTTTTTAACGGAATTGCTAACTATCTTGGTTAAGCTTCACAGCCGAAATCCGCGGTCCTTCCTAAGGGACAACTAGCGGATTGAAGTATGAAGAGGGGTGTAGTTTATATGACAATATTAGAATTGAAAGAAGTCAGCAAGCTGTTCGGTCCCCATGCTGAGCAAGGGATAAAGCTTCTGAAGGAAGGTTGGACCAAAGAGAAGCTGGCCAAAGAGAAACAGATTACGGTAGGCGTTAACCAGGTCAGCTTCGATATTAAGCAAGGCGAAATTTTTGTCATTATGGGATTGTCCGGAAGCGGAAAGTCTACGATGGTGCGAATGCTAAACCGGTTGATTGATCCGACAGACGGCCAGATTCTCGTTCATGGCAAAGACCTCCTTAAAATGAACAAAGAGCAGCTTCGCACGGTGCGGCGGAAGACAATCAGCATGGTCTTTCAAAAGTTTGCGCTTTTCCCGCACCGTACGGTAGTTGAGAATGTGGAATATGGCCTTGAGGTTCAGAAGGTGCCAAAGGCAGAGCGGCACGAAAAGGCGCTTAAGTCCCTGGAACTGGTTGGACTGAAGGGTTGGGAGAATAAAAGACCTGACGAGCTGAGCGGCGGGATGCAGCAGCGGGTGGGTCTGGCCAGAGCGCTGGCGAATGATCCTGAAGTGCTGCTCATGGACGAAGCGTTCAGCGCCTTGGACCCTTTGATTCGCCGGGATATGCAGGATGAGCTGCTGGATTTGCAAGAGAAGATGAAGAAGACCATTGTCTTCATTACCCATGATCTTGATGAAGCACTGCGGATCGGGGATCGTATCGCACTCATGCGTGATGGTGCGGTTGTACAGATCGGGACACCGGAAGAGATTATGATTCATCCGGCGAACCGCTATGTGGAACGCTTTGTGGAGGATGTGGATCTGTCCAAGGTCCTCACCGCGTCACATGTGATGCGCAGACCAGAGTCGATTACACTGGACCGCGGTCCTCGGGTTGCGCTGGAACTGATGAGGGAGCGAGGCATCTCAAACCTCTTCATTATTGACCGTACTAAGCATCTGCTCGGTGTAATTACGGCTGAGGACGCATCAGCTGCGATCAAGAATCAGAAATCCCTTGAGGATATTATGCTGACGGACGGGCCGCGTGTCGCCCCCGATCAACTGATCGGCGAACTGTTTGAGATCACAAGCTCGGCCAAGCTGCCTGTAGCGGTTGTTGATGATCAAGGCCGCTTGATCGGCGTGATCGTCCGCGGTGCTCTGCTTGGAGCGCTCGCCGGAGAAATCGAATGGGAAGGAGGCGAGGCTCATGTTGCCGAAACTGCCGCTCGCTGATTGGATTCAGACTATTGTGGATTGGATGTCCACGCATTTATCGGGGTTGTTTGATGTTATTTCCAATGTGATTGAAGCCATTGTGGATAGCTTTGCCACACTGTTCATGCTGCCGCATCCAATATTGTTTATTGTTATTCTCGGTGTACTCGCCTATTTGGCAGGACGTCTGCCGCTGGCCTTATTCTCAATGATTGGATTCTTCCTAATCTATAATCTAGGCTACTGGTCGCAGACCATGGACAGCCTTGCGCTAGTGGTCACCTCCGGAATTGTCTCGATCGTACTCGGAATTCCTATTGGCATCTGGTGCGCTTATAAGGAGTCTGCATCCCGCATTATTATTCCACTGCTGGATTTCATGCAGACGATGCCAGCCTTTGTATATCTGCTGCCGGCCGTTACTTTCTTTAGCTTAGGGGTTGTCCCAGGTGTCATCGCTTCGGTAATCTTCTCGATTCCACCAACCATTCGCTTGACCCGGCTTGGCATCAAGCAGGTGCCTGGCGAGCTCGTTGAAGCTTCAGAGGCTTTCGGCTCGACCTCCATGCAGAAGCTGTTCAAGGTGCAGCTACCATTGTCTATGCCGACTCTAATGGCCGGTGTGAACCAGACGATTATGCTGTCGCTGTCGATGGTCGTGATCGCTTCGATGATCGGGGCGCAAGGGATTGGCGCAGAGGTGTACCGCGCTGTAACTCAGCTGCAAATCGGCAAGGGCTTTGAAGCAGGGATTGTTGTCGTCATCCTGGCGATTGTTCTGGACCGTCTAAGTCAGAATTTGTTCAAGCCGAATCGTAAGCGGGCGCGCCGGGCTTAAATCCGGAGCGTGATGCATATCATGAGACTAAAGTTTGAGGAGTGATTGCAAAATGAAAACACGTAACTTGCTAGTCGCCGTGTTAAGCCTTGTTTTGGTGGTGGCCCTGGCCGCATGTAACCCGGAACGCAATAAGTCGACTTCCGCTGGATCCAGTACAGGTGGGTCAGGCAGCGGATCTGTTGGTGATCAAGTGAAGCATGAAATTATCGGGATTGACCCGGGTGCCGGCATTATGAAGGCCACCACCAAGGCCATCGGTGATTATGGCCTGAGTGACTGGAAGCTGATCGAAGGCTCCGGGGCAGCGATGACAGCTACCTTGGATAAAGCCATTAAGAATAAAGAGCCGATTATTATTACCGGCTGGACACCGCACTGGATGTTCTCCAAATATGATTTGAAATACCTGGATGATCCTAAGAAGTCGTATGGCGAGGCTGAAGAAATTCATACCGTTGTCCGCAAAGGCCTCAAAGAGGACGAGCCGGTTGCCTATGAATTTCTTGACCGGTTTGAATGGACCGACAAGCAGATGGGCGAGATCATGACAGCCATCCAGGAAGGCGCAGCTCCGGAAGAAGCTGCGAAGAAGTGGGCGGATGCGCATGAAGAAGTTATTGCTCCATGGATTAAGGATTTGACGCCAGTGAAGGGGAATAAGCTTAAGCTCAGCTATGTGGCTTGGGATTCCGAAATTGCCAGCACGAATCTGATCAAATATATTCTTGAAAGCAAGCTGGGATACAAGGTAACTGCGCTTCAAGTAGAAGCAGGTCCAATGTGGACAGGGGTAGCCAATGGAGATGTTGATGCAACGGCTGCTGCTTGGCTTCCATTGACACATGCCGACTACTGGAGCAAGTTCAAAGACCAAGTCGAGGATCTTGGTGCGAATATGACAGGCGTGAAGACTGGCCTTGTTGTACCGTCTTATATTGATATCAAATCCATTGAGGATTTGAAGGATAATTAAGACTTTGATCTAATGCTTAAATAGTTATGATTGACCGCTGTGATATACCTGATTTTGACATAGGTATGAACAGCGGTCTTCTTTTGTATTCCGTAATGGTTTGGTTTCCTTTTCGTTTTTGAAGAAGAGGACATCCATGCTATGATAGGTTAGAGCATCGTGCTTGATGAAACTGTTAACCACAAACAAACCTGATCACAAAGGAGACCAATGAAAATGAGTGTACATATTGCTGCCAAACCTGGAGATATTGCAGAAACGATTCTGTTGCCCGGCGATCCGCTGCGTGCCAAATATATTGCAGATACCTATCTAGAGGATGTGACCTGTTACAATGAAGTCCGTGGGATGTTCGGCTTCACCGGAACTTATCAAGGCAAGAAAATTTCTGTACAAGGAACAGGAATGGGTGTGCCTTCAATCAGCATTTATGTGAATGAACTGATTCGTGAGTACAACGTGAAGAACCTGATCCGCGTTGGAACTTGTGGAGGTATGCAGGAGAATGTGCGGGTTCGCGACGTTATTTTGGCACAGGCCTCTTGTACTGACTCCAGCATGAATCATCATGAGTTCGGTGGATTCGATTTCTCCCCAATTGCGAGCTTCCCACTGCTGAAGGCTGCTTATGAGCGCGGTATGGAGAAGGGGCTGAAGCTGCATGTCGGCAATATTCTCACCTCGGATATGTTCTACCGGGATGACACTTCGATTACCAAGAAGATGATGGCTTACGGTGTACTTGGTGTAGAGATGGAGACAACAGCCCTTTATACGCTTGCGGCCAAGTATGGTGTCCATGCTCTGACGATCCTGACGGTAAGTGACCATTTGCTGACAGGTGAGGAGACGACCTCCGAGGAGCGGCAGACAACATTTAATCAGATGATGGAAGTGGCGCTGGATACGGCGATTTCTTTGTAAAGCATATTATATTGCGATAAAAAAGTCGTGAATTAGGTATTGCATCAGAGCCGAGCAGATCCAAAGATAAAATCCTGGATCTGCTCGGCTCTTCTTTATTGATGAGGGAATGGATTTTTCCAGAACAGGGATGACCAGCGTTTATTTTTCCCCTGCTCGTTCAGCTTCCTTAGGCTCCACTTGTTACGCCAAGTTTTGCATATAGGCCTTGCAGTTCACGCATGGCCCAGGAATGACGCTCTTCCTGCTCAAGAGCAAATAGCAGTTCATCATGGAAATCTTGAATCATGAATCCTTCAGGCACTAGGCCCAGCAGCTGTTCGAAATCATAGTTGGGCAGGTGAATATTTCCCTGGTTTAGTCTATCCAGCCACTCAACCCATTCACGAAGCTTCAGAATTCCCTCACTCCAGAGATCCATTTGCAGACTGAGACAGTCTTGAAGCACCTCATAGCCTTCAGGATGATCATATTGGTGACAGATTTTAACGATAAGATTATATAGTTGCTGCACAGCGGGACGCAGGGCTTGAGGTAATTCATGAGGCAGGCATTGCTCAATATCGCTTGCTTGCATAGAAGAGCCTTCATCGTAGAGAAGAAGAGCATTCGGAATGACCCCTAACACTTCTGCAAGCTGTTCCTCGGTGATTTCTTTTTTCTCATATAACGTAAGAATCGGTTGGTTGATCATTTTTACCTCCAGTATTAAAAGGCACCTATTTATGTTTATAGTAACTTCGAGAATTGTCACTAGACATGCCCAATTGTCATCATCCCATGACTCATAGGCCTGCTGCAAGTCACGTTCATTAATGAATATAATCGTTCTTTATCTTGTGGTCGAGTACAGCACTGGCGTAAGGTAGGCATATAGGATTCGCCTAAGGGGGAAGGAAGATGAATGAACAAGTGCAGACACTTAAGATTCGCCCACTCTGTGACAAGGATATGCTCAGGCTTTGGGAGCTAAAGAATAAGGAAGAGGCGCCCGAATGGAAGAAATGGGATGCTCCATACTTTGAACATCATCAGGTATCTTTGGAGGCTTTTTTGGAGAAGCAGGATCAGTATATTGATCAAGAAGACTACTGGGGAATTGAAGTGGATGGAGAGCTTATCGGCACAGTCAGTTATTATTGGGAGCATGAGCCGTCCGGCTGGCTGGAGATGGGGATCGGGATTTATGATCCTGGATACTGGAGCGGAGGGATTGGAACAAGAGCGCTCCGCCTATGGATATCCCATCTCTTCGAGACTCTTCCGCTGGTTCGGGTTGGCTTTACAACCTGGTCCGGCAATCATCGGATGATGAGGGTTGGTGAGAAGCTGGGGATGACGCTTGAGGGCAGGATGAGAAAATGTCGGCTTTATCAAGGCGTATATTATGACTCCATCCGCATGGGGCTGCTGCGCGAGGAATGGGAGGCGGCCGGGGATATTACTCAGCAGGGGACTTAAGGTGTAGTGCAGATAGGTACATTTGCTGACCAAGGGAATCAGCCTTATCGCCATAAAGTATGACCGAGGAACGAAGTGTAAGTATGGCCCTATAGGCACAAGCCGGGCCCTGGGTTATAAGCTTGAGCTGCTTGAATCCTTAAGAACTGTAACTATTCTCCCGAATTTAGCATTTTTTGTTTGAAACCCGGAACTTCAGGTTAATAGAACAAAAATGCTTGAAGTCATTTTGTTCGGGAGGTTGAAGCAAGTGAGCTTAAATGTACATAGTATGATGGCCTACAATCACCAATACTTTAGACCTCAAAGTACAGCGCCCGTAAGAAAAGAAGAGAGAGTAGAGAAGGCCGCGAGCTTTGCGGATATTTTGAATGAAAAAATGAAAGCTGCTGCTGATTCAAGACAAAAATGATCTCTACATATTAAGGAGCCCAGGCCTAGTAAGAGGCGTGGGTTCTTTTCGTTCCGCAAATTGTTAAGTATTTTACATTTTCCGGCTTCCCAGCCCATATATTTAGGAATATACTGTTAGGGCGGAATGTTAATGGCCCTTGTAGGGGCTGATGAAAGAAGGAATAGAAATGCGTGCTTTCAAGCTTATGAATCATGGATCTATTGAAACATCTTTAAGAGGAAAAGAACTGCTGGCTGATCCTCTTCTGAACAAGGGAGTTGCCTTTACGCTGGAGGAGCGGGAGTCATTGGGACTGTGCGGACTGCTTCCTCCCATTGTCATAACGATCGAGGAGCAGGTCTGCAGGGTGTATGAACAGCTGCAGAATCAGCCCGACAATCTGCGCAAAAACGTGGCGCTGAACGATTTATTTCACCGCAATGTGGTGCTGTTTTTCCGGCTGCTGACAGAGCACTTAAGCGAGCTGCTGCCGATTGTCTACACACCGACGGTAGGACAAGCTATCCAGCAATACAGCCATGAATATCACCGTCCTGGCGGAATCTATCTTTCCATTGACGACCCCGATGGTATGGAGAAGGCCTTTGCGAATTTGGAGCTCCAGCCGGATGACATTGATCTGATTGTAGCTACCGATTCGGAGAGTATCCTTGGCATTGGAGACTGGGGAGTCGGCGGGATTAATATATCCATTGGCAAGTTGGCTGTCTATACGGCAGCCGCAGGGATCGACCCGAGCCGGGTGCTGGCTGTCGTGCTCGATCCGGGAACGAATAATAAGAAGCTGCTCGATGATCCGATGTATATCGGAAATCGCCATGAACGCATACGCGGTGAACGATATGAGCAGTTTATTGATCAATATGTTACTACGGCGCTTCGCTATTTTCCTGGAGCTCTACTGCACTGGGAGGACCTGGGCAACGTGAATGCGCGGAAAATTCTTGATAAATATGGGGAGCAGATCCTTACCTTCAATGATGACATTCAGGGCACCGGCGCTGTGACGCTCGCTGCCGTCATGTCTGCCATGAAGGTGACAAGGCAGAAGCTGTCGGACCAGCGCATCCTTGTGTTCGGTCCTGGAGCCGCCGGGATCGGGAACGCGGATCAAATTTGCTCGGCGATGATGCAAGAGGGACTCAGCGAGCAGGAAGCAAGAAGCCGCTTCTGGGCTTATGATCAGCGCGGCTTGCTTACAGATGCGACCGAAGGCGTGCTGAGCTTTCAGAAGCCTTACGTCCGGCGTGCCGAGGAGATTGAAGGCTGGGAGCGCAGTGAGCAAGGAATCGTCTCCCTGCTGGAGACGGTTCGCCAGGTGAAGCCGACGATTCTGATCGGGACCTCCGGCGTTGCCGGCGCCTTCTCGGAAGCGGTAGTGCGGGAGATGGCGCGGCATACAGAGCGTCCGATCATCATGCCGATGTCGAATCCGACCCACCTGGCCGAGGCGGTTCCGTTAGATTTGCTCGCCTGGACCGAAGGGCGGGCGCTTATCGCAACAGGCAGTCCTTTTGAGCCCGTGTCTTATGAAGGCACTCTGTATCAGATTGGACAGTCCAATAATGCCTTTGTATTCCCTGGGCTAGGCCTGGGAGCCATTATTGTGAAGGCAAAATGTATCACAAAGGGCATGTTTGCTGCGGCAGCGGAAGCCGTAGCTGCAATCACTAACGCGCTAGAGCCCGGGGCCTCCCTGCTGCCGGGGATTAATGACCTGCGCTCCGTCTCTGCAGCGGTGGCAGAGGCTGTGGCTCTGACTGCAGTACGGGATGGCGTGGCACGTACGATACCGCAAAATGTTCCCGCAGCAATAAGGGATGCGATGTGGGAGGCCAGTTATAAAGCGATTAAGCCGATCGCGGAACTGGTAGGCGTGTAGTCTTAGCAAAATATAACTTAGTAAAAGGCTCATCTTACGCAGATCAATCTGGGTTAAGATGAGCCTTTTCATATGATTCAGGCAGCTCTGGTGATAAGGAAGGGAGAGCAGCTAACTTGCTTTTGGTCTCTTCGCAGCGATGGCAACTTGCTTAGATTTCTGCCCATGAGGCTTATCCTGTCCATACCGGATGAAGATCCACACCCCGGCAAGGATGAACAGGCCTGCGATCAGCTGCAATGCGGTCAGGCTTTCTTTCAGAAGGAAGTAAGCCAGAATTGTAGAGAAGACGGGCTCGCCAAGGACAGCCATGGAGACAGAGGATGCACTCATATATTTAAGCAGCCAGTTGAACAGGTAATGTCCGAACAAGGTAGGAACAATCGCCAGAAGCAGGAAGATTCCCCATTCCCGCGGAGCGTAGCCGCCAAAAGAGTACCCCTGAAAGAGATTATATACCGCAAGGGAGGAGGCAGCTATCGCAAACACCCAGAAGTTATATACAAATGCACTCAGGGATTCACGAAGATGCTTGCCGATCAGCATATGTACCGCTACGGCAATCGTTCCAAGCAGAGAAAGTCCGTCTCCAAGCAGGGCTGAGCTTGATAGTCCAAAATCGCCAGAACCGATAGCAATGGAGCCGATAACTGCGATGGCCATGCCTAGCACCATCATTCGATTGGTCTTAGCGCCGAACAGCCAGTAGGAGCCGATGGCGATCAGGATAGGTTCCAGGGTCAGGATCACCGTAGAGCTGGCCACAGTGGTCAGCCGTAGTGAGCTCATCCACAGCAGGAAATGAAGCCCCAGCATGACTCCGGATAGGCAGAGCAGCAGCCACTGCCTTGAAGTAAGCCCGAACAGGGTGCGGCGGTATTTCCATACAAGCGGCAGCATAAGCAGATTGGTCAAGTAGAGCCGGTACATGGCGACGACGGAGACCTCAGCATTTGACCAGCGAACGAAGATGGAAGAGAATGAGATGGCAAGGATTCCAACTACATACAAAATTTCAAAAGAATGTCTGCCTTTGTGATTGTCCATGTTAAGCTATAGCATCTCCTATAATAACTTTGTCTGTGGCCGTCTGCGGCACAGGCAGATTCGATTATAGCACAGGATGATTCAAGCCGTTGCAAGTTTTTACGGGTTTTAGATTAACCGCTGATAAATCGCAAATTGAGGGTAATAATGATATGCTTAAGGCATGACCTACACAGGCAATTAGACTAAGAAGCGAGGAATGGTTATGATTCGATTCGGAGTTATAGGTACTAATTGGATTACCGAGCGATTTCTGGAGGCTGCCCGTGAGGCTGAAGGCTTCGAGCTTGCAGCAGTTTACTCTAGAACGGAAGAGAAGGCTAAGCAATTTGCGGAGAAGCATGGGATTCCCCAGTGGTTTACAAGCATCGAGGAACTTGCTGCATCCGAGCATGTGGATGCCATATACATAGCAAGTCCCAATTCCCTGCACGCCCAGCAGGCTATGCTGTGCATGAATCATGGCAAGCATGTGCTCTGTGAGAAGCCGCTTGCTTCCAATGTGCATGAAGTCCGGCAGATGCTTGATACAGCAGAGCGCAACGGAGTGGTGCTCATGGAAGCGCTGAAGACGACCATGCTGCCCGCTTTTGAGGCGATTCGGATGCAGCTGCCGAAGCTGGGCAAGGTGCGGCGTTATTTCGCTAATTACTGCCAGTACTCTTCGCGTTATGATGAATATAGACGAGGCAATGTGCTGAATGCCTTCAAGCCCGAGTTCTCCAACGGTGCCTTGATGGATTTGGGCATCTACTGCTTGTACCCGCAGGTAGCACTGTTTGGCAAGCCTTCTGTGATCAAAGCGACAGGGGTTATGCTGGAATCCGGTGTTGATGGAGAAGGATCGATTGTTACTGGATATGAGGGAATGGATGCTGTCGTCATGTATTCCAAAATCACGGATTCTTCGCTGCCTTCTGAAATCCAGGGAGAGGATGCCTGCTTGGTAATTGATAAGATTAGCGAACCTAGTGAACTCTTCATCCGTTACCGGGATGGCCGAGAAGAACGCGTTGAGGTTCAGCAGGACAAGCCGGTTATGACGTATGAGGCGATCGAGTTTATGGAACTGATCCGTCAAGGCAATCAGCAGTCTGCTACCAACTCGTGGGCTACTTCCCTTGCTGTAGCCGAGATTATGGAAGAGGCGCGCAAGCAGCTGGGGCTTGTCTATCCGGCGGATCAGCAGCAATAAGAGTATGATGAAAAGGGACTCCTCTTAGTCCATGGTCTGTCTCTATGGTTAGCCTAAATTTAACCATCGGACAGTTCAGGATAAGGGAAGTCCCTTTTACTTTAGATAATTTCATGTGTCGATGCTAGAAAGTGTCACTGCTGGAAGCTTCCTTGGAGAGAACCGGGTGTCCTCAGAGGGGATTCCGCACTGCTAAGAACGGGACATTCCCTAAAGGCTAAATGTTTACAACCTAAGCAATGGCTGCTGTTAACTTGGTTCAGTGCAAAAGACAAGGCTTCATCAACGTGCTCGAAGGCACGCTCTGCTCCAATTAAATCCCAAGTCCCCGTTCTCTTGATCAGGCTTAGAGGCTGAGGACGAAGGCCCACAACGACAACAAGAACCCCTAGATTTATGTACTCCCGCACAATGGCAGCAAAATTAGCTTCACCGGTTGTGTCCATGAAGGGAACCTTGCCCATTCGTAGAATCAGCACCTTGAGATCAGAGGCTTCACCTAGGCGAAGCTTGGAATTCTCCAGCGATCCCGTCACACCAAAGAACAAGGGGCCCTCCATATTATAGATTTCTACCTGAGGGCAGTCATGATCTTCTGATACCATATGCGGCATAATCTTATTCTTCAAGGTAGGATCCGGCAGCACCTTGTCTACCTTCAGAGAACGGCTCATCTGGAAGAAGAACATGGCAACAGCGAGCGCCAGCCCGGCTTCCACAGCGGTAGTAAGTGTTGTAAGTACGGTCAGCAGGAAGGTTACAACTAGAATGAAGGAATCTCCTGTTTTGGTCCGAAGCATATGAGTGAATGACTTCCGCTCACTCATATTCCATGCCACCATCATCAGGATCGGCGCCATGCTGGCCAGCGGGATATGGGAGGCATAAGGTGCGAATAGCAATACCACCAGCAGAACGATGAACCCATGAACGACTCCTGAAATAGGAGATACGGCACCGTTCTTGATATTGGTCGCTGTTCTTGCAATGGCGCCGGTCGCCGGGATCCCTCCGAACAGTGGGGCAGCCATATTGGCGATGCCTTGTCCAATTAGCTCCCGGTTGCTGTTATGGCGGACTCCGGTCATTCCATCAGCAACCACGGCGGACAGGAGGGATTCAATGCTTCCAAGCATGGCTATGATGAGAGCAGGCTGAATTAGGTTAACTATTTGATCCAAGCTTATAGGGAGCCAGTGAAACTGTGGCCATCCGCCGGAAATGGGACCATAGGTTGAACCGATCGTAGCAACCTGTCCAGGGAACAGCCAGGCGGCGGCGAGCGTAGAAATCAGCAGACCTACTAGAGAACCTGGTATTTTCGGCAGAATTTTGGGCGTGAGGAGAAGTGCTGCAAGGCATAGGCAGGCGGTGATAACGCTATAGAAGTTGATCGAGGGCAGCCTTAACCCGATTTCACGCATATTCGAGAGAAAGTCCTCATGCCGCTTCATGCCTGTGAGTCCCAGGAAGCTGGCAATTTGCCCGGTGAAGATCGTAACAGCGATGCCCGCTGTAAATCCAATGGTCACCGGCTTAGGGATATATTTGATCAGGGTACCTATTTTGAAGATGCCCATCAGGATGAGGAAGAAGCCGGCCATGAATCCTGCGATGAGAAGATTCTGGTAACCGTACTGCATGACGATCGCGAGTAGAATGGGGATAAATGCACCGGTAGGCCCTCCAATTTGGAACCTAGAGCCTCCGAAGAGTGCGATGAGAATACCCGCAATGATGGTGGTATAAAGCCCGTACTCCGGCTTAACGCCGGAAGCGATGGAGAAGGCCATTCCCAAAGGAATGGCAACAATACCGACAATACTCCCTGCAATAAGATCCTGTCGTAATGAAGAAAGCTGATAACCTTGATAACGTCCTGTCCATTTCATTCATACAAACCTTCTTTTCCTTCTTCTTTAATGGAGCTTTTCTATCATTTAGTTCTCTTTCATAACTTCCAGCAGCGAAATGGCCTCAACCAAATGGTTGTTAAAAATTTGTCTTGCTACAGCAAGCAGATCTTTGATCAGAGGGTCCCGGAGAGAGTAGATGACAGAGGTCCCTTCCTTGGCACTGTTGACCAGATTCTTGGACCGCAAAACCGCCAGCTGCTGTGATACGGCTGATCCCTCAGACCCGAGCAGGGCTTGAAGCTCATTCACATTTCGCTCTCCCTCGCTCAGGACTTCAAGAATTCGAATACGCATCGGATGCGCAAGGGCCTTGAAGAATTCCGCTTTGAACTGCTGAATATTTGCATCCATGGGTTACACCTCTTTTCATTTGATTATTTATATCTCTGAAAGTTTGAATATTTGAAGAATACAGTAGAGTGGGAGGGATTTCTGTGATTTTTTTAATGCTCGGCCCATTTCATATAGGATAAAACAGAACAAAAGGATACGACATCTAGACAAATAAAATCATGTTAATGAATTTGATAGTGTATGATATTCCCATAGAAAGGGGAGGAACTCATGCTTAAAGAGCGGATCGATTACTTGTGCAAAAAGAAAAATATCACCCGCAAGGAATTGGTGGAGGGCCTTGTGACCCCCGCTCACTTTGCCAACATCCTTGCTGACCGGTACCCCCTCGCGGAAGATTTGGCGGAGCGTATCGCAAAGCGACTTGGCGTAACGCCGGAGTATTTGCTGAACACCGCATCATGCCGTGAGGAGGTGCTGCAGCGGGCAGATCAGATCTTCAATCAATTAGCAGATGGCGCCAGCTCTATCGCTGAATCGGAGGTTCATGCTCTGCCTGACCGGGATGATGCACTGGTGGTCGAGCTGACGACGGCATTGATGAAGGCCATTTATTATCAACAGCTGAATGATAGAACGGCTTATGACTATTTACATACTTCTTATTTAAATTACTACCTGGACAAATACGGCCGTCCAGACGAAATTGACTTGCCTCTTCCGCTTCAAAAGGCGCTGCTGCTATATAAGGTCCAGTATTTCAGATCCAAGCATATGTACTTCGACGTGCAGATTCATGTGACACGCCTGCATAGCTTGCTGCCACCCGGAACAGAGGTTTGGCTGACCGTGCAAAATCTGCGCATGGAGGCTTATATCTACATCAAGGAATATGAGCAGGCGAAGCAGGTGTTCGAGGATACGATGAAGCTGGTCTATGAGAACAGGCTGTTCCACCGCTTATCCGGTCTTTATGTAGCCTATAGCGGTTACTGCTACACGATGGGTTTAACCCAGGAGGCGCTATCTGCGCTCGCTATGGCTGAAGCGAACCTTGTTTATGCGCAGCGGCAAGGCGATTTGCTGACGGCGATTATGAATAATCGGATTGTGATGCTGACTCTGATGGGAGAACTGGATCAGGCGCTTGAAGAGATTGCCAGATTCGAGAGTATGGTGGACAGAGAGGCTGAAGAAGTCAGTGAAATGTTGAGACCAGTAACCCAGCTATACCGCTGTGAGGTTGCCTTTATGCGGAAGGATTGGGTGGAGCTGTTACAGCGAGTTGAGCAGCTGAAGCAGGATGTGCTGACAACAGACCAGCGAATGGCCTGTACCTTTTATAAGAGTCAGTTGGCCTTGTCCCAAGGGGATACAGTGAGCTTTACACAGCATGCGCTGGAGTGTCTGCCTTATTTCGAAGATACCCAGCAGGCCATCCGGCTTGAGCAGCTGTATGAGACATTGGCAATGGTCTCGGAGGATCAGCGGAAATATAAAGAATCAAGCAGCTATTACCGCAAGCTGGTCTATCTTTTAAGGAAAAAGTAGTCTTTGGATCACCAGGAAGCTGCAAAATGGTGCTCATATAGAGAAACAGAGTAGCCGATTTTCGGAATTTGTATTGTACTCTTCAGGGGAATCGCCGGAATAATGTTGTTTTTAACATGCTTTAAAGGGGGAAAAGTCCGAGTCTATTGTATGCTGCCAGATCTATTGCTGCCCTTCTAGCGCCGCAGATATACTTAAATCAGCAAGAATAATTGGCAAAGGGAGCGATAGACATGGGCTTATTCGGTAAGAAGAACAAATCGGACAACGCACTGGATCAGGCGGATCAACTGATGAATAAAGGACTTACAGGCATGTTGATGAAGGGATTCATTCCGAAGGAGCAGCGGGATCGGATGAATCAAAGCTTGGCTTCTGCAAAAAATGCCCAGCTGGCCGAAGCGGGAGGCCTACCGATAACGGCAACGGGAATTGTAATATCTATAACGGATACCGGCAAGCTGGTGAATTTCGATCCGATTGTAATTCTAGTGCTGCAGGTGACCGAGCAGGAAGGAACCCAATATCAGAAGAGCATGGAGACATTGGTTTCTAAGATGCAGATTCCTCGTCCCGGAGATCGTGTAGGCCTGGGGCAGCATCCGGCAAATCCTGCCGAACTCATCTATATGGGGTTACTCTCATCATAATCCTAAGGCGTAGAAAGGAATGATATTAAAGATGCGAAAGTTATTGACAACCATAGGGTTACTGCTGGTATTTGGCACAGGATTCTCACCTATGCTTGCCAACTGGCTGTGGGATGATCCTTTCTTGGCTATGGATTCCGCTTGGTTTAGACCTCTGCTGTATACCGGTATTGCCTTGATTTTTGTGCCGACGATTCTGTTTAGCATTTTCGGTGCAGGCCGTGTCACAAAGGGACAGTCTGCCGTAGGGGTGATCACTGAGGTGCAGCAGACGGGAACCCAAATCAATGGCCAGCCTGAGGTTAAGCTGAGATTCATGGTAACGAAACCTGGGGAGGAGAAATATCCGGCTGAGCTCACCACCGTTATTCCGCTGACATCGCTGGCGGAATTCCAGCCTGGGAGCATGGTACCGCTGATCGTCTCGGAGAAGAATAATCGCAGGATCGGCCTTGACCTGAACAGTCAATTATCTTTAGAGCAGCTGCAGTCCATGATGAACGAACAGATGGTGAAGCAAGGGGCCTCTTCGGAAATGATGAAGCTGGCAGCATCCGGGCAGAAGGCATATGCCAAGATTATAGGGATAACCCCGCTCGGCAGCGCGGGTGAAGATCGGGTTAAGCTAAGCGTTGAACTAGAGATTACTGGACCTGATGGGGCTACTTTCCGGGTGAACACGCAGAAGGAACTGGCTGCTTCCATGTTGCCAAAGGTACAGCCGGGACAAGTGATCCAGGTGTTCTATTCTAAGGAGGACCCCTCGAAGGTGGCCTTTGCGCTTCAAGCTGATGAACAGGCCATCCGTCAGGCATTTGGCTCAGCTTGAATAATTAGATAGAATAAAAGGCCGGAAGAAGCGGGCAGCAGCCCCCTTTTCCGACCTTATTTAAGTTTATTTTACATTAGGTACTTCAACGCCCGGATCAACGTCGGCTTCGTAATCTACGCCGTTCATCTCGAATCCGAATAGCTGGAAGAATTCGCGCCGGAAGCCTTCCAAATCGGTCAGATCATAGATGTTATCGGATGTAATTTCATCCCATATTTTTGAAACCTCGGCTTGAACATCCTCGCGCATTTCCCAGTCATCGATACGAATACGACCCTTCTCATCCACAGGAACATTACCGGCGGTATACAGACGTTCAGAGAACAGACGGTACATCTGTTCAATCGTACCCTCGTGAATCCCTTTCTCCTTCATCACTTTATAGAGAGCGGACATATAAAGCGGGACGACCGGAATAGCCGAGCTGGACTGGGTGACGAGCGCTTTGCTTACCACCACGTAGGCACGTCCTCCGCCGGAGGACAGCTCCTGGCTCAGGGCCTGTGCGGTTGCTTCCAGATGGTCCTTCGCTTGGCCGATAGTGCCTTCCCGGTAGATCGGCTGCGTAATTTGTGAACCGATATAGGAATAAGCGACGGTCGTGGCATTTTCGGCAAGGGCGCCTGCCTGACGCAGCACATCGATCCACTGCTTCCAGTCGTCGCCGCCCATTACGGCCACGGTCTCTTGAATTTCCTGCTCGGTAGCTGATTCCAGCGTAACGGTGCTGATCTCACCTGTGTGGAAATTCACGGTTTTGTTCGTGTAAGCAGGTCCGATCGGCTTCAGAACGGAGTTATAGGTCCGTCCTGTCTTCGGATCGGTCCGCCGCGCCGAAGCGACGCTGTAAATGACCAGGTCAACCTGGCCAAGCTCCTTGCGGATTAGTTCAGCAGTCTTCGCCTTGGTCTCATCCGAGAAGGCATCTCCCGTGACGCTGAACGACTTGAGGCCAGCCTCCTGTGCGGCCTTCTCAAAGGCAGCCGAGTTGTACCAACCGGCTGAAGCGGTTCTTGTTCCCGCAGCGGTGCTCGGGCGATAGACACCTACGGTGTTCGCTCGGGCTCCAAAAGCGGCTACGATGCGGGAAGCAAGGCCGTACCCGGTGGAAGCGCCGATGACCAGCACATTGCGCGGGCCTTGAAGCGCTGCTTGGGCGGTAACATATTCAATTTGCTGTTCTACTTGGCGGGCACAGCCTGTCGGATGAGCCGTGGTACAGATGAACCCGCGGGTTCTTGGTTTTATAATCATATTTGTGAGTTCCTTTCCTTACATCCCATTCAGACGTGATCTCTTTTTAAATTTGAAATGACCTATTTCTATTTTACCTATTTTTCCGAAAACGAAAAGATTGTAGCCTTCAAGGCATTCCAAGTAGAGCCGTGGTTTGGTGCGGCTCCTTAGCCATTATACATAAAAAAGAGCTTGACCACATCCCGCCTTCTAACATGCCTTGGAAAAAGCTTTTGTAGGCGGATGTCACAAATCGGGTGGTTCATAGCGTTACATGTATATAAACGGACGACAGGAGGTGATTCCTTGAAACCGACCTACCCCGGGGAGGAACGAGACAAAGAGTATATTGAGTTCATTGTCGACCAAGTGAAGGCAGGAAGTACGCAGTCATTTGAAATTCTAATCCATGCCTTTGAGAAACAAATATACAGGTACTGCTATTGTATTCTGAAGAGCAGGGAAGAGGCAGAGGATGCAGTTCAGGATGTCTTTATCAAGGTTTATCAGGACATTCAGCTTTACCAGCGACAGGTGTCATTTTCCGCATGGCTGCACAAGGTGGCCTACCATCAGTGCTTGGATCGGATTAGGAAGCAGAGCCGCTGGCAGCGCCTCATTCTGCACTACAAGGAACAGCAGCCTGCGCAGTACGTGAAGGATACGAACCCAGATATAGACCAAATGCTGAATCAGTTGAACACGGAGGAGAGAAATCTTCTGCTGCTTAAGGTGGTTGAACAATACAGCTTTGAAGAGATTGGCCAGATTATGGACGTAAAGCCTGCCACGCTGCGCAAGAAATATGAGCGGCTTCGCAAGAAGCTGATCCAGCAAAAAAACACTGAGGGAGGAATGAAACATGGACAAGTCGTCAAACCAGGCTGAATCCTTGAAGCTGGCCCGGATCAGGAAAGCGATTTTGGACATGGATATGCCGCAAGAAAGCTATAGCAAACAAATTATGAATAAGATCGGAGTGAATGAAATGGTACAAAAGAAAAATAAGTTTATGAAGAAAACGTTGGTGGCTGCTGCTGCAGTAGCTATTATGGGTGGAGGTGTGATTGGCAGCGGGTTTGTATCCCCAGCTATGGCGGATACCCTGAAGCACCTGCCTGTCGTAGGCAGTGTATTTGACAAGCTTCCAGACAAGAGCTTGAACGAAGCTGTTAAGAAAGGCTTAACTACAGCACCTGATCTTACAATAACTCATGATGGGGTTACCTTGAAGGTGAAAGAGGTTCTGTTCGACGGCTCACGTCTTTCTGTTGCCCTGGAGCGTCAAGGTGTTGAGGGCATAGGACTTGTTTCCGGTGAACAAAATCCGAAGGAAAAGGGCTACTTGGGTCTCCCAGACTTGAAGGTCAATGGAGAGACAAAACGGCTGTTTGGGGCCTTTGGAGAAGTTCCAAACTTCGATAACGTTGTAATGTTTGATGCTGTGAAGGATGTAGCATCCCTGCCTGATTCCTTCGAGCTTACCTTTGAGACCAAGGTATCCGGTGTGGCTGAACCGTTTACCTTCAAGATTCCAGTGAAAAAATTGGCAGTTCAGAAGGCGCTGAAGCCGGAAGCAAGCATCAGCGGCAGCGGTTACAGCTATACAGTGAAGGAGCTTACGCTCTCCCCCGCTTCAACTCGGCTGGTTATTGACGGGGAAGGGGTAGTACCTGCCAGTGCTGAACAAACAGGTAAATACGCGCCTTCGCAGCTGCGCTATGAAATTGTTGATGACCAAGGAAATGTACTTCAGTCGTCATTGCAAGGGGTTAAAATTGCCGGAACGGATACTAAGCATCATGACGAATTGGTGTTCAGTGCCGTCAAAGAAGGCGCTAAATCCATTACGATTAAGCCATATACGGAAACTATGGTTAAAGATGCGGGCTTCAATAAGGAATTGGGCTTGCCAAAAGAAGATGGCAAGAAGACTTATCTCAAAGATCTGGAGCTTACCGTTCCTCTGCAATAATCAAGAGGGCTCCCAAGGATCACAGCACAGAAAGACAATCCCCTATGTCAGGATGTTATCCTGGCACAGGGGATTTGTGCTTTATGAGTAGCTATAAAGTCTATGAATAGTGAATGGACAGCATATTCCAATAATACAAATATCCTGTATAGACTAGACAGATCACTGCGATCGAGCATTTGCCCATAACGGCAAGCTTACCGCCGGTTGGCCGGCGGCCGATTTTCCAGAGGAGATGAACGGCTATGATTGAAGCGACTACAGGAAGCAAAGACACGCCCCAGACATACCAGAGCGGATATCCGTAAGTGATCTCTGAAATTCCGTACATGAGTTGGATGACTAAGAAGACGGACATGAGCATAGAGATTGCAGCAATATGCCACGAAATGGGCTTCTTGGCTTTGCGAAATAACCGGAAGATGTACCGAAATAACCCTATGAGAAGCAACGCGACGAATAACAAACCTGGTCCGGCAAACAAGACAAGCAGGGTGGAAGGACGATGCCAGAACCCAGGCTCTTCATTCATCGTGATTTCCTGATCCAAGGTCATCTGCCAGCTGCCGCCCTCTTTATGGAACCACAGCTTTTCCCCGCCGCTTTCCTCCTGAAACAGCCCTTCCGCAATAGGAAGGTAATTCTTCTCTTGTGTCTCTCCTGTGCCATCTGGGAACACGCCCTTTAGAATCAGCTTCCCTGCCGCTGCCTTTACATCAAAATTTCGTCCACCCAAAAAGTATAACCATTTGCCCCATCCCTGCTTCGGTGAAGCCGCAAATGTGTACTTACGCTCGTAGATTTGCAGCTGCGCTTGAGACAGCTGGATTGGCTTTACGGCCTCCGGCTTATCTCCAAATAGCTGAATTACGCCATCCGTAACTTTGTCATACCCTTGCTTGCCGCTTGTTTCTGCATTACTAATGACCAATATCCCAAGCTTATGAGAAGGAATTAGCTCCATCTTAGCGCTGAAGCCGTCCACATTTCCTGTGTGAGATAATGCGACTCCGTCTGCCAGCTTGTTTCGGTACCATCCGTAGCCCAGCCCGTTCATTTGGGGTTGTTCAACAAACTGCTGTTTCTGCATGGTATCTACAGTAGATGGCTGAAGGATGCTCTTCCCTTGATAGCTTCCCTGATTTATCTGGGAGATCATGAAATGTGCTAGCTCCTCGGGAATGACACTGATTCCACCTGCTCCGGGAATATTCAAGTAGGAGTAGGGAATCTCTGTATACTGGCCATCTGAATACGCATAGGATTTTGCCATGTCAGGGTTATCCTTAGGCACAACCAGCCTCGCACTTGGCATGTTCAAGGGATTGAACAAGTGCTGTTTCATATATTCGCTTAGCTCCATCCCTGTCCGCTGCTCGATTAGATTGCCTACCAGCCCAAGACCTGCATTGCTGTAGGCATATTCCTTGCCGGGCTCTCGAATCGGCGGCTGCTGATCGAAGAATTGGCGCAGATATTGGCTGGCCGGAATGCTGTGCTCTGGCGAGAGGGCATGGATTTGATAGATGGATTCATCCAGGCCTGCCGTATGGGTCAGCAGGTGATGAAGTGTGATCGGGTTCTTACCATAAGAAGGGACTTTATAATCCTTTAAAAAAGTGTTGACATCGTCATGCAGGGTCAGCTTCCCTTGTTCTACCAGCTGCATCGCAGCCGTGGCGGTCACCGTCTTGGTCAAGGAGCCAATCCGCATGATGGTCTTGCCGGGACTGACGGGAGTTTTTCGCTTCAGGTCTGCATAGCCATATCCCTTGCTAAAGATGATTTGATCCCCTTGAGTAATGACGACTGCCGCTCCTGGAACATGGCGCCGGTCTATTTCTTCTTGCATAATCGGATTAATGATCTCTTCCAGATGGCTGGTAAGAGATTGCTGGCTTGAAGCCGGGGGAATAGAAGCTGCACGGGCTGCAGCTGGATATATGGCTGTAAAGACAAGGCAGCAGGACAGCGCCGATAGCAAGCCATAGAGTAATTTTCGCACAAATGTAACCTCCTCAATTTCTCTTTCGCAATTTACCATTCATCATATAATTCCTCTCTTACATGACCCTGCCGCGAATCTTAAATTCATCTTAAGTAAGTAAGTAATACAAGAAGTAATGTTAAAATAGATAGAAAATGCTGGGGAAATAAAGGTAGGGCTAGGGGGAGATACATATGCCTAAAACGATATTGTTGGTAGATGATGACCGGGACATTGTTGAGCTGCTAAGGCTGTTCCTGGAAAAGGGAGATTATAAGATCATAGAAGCTTATAACGGCACGGAGGCTTGGCGAGCTATTGAAGGGCAGCAGGTGGACCTGGCTGTGATTGATCTGATGATGCCTGAACTGGATGGAATTCAGCTGCTCAAGCTGCTGCGGACCGAGCATAAGATGCCGGTCATCATCCTCTCTGCCAAAAATCAGGACAGTGATAAAATCCTGGGCCTGCAATTAGGTGCCGATGATTTCATAGCCAAGCCCTTCAATCCGCTTGAAGTCGTAGCCCGCATTGAAGCCATGCTGAGAAGAACGTATGAATTCAATGAAGCATCAACACCTGCAGGCGAGGAGATGCAACAGGCCGAGCGAACGGTGATCGGCCGGTTGGAGCTTGATCCCGAGGAATGCGCGCTGTATAAGGATGGCTGCGAGATTGCGCTGACAGCGATTGAGTTTAAGCTGATCCAGACGCTGATGAAGTCTCCGGGGAGGGTATTTACGAAGAAACAGCTATTTGAGCAGGTGTGGTCTGATCCTTATTATGAGGATGCCAATACCGTCATGGTACATATCTCCCGGCTGCGGGAGAAGATTGAGGAAAATGCCAGACAGCCGGTATATATCCGGACGATTCGCGGATTAGGATACAAATTCGCAAGAGGGAATGAGCTCGAATGAACAAAAATTCGCTTTTTTATAGACTCATCAAGACCTATGTGTTCTTTGCCTGCACGATGGGAATCGTTGAACTGGTCTTTGTGGCGTTTATGGTGCATGTGGAGGGAGGCACCATTGATATTCGGCTGCAGTGGCTGCTGTTTTTTCTCCTCGTTTTCGGACTTCATGTCTGGATTTATAGTCTCTGGACCTCCAGACGGGTTACGAGGCCGCTAGAGGAAATAGCCGGCGCCATCCGTGAAATGAAGCAGGGGCGGTTCCATGAACGGCTTCATATTCAGGCAAGCCATGAATTTTTACAGATTCAGACGGACTTCAATGACATGGCAGAGACGCTGCAAAGAGCAGAGGCCGAGAATCTGAAGCTTCAGGAGAGCAAGCAGCGAATGCTTGTCGATATCTCTCATGATTTGAAGACGCCGATTACGACCATCCAGGGCTATGCGCAGGCACTGCAGCTTGGAATCGTGACCGATGAAGAACAGCGGAGAAAATACTTGCAGCTTATTTATAGCAAGTCTACGCTTGTCACAGGGCTAATCGATGATATATTCAATCTGTCCAAGCTGGACAGCCCGGATATCCCTTTGCATGCGGTGCCTGGAGATCTAGCCGAACTGCTGAGAGAAGCAGCGGCGGAGTATTATGAGCAATTCGAGGCGAAGGAGTTCACCCTGCAGCTGGATATTCCGCCGATTGAAGTGATCGTTTCTTATGATGAGAAGCTGCTGCAAAGGGCCGTGACCAATCTGTTGTCCAACGCCCTTCGTTATAATCCCCCCGGGACGGAGGTTACCCTCCGGCTCGAGGACCTTGGATCGGCGGTACACCTATCCGTGATCGATAACGGGATTGGTATTTCCGATGAGCTTAAAGCAGTCATTTTCGATCCCTTTGTACGCGGCGATGCGTCTAGGAAAGGGGATGGAGGAACGGGGCTTGGCTTGTCCATCGCACGGCAGATTGTAAGGCTGCATGGTGGAGAGCTAAGTTTGAACAATCAGCCGGGACAAACCTCCTTTGAGCTCGTGTTGTATCATGAAGGCAATTTGAAACGAACTTTGTAGGAAGAACTAAGCTTAACAAGAAGGACTTAAGGATCAAGGGAGAGGACATATGAAGCTGGTATCTTGGAATGTGAACGGCTTGAGAGCTTGTGTTAATAAAGGGTTCAATGAGTATTTCAGAGAGGTGGATGCAGATATCTTCTGCATTCAGGAGACGAAGCTGCAGGAAGGTCAAATTGTGATGGAGCTTGGGGAGAACTACGAGCTTTACTGGAACTGTGCCGAGAAGAAGGGATACTCAGGAACGGCCGTGTTCACCCGGAAGAAGCCTATAGCGGTAAGTCTTGGTATGGATGGAGTGGAAGACCCCGAGGGAAGGGTCATTACACTGGAATTTGCAGGCTTTTACCTTGTCAATGTGTATTCGCCTAATGCCCGCCGTGATCTGTCGAGATTGGACTACAGACTGGAGTGGGAGGACCAGTTCCGTTCCTACGTGGTGGACCTAGATAGACGCAAGCCTGTCATGATCTGCGGGGATATGAATGTCGCTCATCAGGAGATTGATCTGAAGAATCCGAAATCCAACCGGGGGAACTCCGGGTTCACGGCAGAGGAGCGGGAGAAGATGACACAGCTGCAGGCATCAGGCTTTATCGACACCTTCCGCCACTTTTATCCGGATCAGACGGACGCCTATACGTGGTGGTCTTATATGGCTAAGGTCAGGGAGCGGAATATCGGCTGGCGCATTGATTATTTTCTGGCTTCTGAAGCTTTGGCGCCCAACTTGGAGGATTCACGGATTGATACTCAAATCATGGGCAGTGATCATTGCCCGGTTGTACTTACTGTATCGGATGCCCTATCGTAAGCAGGCTTAAATTTGAACGGTCTTCTCGGCAACGGTATAATGAAGGTTGTACAAATTTGGAAGGGAGAGATAGAGCTTGAGTGAGAAGATCTTTGTGAGTCCGGGCAAATATGTACAAGGCAAGAACGTGGTGGATAAGACAGGTGAATATGTAAAGGCGTTTGGGAACAAAGCCTTGGTGATCGCCGATGAATTGGTATGGAAGATTGCTGCTGACCGGGTCGTACAGAGCCTGGAGAAATCCGGACTCACGGCCATTAAGGCCGAATTCAAGGGGGAAGCCTCGAAGAATGAGATTAGCCGGATCGCAGAGCAAGGACGCGGCCAGCAGGTGGATATGGTTATTGGTGTAGGCGGAGGTAAGACGCTCGATACGGCCAAAGCCGTTAACGAGCTGTTAAGCGGAGCCTGTGTCATTATTCCGACAACGGCTTCTACGGATGCTCCTACCAGTGCGCTGTCGGTTATTTATAGTGATGAAGGAGCCTTTGAGACGTACAGCTTCTTCCCGAAAAACCCCGATTTGATTCTCGTGGATACGAAGGTGATTGCTGGAGCGCCTCCGCTCTTCCTGGCCTCAGGCATCGCGGATGCGATGGCAACCTGGATCGAGTGCCGGGCTGTAATTGAGGCTAGGGCCAAGACGATGGCTGGAGGACTGCCGACCTTAGCGGCTGAGGCTATTGCCAAGAAGTGCGAGGAGACCCTATTCGATTATGGGCTTCAAGCCTACGAGTCGGTCAAGCGGAAGGTGGTTACTCCGGCACTTGAAGCCGTTATCGAAGCGAATACGCTTCTTAGTGGGCTTGGCTTCGAGAGCGGCGGATTGGCGGGCGCCCACGCCATCCACAACGGCTTTACGGTGCTGGAAGGGGACATTCATCATTTGACCCATGGCCAGAAGGTAGCCTTCGGCACTTTGGTGCAGCTGGCGCTGGAGCAGCGTTCACTGGCGGAGATTGAACGCTATATTGATTTCTATCTGAAGCTGGATCTGCCCGTTACCCTGGAGGATATCAAGCTTGGCGATACGCCGCGCGAAGACCTGTACCGGGTTGCCGAAGCGGCGACCAAAGAGGGCGAAACGGCTCATAATCTCCCGTTCCGCGTTACTGCAGAGGATGTGCTGGATGCCATCCTGGCAGCAGATCAATATTCCCTGGCTTATAAACGCAAAATGGGTCTGATCGATTAAGCTAGGGCAGCAGCTGACGAATAAGCATAAAGAGGGGTGTTCTCGCAAGCCATAGAACTGGCTTTAGGCGAGAACACCCCTCTTTGATGTGCCTGCTGTTCGGTTCACCCGGGGCGGCTATTCTTGGCCCTGCTTCAATTCCTGAGTAGAAGCCGGGCTCTGTCTCCAGAAAATTCTGTGCCTTGTCTTACTGATCTTCTCGTAGAATAGTAGAGGTTCTTTCTTGAAGATTTGTCTGACCAGATAGAGGAAGAACCAAATGTCCATGATCAACACACCCAGGCCGAATGGAATTTTCCCGATTATAGGGAGAACCTGCATGGCATCCAGCAGAAGCCGGTTTAACCCGAAGACAAGCCAGTACAGCAGCCCGTAGCGAATGAACAGAGCGGACAGCGGGATACGCTTATCCTCGTCCTCTCCCACAAGCTGGATGCGGACAAGCCATTTACCGAGTGTCCGTCCTTGGGTAAGATAGGGAATCAGCATGAAGTAAACTCCGCTGGATACCCAGAAGGCCAAGGGGACTTTGGTAATCAGGCAGAATACCAGCACAATCATCCAGCCGGCAAAGTCAAAGAGAAAAGCCACGCCTCTGCGGGTATAGGATACCCGCTTGGCGGCAACGTCTACATCGTGGTCCAGGGACTCAACTCTAGGAAGAAGCCCGGAGAACCATTCGGCCAGCAGGAAGCCTATGATGCCCCCCAGCGTATTGGACATCAGATCGTCCACATCAAAGACGCGGTAAGGATGGTCATAGATGCCATAAATCCCTGTCAGCTGGGTCACTTCGAAGGACAAGGACAGAGCAAAGGACAAGATAATACAGCGCAGCCAGCCGGTGCGGAAATAATAACGCAGAAACATACCGAACGGCACGGTCAGCATCATATTAAAGACGACCTGGAGGAAGGCTCGTTCTTTGATCAGATGCAGATAGGTTGAAGGCTGGCTTGGAATTACGGACGTTTCTCTCATAATATCCTGAATAAAGTTGAACGGCAGAAGCTGCAGTGCTCCGCCGTGCAGCGGCATATTGTGTCGCGATGCCGGCAGGGGAAGCATGACCAGATAATAAACGTTCATCAAATAGAGCAGCATCAAGTACAGAATGAACGCCCTGAACTTATTTACATAGCCATATTTGCGGTACTGCACAATCAGGAATGGCAGCGTGAAGAATAGGGCTGCAATCGGAAAAGTCAGGAACGCATAAGAAATAGGAAAGAGATAAGACTGAAGCAATGTACACACCTGCATTTCTATATGTAATAAACCGCGCATGTTTTTAGCGCTTTTTCATCTTAACATATTGTTTATATAACCGGGTTTAAGATATGTTTAAAAAAATATTCAGAACTTTATTTTCCTTTTTTTGGAGCAAGCTAAAAAAGTGATATTGTTTCTTTCATAGACGGGTTATACTTAAGTATTCAATTATGCAATTAATCGATATTCACCAGGGGGGGGACCGATGGATACACCAAATGAATCATCACTTCGAAAAAAGCTTCGGCCAAGGCATATCAGCTTTATGGCCATGGGGGGCGTTATAGGCACAGGGATCTTTAAGGGCAGCGCAGAGACTATCGGCTTGGCCGGACCGGGAGTTGTAATCTCCTATGTCTTTGCCGGATTGCTCTTATTGGTAGTCATGGGGGCTATGGCTGAGATGGCCACCGTATATACCAATAGGAACATTAAAGATTTTATCCGCGAAGCCTTCGGCAAGCACGTCTCATTTATTACCGGATGGCTGTACTGCTTCATGTGGCTGTCTGTATGCGTCATTGAGATTATTACCGCAGGCAGCTTCCTGCAATACTGGTTCCCCGAGGTGCCGCTATGGGGGCTGAGCTTGGCCTGCGCAGCGCTCATCATTCTAATTAATATGATGAGCGTAGGCAGCTTCGGTGAAGCGGAATTTTGGCTGGCCGGTATTAAGATCGCGATGATTGTTATTTTTATAGTGCTTGGGGCTTGTATTATGTTCGGGATTATCCCTACTTCGGATACGCCGTACTTCCGCAACTTCACAGAGCATGGCGGATTTTTGCCGAACGGCTGGTCGACCGTCGTCTCGGCACTGCTCGTCGTAACCTTCTCCTACGGGGGGTCAGAGCTGATTGGGCTTACGCTCACCGAGACGGAGAATGCGGAGAAGGTGCTCCCCAAGGTGGTTCGCAGCTTCATTCTGAGAGTTGTCTTATTCTATACGCTTCCAATTCTTGTTATCTGCGGATTAATTCCATGGAATCAGCTGAGCGGCCAGGAGAGTCCTTTTGTGCAGGTGCTCTCAGCAACGGGGCTTGCGGGCGCGGCTCATGTCATTAATTTTATTCTGGTTACTGCGGTGCTGTCCGCTGCGAATTCGGGTATATATGGCGCGACTAGAATGCTGTATTCTATGGCGGCTGCTGGAGAGGCGCCCAAGGTTTTGGCGAAGACTTCAAGCCGCGGGACGCCAACCTATACGCTTGTATTATGCGCTGGGATTCTTGTAGCCGGAGCTCTGCTGGGGTTCTTTGCGCAGGATCAGCTCTTTCGCATCCTGATGGCCGTACCAGGCTTTGTGGTTGTGCTTGTATGGCTGTGTATCTGCTTGTCACAGCTGAAGCTGCGAGGCAGATATCCGGTCAAGCCTAGCTTCAGGCTCTGGGGCTTTCCTTATATCACGGGACTGACAGTGCTTTTCCTAGCGATTATTGCGCTGTTGTTCATGCTTGATGAACAGAACCGGATCAGCATTTCAGTTTGTGTTGGGGTTGTGGTTCTACTGATTATAAGCTCTCTGTTTAAATTCCGACCAAACAGGCATGCAGAACAGCAATAAGGGCAACATACATGTAAGAGGAGATATGCACATTAAGGGAGGGGCCGCTAAGAATGCGGTCCTTTTCTTTGTTTACACGGGCAAAATAGAGATAGGACCCATAAGGGGCTTGAAAAGGAGTTGAAAATAAGATATATTATTTGACGAGTCAATAATTGATGCATCAATAAATTACTAACAATTGATTTGCGCTTAATTATATTTGCGAATCGAGGTGAGCTCCTATTTGTTCTTTGGAAGGCAGTCCGATTCTTGACCAGCTTCTTAGTATCAACAAGCAGATTGCCGCCAAGTTTGAAAGATGCGCGGGCATCAGCCCGTCCAGACTGCAAATCCTCCACCTTCTGTATCTGGTGGAAGAGATGAGTCAGGCTTCCTTGCAGAAGGAGATTGGCATTGACGGCGCTGCGGTAACACGTCATTTAAAGCAGCTTGAGGCTGACGGAACTGTTACACGCCGAACCAATCCGGAGGATAACCGAATTACCCTCGTTAAGTTAACGGAGTTTGGGCGCTCGAATATTGCCCGCTACAAGCAGGAGAAGGAACAGTTTGTATCCCGGATGCTCGAGGGCTTCAACGATGCTGAGCTGCAGATGCTTTCCGGGTTGATGCAGAGGCTGAACTACAATTTGAGCCAGGTTTAAATATTAGAGGAGGAATACGAGTAACTATGAGTAAAATCAATGATTTCAGAGAGATTGCCCTTGGGCGCAGATCTATTAAAAAGTATGATCCGGCGGTAAAGATTAGCCGTGAAGAAATGACAGAGATTCTTGCGGAGGCTTCGCGTGCCCCATCTTCGGTAAATATGCAGCCATGGCGCTTCTTGGTGATTGAAAGTGAAGAAGGCAAGGCGAAGCTGGCTCCGCTTGCCCGGTTCAACCAGCGCCAGGTGGAGACCTCGGCGGCGGTAATCGCTGTGTTCGGCGACTTGAACAGCTTTGATTACGCAGAGACGATTTACGGTGAGGCTGTTAAGCAAGGCTTTATGCCACAGGATGTGAAGGATACGATGCTTCCTAAATTGGCAGCTTACTATGGGAGCCTGGATCCAGTAGTGAATAAAGAGACCGTATTGATCGACAGCGGCCTTGTCTCCATGCAGCTGATGCTTGCGGCACGTGCACATGGCTACGATACGAATCCTATCGGCGGTTACGAGAAGGATCAAATCGCGGAAGCCTTTGGACTGGATAAGGACCGTTATGTACCGGTGATGCTGATCAGCATCGGCAAGGCGGCTGAAGAGGGATACGGTTCCGTTCGTCTTCCGATTGACCAGATTGCCGAGTGGAAATAATATATTTTTAGGACAGGAGAGGATTTAAAGATGATTATTATTCACGCAGGATTTCAACTTCAAGCCGATCAAGAACAAGCTTTTCTGAAGGAAATTGCTCCATTGATCCAAGCGTCTCGGCAGGAGGCTGGCAATATCTCATACCAGCTGTTCAAGAGTGTAGATCAAGAGCTTGCCTACACAATGGTTGAGGTTTGGAAGGACCAAGCTGCGGTGGCAAGCCATAATGCCAGCGAGCATTTTACAGCATTCACAGCGAAGGCGGGCCAGTTTTTGGCAGCACCGCTTGACATCAAGGCTTTTAACGGTGAACCGCTGCAAGGTTAATATCTATATATAGCATAAGTACAATGAGAAGGCTGATCCCCTGAGGGATTGGCCTTTTTTATGTGAAGTGGCAGGTCTCCTGTATAAAATAGTTGCTTTACCAAGTGGATTAATTTATCATCTAATTAAATATAAATCTAATTTGATGTTTATATAATTAGCGATAAACCTAAACACGAGGAGGCACTGAAATGTCAAACCATTCGGCATTTACGGTGATTCGCAGGAGAAAGGGATATGCCGGCTTATTTCTTGCAGGAATCATTAACGGGATAGGGGACCGGTTTAGCCAAGTGGCTATGCTGTCCCTGCTGCTTAACCTTACCGGCTCCGGGATGGCGGTTGGCTTGACGATGGGCCTCCGCATTGTACCGTATTTGCTGCTTGCGCCCGTTGGGGGAATGCTTGCATCCAAGCTATCGCGCAAGGCGATTATGGTGGCGGCTGACCTGCTGCGCGTCCCTTTTGCACTGTCCTTTCTGCTTGTCCGCTCGGCCGAAGATGTGTGGATTGTCTATGCAGCCAGCATGGCCTTGGCAGCGGGGGAGGCTCTTTATGCTCCTGTTCGCAAATCGGCGGTACCGCTGCTGGTCAAGCTCGAAGAGCTGCTGGCCGTGAACGGCTTAGAGCAGGCTTTGACAGGCTGTGTGCTTGTCATTGGCGCCGTGACCGGCGGAGCGGTCTCACTGTGGCTTGGCTCCAGTTGGGCATTTATTCTAAATGCCTTGTCCTTTCTAACGACGGCTGGCGTTATTTATCGGATTAACTTCACTCCTCTTAACAAGGAAGAGGGGACGAAGGGACAAGCGGACGCTAAGCAGATGAAGACGCAGGACTCAAACCGTGCTTCATACACAAGCTTGGGTGCACTGATCGCCGGCAGCCTTGTGGTGCAAATTGCGCTGGGATTTGAGCTGCTTGTCCCGCTTTTCAATGGCCTGGAGAATGTGCTGATCAGCGTTTATGCCATTCAGGTATTTGGCGCAGGCGATCTGGGGGTGGGGCTGATGTATGGAGCCATCGGTACAGGCCTAATATTAAGCATGTTTGCAGGAAGATTTATAGATAAGGGCAGGAAGGCGGTCATCTGGGGAGCCATGGGCTGCCTTATGCTTGAGGGGATTCTGATGATACTCATGAGTGCGGCACCCGCCTTGTGGACCGCATGCGGCATATATTTGGTGCTTACCTTTGCCGGAGGGGTTGGTAATGCCTGTCTGGACACCGCGCTGATGCGTGAGCTGCCTGAGCAGCGGCAGGGTCCGATGTTTGGGCTGTTGGCCGCTTTGGGAGGCGCACTAATGGGCTTGTCCATGCTGGGTGCGGGAGTTCTGCTGGAATGGTTCGATCCTAGAACCGTAGGAAGGTTAGGCGGCCTTGGATATGCAGCAAGTGCCTTGCTGCTGGCGCTCTATTGGTTCGTGGGGAGGGGACATGCCCGGAGAAAAGAGAGGGAGGAGAAGCCCCTTCCCAGTTCACCAACACGCTGACAAGGGGCATGATAAGAACGATAGGAAGCGGCCGTTTAGATCTTAGGTCTTGTATCTACAACCAATCGGTGGACCAAGATGGAAGAACCAGGCGGCTGCTAAGCTTCGCCGAAGCCCATTCATACGCTAGCTTCGGCGAAAATAGCCCTGCCCGAGCGACCAAGAGGCCGCTCTTCCTAACCGATCGTTTCTACGACATTGCCTTCCTGGTCCCTGATCTGGGTAGGGATGATCTGGAAGCTAAGCCCTTTAATCGCGCTGAGCTCGAACGTCCCCGCGACCGGCTTGAGATGCCGGGCAAGCTCTGTGACAGCGGCATCATTCAGCTTGATTCTGATGCCGCTTTCTTCCCGCTCAAAGCCGGGTTGATCTGCGGGGTCAAAAATGACCTGAACGCCTTTACCCACAAGGGAGAGGGATCTTCCCTTCGTGATGCGGCCTGTGATCAGCTTGCCAATGATGCCTGCTTGCTTGGCGCCCAGCGTGATCTCATCAGCTGATCCTTTGAAGAACCCTTTCTTGATCCGCTCTGCCGCCAGCTGATCTACAGCCAGGAAGCCTGTGCTCGAACCTTCACTCTCGCTGCCGAGGCGTACACTTTCCGCTACCGATTCCTGCTCAAGAACAGAGTCACGCATCAAATCGGTGATGTATAGAGGCATTTGCGCCTTGCAGGCAGCAAGAACACCGCTAGTATTCCAGATTTGCATCGCTTCAAGCTCATCCCCGGTAATGCCCACCATCTGCAGAAACTCTACTTTCCCGTTAGGAGTATCGATCTGTGGTAGGAAGGGATCGTCCGTAAATGCCAATGCTGTTAGCTTGGTAGGAGAACCCAAACAAATAGGGCCGTTGGCATCCAGATAGTCTCCGCTGTTGAAGATGTTGCCGCTATTAAACACATACCGCCCCATGTTCTGCAGCAAATTCAGCGCCCAGCCCGGCGGCTCCTCTTCGCCAGCTGGCCGGCTCAGGCGCAGCGTAAGTTCAAAGCCGTATCCACTGTATTCGGCATTGTCAGATTCTTTATCATATAGCTCGGAGAAGCCATAGGTCACAAAATGCCAATGGGGGACCGGGTCGTTCACCTCGTATACACTAATTCCATCCAATGGATCAGGTCCCCCGAGCATATAGGAAATCATCGTTCCGTAATGCTTCGGCTCCTGATCGCCGTATATCTTCTGAAGGGCCGTATCTATTGCATCCCAGCCCGCAGTTCCAGCTTCTTCACTCATTCCCTAATTCCTCCCATGCTCATTTGGGAGATATTTTAACATCAAATCTGGACGTGCTCAAATTTCATAGAATAATAAGTATAGCTATATAGATTGAACTAAAGTTTTACATTGAATTTTCTGTTATCACGGCCTAATACTGTCCTATAACGTTCATTTCTTTAGTTCATTCTATATATTTTCTCTATTGAGTTCGCTTCAAGCAGCCCTTATATTGGAACAACACATGTTCGCTTGGCTTTTTGGAAATTGCTGAGAATATGATAGACTATGAAGAAGTACCTCTCCTAAGGAGGTGAGAAAAAAGTGAACAAGATTATGATGCTGTCAGGCATCCCGGGCAGCGGCAAGACGCACTATGCCAAGCAGCTGGCTAAGGAAGCACGGGCCGTTATTGTCTCTACCGATGCTATTCGTGGCGAGCTGTTTGGCAGCGAACTGAAGCAGAAGGATACTTATGCGGTATATGACCATGCATTTCAGCAAATTGCCAAGGCGGCTCAAGCGGGAAGAAATGTGGTGTTCGATGCGACCAATACGGAACGCAGCCGTAGACTTCAATTTTTGAAGAGGTTTAGCGCGTTTCCGGTAGAATGTCATGTGCTTGACGCCCCCTATGAGCTTGCGGCAGAGCGAATTTCGCAGCGGAAGCGGAAGATTCCAGAGCGTATCCTGCTGAAATATGCGCGGGGATTCGAGTTTCCAGTGCAGGGCGAAGGCTTCGAAGCCATTCACATTGCCCATAATAACCAGAAGCTCTTGCTTGCTAGGCAACAGCTGGAGGAACTGCTGTCCAGGCAGCCGGGACATGATCAGCTCTTTGCGGCACTGGCCGGCGTGGGTTATTTCCGCGATATGGTCGGCTTTGATCAGGAGAATCCCTATCACTCCAAGAGCTTGTCTGAGCATACCTTTGCAGTGCTGGACTATATCAACACCTTCTATGAAGGGGAGCATTTGCTGGAGCTGCAGCTGGCCGCCCTGTTCCATGATGCAGGCAAGCCGCTTAGCAAGGTGTGGAAGGCGAGCCGGGGATACTACTCGTACTATGGTCATGAGCATGTGTCGGCCATCATTGCCTGCCATGTGCTCAAGGAGCTTGAGTATGACAATGACTTCATTCTTCATGTAGTGAACCTGGTAAGCATGCATATGGAAATTCTGCACGGCAAAGATGCAGGGGCCTCCAGAATTTATCATCTGCTCGGGCCTGAGATGCTCTCAGAGCTGTATTTTTTCGCCGAAGCGGATTCGTATGCTAAATAAGGAGGTGAGAGAGATGTTAATGAAATACCCTAAGACCATGCATCTTCCCTGGTCCAGAAGCTATACGGACGATGATAAGATCCTAAGGGATGTGAAGGCGTTCGAGGGCAAAGAGGTGGTAGTCACCGAGAAAATGGACGGGGAAAATACAACCATGTACCTAGACTATATCCATGCGAGATCCATCGACAGTAAGGATCATTTGTCCAGACATGTGGTGAAGACGATTCACGCCGGGATCAAGTACAGGATACCTGAAGGCTTCCGGCTCTGCGGGGAGAATGTATATGCCAAGCACTCGATCAGGTACGAGCAGCTGCCAAGTTATTTCATGTTATTCTCGATTTGGGATGATCGCAATGTATGCTTATCCTGGGGGGATACCGAAGCGCTTGCGGAGGAGCTAGGCCTTCCAACAGTCCCAGTGTTATATAGAGGGCCGTGGGATGAGACGCTTATTCGGCAGGAGTGCTATACTGGTAAATCGGTATGTGGCGGTGAGCAGGAAGGATATGTAGTCCGGCTGGCAGATGCATTTCCGTATGATGAGTTCAAGCAGAGTCTCGCCAAGTTTGTACGTAAGAACCATGTGCAGACGGATGAGCACTGGCTGAGCAAGCCGGTTGAACCAAATGGGTTAGCGAAGTAGTAGAACGGAATTAAGTTAAGCGGTTATTTATATTTCTATGAAAGGAATGAGTATCATGTAATGGCTAAGGCAGTCATCTTCAAGGAATTTGTGTTTCATACTCCGTATTTTAGCTTTGCCTCTTAAATCCCTCTTTTTCATACCCTATAATCGTTTGATTTCATGTAGAATTTAACCAACGACAAGTAATCGTTTTCCTAGCGATTAATAATGACGTATTATCACATTTTCAATATGATTATATTTAATTTGGCCAGCCATTTAAGATACATAGATAGAATGAACTAAATAAATGAATGTTATAGAGCCGATATTAACCCGGATTCGAAGTGAATACAAGATGGATGAAGGTGCTGGAAGAGGACCCATTATTCGAGTTTGACTCAGAAGGACGCTCATTGATTATAGTTACCATGCAAGTACTTATGCTGTTCAAGTCACGGATCGTGGCTGGCTGGACTTGTTATTTCATTTTGAAGCGGCGACCGCATTCGTTTAACTCCAGTTTACATGACAAAGCTAATATGGAGTTATCGGCAGGGCCGTGTGACTTGGGGGCTGCTCTTCCGTAAGATTATTTGAAAAAGGGGATTTGATATGAGCCAATCAACTGTGAGCACGCCGAATTCGGCTGTACGGCCGTTTCTAAAGCTGCTTAAGGAGACCCGGCCCTCCTACGCAATGCTGACTACTGCTTTGGTCTTGAGCGTGATTTCTACGCTGGTGAGCCTGGTTATTCCTCTGTTTACTAAAAATTTAGTGGACGGCTTTGCCTTGTCTTCGGTCAGTCGGATGCAGATTGTAGGCATCGCAGCGGCCTTTATTGCCCAGACCATTGCTGGAGGCATAGCTATCTATTTGCTTAATTATGTCGGTCAGAAGATGGTTGCTGGTCTGCGGGACCGATTATGGCGGAAGCTCCTGGTGCTTCCCGTATCCTATTACAACGATAACCGCACCGGCGAGAGCGTCAGCCGTATGACCAATGATACAGGGATCATCAAGTCTCTGATCTCCGAACATCTGGCCAGCTTATTTACCGGGATTATCTCGATTGTGGGCTCCATTGCCGTGCTGTTCTATTTAAACTGGAAAATGACACTAATCCTATTCACTGTGCTGCCGCTCTCAGCGCTTATTCTTGTTCCCTTGGGAAAGAAGATGTACAAAATCTCCCTGGGGATGCAGGATGAGACGGCTTCTTTTACGGCGAAGCTGAGCGACGTGCTGTCCGAAATCCGGCTCGTTAAGGCCTCTGGTGCGGAGAGACAAGAATACGAGGCTGGCGGGCGTGGGATTCAGAACCTGTTCACCTACGGCATTCGCGAGGGCAAGGTTAATGCCTTGATCAGCCCGCTCGTCTCCTTCGTGTTCATGATGCTGTTGGTCATCATTATTGGCTATGGGGGCATGCAGGTATCTTCCGGCGCGCTAACCGCAGGGGAGCTCGTGGCTTTCTTGCTTTATTTGATTCAAGTGGTGATGCCGTTTACCCAGTTGACTACCTTTTTTACGCAAATTCAGAAGGCAAAGGGAGCGTCAGAGCGCATCATTGAAACCCTGTCTATTGAGGAAGAAGTGTACGAAGGGGAACGTGAGGCTACCGGAGCAGAAGGCGTGATCTCCTTGGAGGATGTCTCCTTCGGCTATAAGGATGGAGATCGGGTGCTTAAAGATATCAGTTTCCGAATGCAGCCGGGCCAGGTCACGGCGATCGTCGGACCCAGCGGCGGCGGCAAGACTACGCTCTTCTCGCTGCTGGAACGCTTCTATGAGCCGGAGTCGGGAGTCATTCGGCTGGGGGAACAGCCGGTTAAGGACTTCTCCTTACGCTCTTGGAGAAGCTTGATCGGTTATGTCTCCCAGGAGAGCCCGTTATTGGCCGGAACGATCCGGGAGAACCTGACTTACGGGCTTGCACGTGAGTTCAGCGAGCAGGAACTAAGAGAGGCAGCGGCTATGGCTTATGCCGATAAATTTATCAGTGAGCTGCCGGAAGGCTTTGACACGGACGTGGGAGAACGCGGGGTGAAGCTGTCCGGCGGGCAGCGTCAGCGGATTGCTATTGCGCGGGCTCTGTTGCGCGATCCTAAGGTTCTGATGCTCGATGAGGCCACTGCTAGCCTAGACAGCCAATCGGAGGCTGTCGTTCAGAAGGCGCTCTCTAACCTGATGAACGGCCGAACGACAATTGTCATTGCACACCGCCTCGCTACGGTGGTCAATGCCGATCAGATTATTTTTATGGAAAAGGGGACGATCACCGGCATAGGCACGCATGAGGAACTGCTTGCGAGGCATGGTCTGTACCGGGAGTATGCAACCCAGCAGCTTCAGCTAATGGCTTCTGATGCGTTGGGGCAGGAAGATAACCTTGAGGAGATTATAAATGATGGCGAAGATACTCATCGTGGACGACGATCCGCACATTCGCGAATTGGTGGCAGTGTTCTTGAAGGCTGAAGGCTTTGCAGAGGTGTACAGCGCCTCTGATGGCCTTGAAGCTCTCCGCCTGTTGGAGGACATTCGCATGGACCTGGTAATTATGGATATAATGATGCCTCACATGGATGGATGGGAGCTCTGCAGGGAGCTTCGAAGCAGCTATGACTTTCCGATTCTGATGCTCACAGCCAAAGGGGAGACTTCGCAGATTGTTAAGGGCTTTGATCTGGGCACCGATGATTATCTGGTGAAGCCGTTTGAGCCGCAGGTGCTTATTGTGCGGGTAAAGGCCTTGCTGAAGAGATATCAAATCTCAGCCGCCCAGAGTGTAACGATTGGAAGGCTGGAGATGAATCGAGGGACCTATGTGGTGCATACGGAGGAAGAGGAGATGACCCTTCCGCTTAAAGAATTCGAGCTGCTGTTCAAGCTTGGCAGCTACCCGGGCCAGACTTTGGCCCGGGATCGCCTCATTGATGAGATCTGGGGCTATGACTTTGAAGGGAATGAGCGTACCCTTGATGTCCATATCAATCGCCTCCGGGAGCGCTTCTCCGCAGATAAGCATGGTTTTGCGATCCGCACCATCAGAGGGCTAGGGTACCGTCTGGAGGTACAGGAATGAAACTGCTGAGAAGGCTTGCCTTAAAGATTCTGGTCTTCGTGGCATTCTTCGGCTGTGTTGCTGCCAGCTGGAGCGCATCCTATGTAATGTTGAGGCAAATTTACCGTCTGACCGGGCACCTCTCCTCTGAGTATCTGAGCGGGCTTCTGGAGGTTATAGTCAGTATGGTGATCTTCCTCAATCTGGCCTGGCTAAGCATCAAGCTGCTTCGCAAATGGGAACGTGTTATGTATAAGCCAATACTCGATGCTATGAACCGGATCGGCAAAGGAGATTTCAATGTGGTGCTGGAGAAGAACGATGATTATGGCGAAATTGTGGAAAGCATCAATGAAATGGCCAGCGAGCTCAGCCGGATGGAGACGATGCGTCAGGATTTCATCTCTAACGTATCGCACGAGATTCAATCCCCGCTGACTTCCATTCGAGGCTTTGCTCGTGCGCTTCGGGAAGATACACTCAGCCGGGAGAGCAGGGTACACTACTTGGATATTATTGAAGCGGAAAGCACCCGCTTGTCCGGGCTGAGCGATAATCTGCTGAAGCTGTCGGCGCTGGAAGCCGGCAGCTGTCCATTTGAGATGAAGGTGTATCGGATTGACCGGCAGCTAAGAGATATGGTGCTCGCGGCCGAACCACAGTGGCAGGGGAAGCAGCTGGAGGTTGAAGCCGAGCTTGAGCCGGTATCTGTCCTTGCTGTTGAGGAGCTCATGAGCCAGGTGTGGACAAATTTATTGTACAACAGCATTAAATTCACGCCACGAGGCGGGAAAATTCTCCTTCGCCTTTCGAGCACGGAGACGAAGGTGCGCATGGAGATTTCAGATACTGGCATCGGCATGGACCCTGAAGATCTGCCGCATATTTTCGAGCGGTTCTTTAAGGCGGATAAGGCAAGAAGCGTGAGCGGTGGCGGAAGCGGACTAGGCCTGTCCATCGTGAAGAAGATCGTAGAGCTGCACGAAGGCAGCATTCAGGTCGTAAGCCAGCAGGGAGCCGGAACGACGTTTACCTTAGAGCTGCCGAAGTCCTCTGGTTAGCCCAATGAATGGGATTTGTTGTATAATGAGACCTAATCTATGAGCTTGGGGGGATCCGAGATCGGCATTATTGTGATTTTAACGATCGCCGCAGCCCTGTCTACGGCGTGCGGAATATTTTTTACATCCAAACAAAAGAAAAAAAGAAGAATCTACGGCTTGATTCAGACGATTCTACCACTCCTTCTCTTTCTGCCGCTTACGGCTATGTTCCCGACGATAGAGGGCTCGGCAATTGTACTGGTGTTTTGTTTCTGGCTGCTTGTCGGCGGCCTGATTGTTCTGATTGCAAGCTTCTTCACCGGAGAAGATGAGTAGGATGACGGCAGCCTAATCTCCGAAACGGGTGTTCACAGATTTGGAAACGGTGTCTTTTTGGACAAAGCCGGGATCATCCATTTGGACACAGGCGTGGTTTGGCGACGGGAGTAAGGGCTTTTTTATATTTCGTGTAATATTAGTAATTTTATTTCAGCAGGAGGGCAGGTGAATTTAACCATGTGTACAGGATTGGGGATTTACCATGTGGAGCAGCTTGGAGCCAAAGCAGCTCTGGAGCTTGGAGAGGCCTATTTCAAGGCAATGGGTCTTGAAATAACAGGGGCATGCTATTATCAATACATTGTACCAGGAGACCATCAGGGGGATCATGATCTATTCGATGTCTCATTGCCTGAGTTAAGAGAGAAGATCCTCACCGGTGAAGCGACGGCTTTTAGACTTTACAATGAGCGAAAGGGCTCTTCCCCCTGGTTCGCTTCCTATGGTTATATGACGGATGAATATGGAGCGAGCTTTTACCATATTGATGCCGAGTGCGAGTTTCCGCTAGGGACGGTCTACGATAGAATCATAGATTGGTTAAAACAGGCTGGGAGCTGTCATGAGTTTATTTATGGCATCGTCTATGAGATGAACAATATTTCAGATGCTTATTACTATGCTGGAGGCCATAATCTAGTTAGTCTGTATTCTTATGAGAGCCGTATGGCATGGAAGCGTGAAACCCCGGGACTTTACGAAGGGCAGGCGCGTTATAAGGACCGGATGCTTCGCATGGTATACCCTGCCAGTCTGGTGAACGGACAGCATTTGAAGTTGGAGATCGAAGCGATGGAGCTTAGGGAATGGATACATAAAGACTCCGGTCACGGAGTGCTCTCTAAAGTGAGTGAAGACCTTTGGCTATGGGAGGTTCCCATGGATCAGTTGGAGAAGTTAAACGGGATCTTAGGAGAAGCGGGAAGATTAGTGGCTTGGGATCCTAAGCCTGCGAAGAAGCGGACACGCAAGCTTCCATGAGGAAATAGCTTCAAGCGAGGGAGGAGATTGAATTGGGTTGGGTACAGGAGGAGCTCGCGGCTAAGCGGCGTGAGGAAGGAAAGAGATATGCCGGCGAGGTAAACGCATTTGTGAGGACGGGCATGGAGAGCGGATGGCATTTAATGCTCAGGCGGAGCCGGGGCAGGATCAGCGATTCCAGCTTGCCGAAGAGGTTATGAACATGATTAAGGCGGCTAATCAGGCAGGGGATACGTCACGGTTGCGCCAAGAGCTTCCTCCTGCGGATGCTAGTTAGAGCTGATAGAGAAGGGAACAGCTATGAATAACACAACAAGCATGATAGCCGAACAACCGCTCTGGGTGTATATTATTGCTGCTGTGGCTGCCATAATCATATTGATTCTGGTGGCTAAGGCGATTAACCGGCGCCTGGCGCGAATTCGCCGAAGACAGCTTGATCCCAGCCGGATCACCATTCAGGACATTGATGAGATGGAAGGCTCCGAGTTTGAAATGTATCTTTACAGGTTCTTTGATGAACTGGGTTATGAAGAGGTTTATAAGACGAAAGCCAGCAGTGATTTCGGCGCCGATCTGGTCTTCACGGCCCGTGACGGAATCCGAACAGTGCTTCAGGCTAAGCGTTACCAGGAGGATAGCGGTATCGGTCTCAGCGCGGTTCAAGAGGTGTACGCGTCGATGCGTTATTATGAGGCAGGCCGGTCTATCGTGCTGACCTCTGCGCGCTTTACCCCTGCCTGTGTGACGCTAGCTGGCGTTAACGGGGTAAAGCTGCTTGACCGGGGCGATCTCATTGAACTCATTGCCGACTTCAAGTCGGGCTGCTATGAGGAGGCGATGGACCGGATTGAGCGTGAGGCCGAGCTGATTCCATCTCCATGGAAAGAGGCTGCGGTCCCTGCAAGAAGGACGCTCAAGAGAGCGCGCAGATAGGCTGTTTTTTTTACCGGACGTTGTTAAAGGGTTGTTAAAGAACTAGAATTCTTCGAGCTCCTGCCAGCATTCGCAGCTCCCTTGGAAGTCGGTCCTGCTCGGCTTCGGGAATCTCGAGTTGAACGCCATAATAGAATCGGCCTTTCTCTTCCCGGTCCCACTGCAGGTTTCCTTCGAAATAGAGGGGATCTTCATTAAGCAGTACATTAAGGCTGATACGTACCTGGTTCAGGTCTACGTGTATCTCCAAGGGAATAGACAGGCAGCAGCCTGTTTTGCTGATATCGTGCATAAGAGCCTCAATAGGCTTGGGTGGGGCCGGAACGCCATTGATGCTGATGATGTGCATCTCCGTGGCAACCGGTTCTTTGAGTACATAACGAAAGGGTGTTTTTCTGCGATTAGTTGACATAGGTTCCTCCATCCAAACAAGTAGTGCATAACGTACTTTATCGACAAATTCCGCAAAATTGTGAAGTCCTGCTTCGTTCTGTTGATGCTCTAGAGACTTCTAGAGTCGGTAAATTACAGGAACGGCGAGGTATTCTTAGGCTTAAAGTCAGTGTCATTGCAGAATAAGTAGAGAGGTATATACCAACTCATGAAGAGGAGCGGGGTATTTATGGCGAAGTTTGACCCAATTATGCTTGATATTCCTGAGCAATTAGAGACAGAGCGGCTGCTCATCCGGGCGCCGCAATGGGGAGACGGCAAGCCGCTGAATGCAGCCATCCGGGAAAGCCTTGAGGCGCTGCGTCCCTTCATGCCGTTCGCGAGAGTAACGCCTGAGCCGGAAGAGACGGAGCAGGTCGTGCGCCGCGGCCGCCTGCATTATCTTGATCGCACCGATATGATGATGATTCTCTGTGATAAGCAGACCGGTGAGCTGCTTGGGGCAACGGGGCTGCACCGGATCAATTGGGATGCTCGCAGATTTGAGATTGGATATTGGATCAGGACTTCTCGTTCAGGTCAAGGCCTGGTGACTGAAGCGGTGAATGGAATTACCGGCTTTGCTGTTAAGCACCTTGAAGCGAACCGGATTGAAGTTCGCTGTGATGACCGCAATCACCGCAGCGCTGCCGTAGCAAGGCGGGCAGGATTTACACTCGAAGGAGTGCTGCACAATTGGAAGCGGGATGAGGATGGCGTTCTGATGAATGAGATGATATTTGCCAAGGTGCGGGGAACGGATTTTTAAATGATAAGCACAAAAAAGCCGCACTTTCTAAAGGGGTTCATTCCTTCTCTGGAAAGTGCGGCTGTCTTTTATTTCAGCGGAACCTGCTTAGACAGCTTCTCAAACTGCTCAAGATGCGGCTTCACCTTAGCCGTGATGCCTTGCAGGTACTTAATGGATGCTTTTCTCTGACGTTCCTTGGCGGCGTCCTCTTCTGGGAACATCCAGTACTCCTTGTAAATGGATCCCTTTTGGTAGATTACATTGAACAGCTGTCCCTTCTTCCAAAGCGGAAGCAAGTCTTGATTGCTGCCCATAATATAGAGCGTCTCGCCCCCGTTCTTATAAGTAAAGGCATAGTCCGGATCGGCTTCGGCATGCTGAACATAGTATCCGGTCTGGAATGCTCCGTTCTTAAAGGTGCCGGTTTGGATGCTGTGATAGATGACCGTTCCGTTAGCTTCAGTTCGCTTCTCCGTGAGAGTTCCCGAACCGTTCATCAGATCATTGTTCCATGTACCGTTATACACGATCTTATGCGTACGCCCATCTGCATCCACGTATTCATTGATATATTTGCCCATGCCCGAACGTTTACCGTCCTTGAATTCCCCGGCATACTGTTTGTGCTCTCCCCAATGAATGGTGCCTCGCCCATTTGGCTTGTTGTTCTGGACCTCTCCATAGTAGGAGATTCCTTCTGACAGCTGGATCGAAGTCTTCGCTGGAGCTGTGCCAGCTGCGTCTGCTTGAGGAAGAAAGAATGCGGTTGTTGCTGGAACGGTTAATGCAGTAGTTAAAAGTAAGGCAGCAGTCCATTTCTGTTTGCGATTTAACAAAACAAATCGCTCCTTTCCAAGTTGAATTTACCCGCTGTTTCTAATTTATAACATTGGGGGGGCTTGTACAGCAAGGGCTACCATTGATTATCCCTACATACTGTGTTAACCTAAATTTAACCTAATATATCACAATTGTTATATGGCTTGTTACTGCGAGGCAGGCAAAACCTAAACGATTGGTGAGCATTTGTTCTCTACTGAGCGCAATTCTCCCCAAAGTTTAGGTTTTTCTTTTTTCTAGTACAAACAGCCAGAGTTTAAAAGTTATGAGTTTAAGGCAAAATAGAGCCTGACCTCAAACGGATGAAGGCTCTATTAACCAGAGAATTTAAATGAACGAAGGGTGGTAATAACATGAATTCACCATTTCCTGAGGGCTTCCTATGGGGCGGAGCTGTCGCCGCCAATCAATGTGAAGGTGCCTATAACGAAGGAGGCAAGGGGGTGTCTACACAGGATGTGATGCCGAAAGGGATCGCTGCCCCGCCCACTGAAGTGCCTACAGAGGACAATTTGAAGCTTGTAGGCATTGACTTTTATCATAGATATAAGGACGATATCAAGCTGTTTGCGGAAATGGGCTTCAAGGTCTTCCGCACCTCGATCGCCTGGTCACGGATTTATCCGAATGGGGATGATCTGCAGCCAAATGAGGAAGGTCTGAAATTCTATGATGATTTATTCGACGAGTGTCATAAGCATGGCATCGAGCCTATGGTTACAATCTCTCATTATGAAACGCCGCTGCACTTGGCCAGAGAGTATAACGGCTGGGTGAACCGTAAGCTGGTGGGCTTCTATGAGCGGTATGTAACTACGTTGTTTAACCGCTACAAAGGCAAAGTGAAATACTGGCTGACCTTTAATGAGATTAACTCTATTCTGGAAGCTCCATTTATGAACGGCGGGATTGTCACACCCAAGGAAGAGCTCTCCAAGCAGGACCTTTATCAAGCGATTCACCATGAGCTGGTGGCAAGCGCTCTGGCCGTGAAGCTTGCACATCAAATCATGCCGGAAGCCAAAATCGGCTGCATGGTGCTCAGCATGCCAACCTATCCGTTGACGCCGAATCCAAATGACGTGATCGCCACCATGAAAACAGAGCATATGAATGACTTCTTTGCAGATGTTCATGCACGCGGCTACTATCCGGGATACATGAATCGTTACTTCAGGGAGAATAACATCCATATTCATTTTGAAGAGGGAGACGAAGAAATTCTGAAGCATACCGTAGACTTCATCTCCTTCAGCTATTATGTTAGCATCTGCGAGACTGCAGATCCTAAGCGTCAGGCAAATGGTGAGGACAATCTGTTCTCAGGCGTTCCTAACCCTTATTTGAAGGCAAGTGACTGGGGCTGGCAGATCGACCCGCAGGGCCTGCGCTATGCGCTGAACCGATTCTATGACCGTTACCAGAAACCGCTCTTTATTGTGGAGAACGGGATCGGCGCTGTGGATGAACTGGTAACCGATGAGCAAGGGAACAAGACCGTTCATGATGATTATCGGATTGAGTTCCTGAATGATCATCTCGTACAGGTTGGTGAAGCGATAGAAGACGGTGTTGACCTGATGGGTTTTACCGCTTGGGGCTGTATTGACCTGGTCAGTGCTTCAACCGCCGAGATGAAGAAACGGTACGGCTTGATATATGTGGACCGGAATAACGATGGGACAGGCAGCCTTGAGAGATACAAGAAGAAATCGTTCTACTGGTATCAAGATGTGATCCGTACGAATGGGGCAAGTCTTGTGAAGTGATGAGATAAATATAGAATATAACTGCAAACGGCAGCGCTTCGGGATAGGACCCGGGGTGCTGTTTTTTTGTGCTGAACTGAGTATTTGGACAGGGGTAGATGTGCCTTTGAGTGCAAGCTGAAATGTTGTTAAAATATACTAATTACATAGAATGAACTAAAGAAATGAATGTCACAGGCCTTATTGCGCCGTTATAGCAGGAGGTTCAATGCAAAGCTTTAGTTTAATTTATATAGTTCTAAGACTCTATTCAGCGTATATAGGAGGATGGGAGTGGAACAGCAAGAATATGCTCGCTATCTGTTTGAATTGATAGATGAAGAGCCTGTAACAGAAGAAATAGATGCAGATCACCTTTACGGTTACTTTCAGAGCTTTATGCCTAGCGGAAAAGGCGTGGAGCGGGTCTTTGAACCGTTAGAGCGGGGAACTGAGTATCTGGAGCGAATTTTACCGATTTATGGCATGCTGGATCTTCAGGATTTTAAGGGGAATACGGTGCCTGGTTATTTTAATGGATCTAAAAAAGAGGCTTCCCAAGAAGTGCTGCTGCATTACGGAGAACAGCTGCTGGCTAAACTGCTTGCACTGTTCACGGAGCATGGAGAGAGAGAGTATGCAGGGGAGGCCATAGCGGCCCTGAAGGAAGTGAAGGATATCGTCATCGTGGGAGAAGGGAGGCTTGATGCTTTATACGAGGAGCATGATGAGACGATAGATGAGTCGCTCTATGAGTTGATCTACGATCATACGGATGACGATGAGGCTATACAAATATTAAAGGAAGCCTATTATTCTATCGCCTGTGATTATTGGGTTTCCTATTATCTTCAATGGCCCCGGTATCAGGGGGTGAGAGGGCAAGATCCGCTTGCCCCTTATTTTGAATTGTACCGATTAGGATATGGCACAGTTATTACCCAGCAAACCTTGTATATCGGAAAGCTGTAGACAGACTTCGGTATTTCCCCATTTCAGACACAGGAGGTTATAGGCATTGAACCAAGCGGTAGCCGATTTTTTGGAGGATGTATGGACTGAAGTCACGGCCATTTATGGCCGGGAGAAGCAGAGAATAGATGAATTGCCTGATAGGAGCCGTCTCCAGGGCGGAATGATGGATTATTTAAGGGTCGCCTGGAGGAAAGGCAAACTGAACTTTAGGTCGGGGAACATTGCGATAGATGTTCATGAGCCGTTCTCCTGGTCTGACAGTTCGTACAAGCTGGAAGCAAGAGATTACATAGAAGAGTTAAGCGATGAACTGTTGATCGCTGAATTTTTCCCCGCGCTGCGCGAGAAGGTGTTACCGGTGTTCTTATCTGACACATACGGGGACCGTTTCTTTGATTATCAATTTGAGCTGGTGCTTGAGTTCCAGAGAGAAAGCTCCACCCTTCAGCATAGCGAGCGGATCGTTAGTGAGACGAGGCTTCAAGCGCTTAGACAGACTTGGAATGAGTTTTTGGAGACAAAAATCTACGCTCCCCTTCCGGTGATTCCGAAAGAGCAGGATGAATTTTTCTTCGCCAACCATCTGTTCAATCCCGATCTGACCGAGCTGAGGATTGAAGCGATCGCCCCGGCAATTGAACAACTGAGCGCCAAATTGCAAGGTTACCCTGAGCGTCTCAGTCATTGGAACTATCAATATACGGCGGCCATGAAGAATTGGGCTGAAGAGCAATTTCTCAAGCGCTATTACACAGATACCGGGAATTATTCGAATAAGTGGGAGCTAAAAGTGGAGTCTGAGCGACCTGGTGTCTACCCGGACGAAATGGAGCTATTCCTGTATGCGGCCTTGAAGATTGGACCGCAGGAGCCTGCGGTGCGCGAGGAGTATTTGCAGCTGGCTGCTGAGCTGGGGTCCGTTAAGGCTGCCGACTACCTGCGCAAGGGAAGCGGCCGGTTTGAGGGTGAGCGGAAGAGCGAGCTGATGACCGCGAGATCCAATGACGTGATGCAGCTGATCGAAATTCAGATCAAGTCTGAGGAGGAGGGGGCTTACTGTGAGGCTCTTCTCTATATCAATGAGCTGCTTGGACAGGGGTTCCCGAAGGGCTATAAGCTTAAGCTGAAGAGCACTGTGAAGCAGTTCCTTCCGCTGAAGAAAATAGCAAAGTCCAAGCTGCATCAATTTTTTGCAAATGCCCTTCAGTATCCGGGGCTATATCCGCTTCTGGCCGAATATGCGGAGCTGGCGATGGAAGAATTCGCATGGTATGAAGATGTCGAGCCTTCTGAGAAATCTGTAATGCCTGGCACCTACGCGGTGTTTGGTCTGGGGCTGTACAGCCGGGAGTATTTCCCGCTTGTCTGCCGTTATATGGAGCTGGTAGATAACGAGCATCAGTCTGTTCAGGACGGATACGCGGAAGCATTCATTGAAGCACAGGGTATTACTGAAGAGCATATGCCTACCTTAGTCTCCATCCTGCTTGGCGCAAGTGAAGGGGCAAGGCCGCTTAAAACAGTCCAGATCGATACACCGGAGCTGGCAGAAGCGCTGATTCGATCGCTTGAAAAGAAGGAGGATTACGAGCGGGAGACGGTGATCTACCGGATCTTTGGCGGGGAGAAGAAGCTGGCTCAGGCCGCGAAGAAGGCGGGGGGCCTACTTAAGGACCGGCTAGAGGAGCTGGCACAGCTTTGCTGATGAAGGATGATGGAGATGAAGGGACAGGGATCGGGATGGACCTTGAGAGAGCACTAACTGATGAACAGGCCTATTCAGAGTTGGAAAATACTTTCGTTTCTGCGTTTATAAATCTGCTGATGGAAGGGGATCAGAGCGATTGGGTTATTCCCTATTACCAAACCTGCTTCGCCAATGGAACGAGGGTAAGGGACGCCAATCCGATCTTCTCGGCGAAATCCATTTCAAGTGGTAAATCGGTCAGAATCATTCTGGAACCGCTTGAATCACTAGAGGGTGTTGAGCACTGGTTAGATGCGAATGAAAAGAACGAACTGGTCCTGGTATGCTCCTTATCTAAGAGCCATGCAGAGACCGTAAGATCATTAATCTTAGAATGGGTATATCCAAAGGGGGAGAAGTGATGTATACACAGCAGATCGAACGTATACAATCCAAGCTGCACCAGCTCAGAGAGGCGGATAGCGAATTCTCCTTGTTCGGCTCTCAGACACATAAGTATCAAATGGCTCCAGTCTGGAGCACTGAAGAGGTGGCACGCTTCGAGGAGGCTTGGAAGATTAAGCTGCCGGAGGAATATAAGGCTTTTCTGCTGCATGTGGGATCAGGCGGAGCCGGACCTTATTACGGACTGGTCCGACCAGATGATGGAGTATATATCGATCTGGATTATCCTAGTGAGCTGAATAATGTATCCGGCGAATTTCCTTATACCGAAGCGTGGAACTTTGAGAGGAGCTGGGATGAAGATTCACTTGGCGAGGAGGATTGGGCTGAGCAGGAGAGATTCTATTTCAGCACAGACAAGTCTGCAGGCCTGCTGGCCATAAGCAATTTTGGCTGCGGGATAACGATTAATTTGGTCGTAAACGGACAGTCTTATGGCGAAATCTGGGTCGATGACCGGTCCAATGATAACGGGATCTATCCGGATCATTATTTTGAAAATGAAAAACGGCTGACTTTCCTGGACTGGTATGAAACATGGCTTGACCGGTCAATGGAGGAGCTTGAGGAAGAGGAAATGTAAGAAGAGGAAGACCAATAGCCAATAGGAATTTAGAAAAGGGGGGAGCGGCAGATGAACTGGACGGAAGTGGGCAAAGCCAAAGATCTGGATCTAGTCCGCCGGGCTGCGGCGGAGCTGGATGTGAACGAGCGGGATGAGCGGGGAAGAACACCGCTGATGCTGCTTCTGACAAACCGCTTGCCGGTCGAGGCGATCCGTCTGCTGATCGAGCAGGGGGCCGACCTAGAGGCAGAGGACAAGCTTGGGGACACTGCGCTTAAGAAGGCGGTGAAGTTCAAGCAAATGGAGGCTATAGCCGAGCTGCTTAAGGCGGGCGCAAAGCTTGATTCTCCGCAGGGAATACTTGCGACAGCCTGGAATATGGCGCGTCCGAACAAGGAGCTGGCCGATCTACTGCTCGGCACCACAGGGGCGGTCCGCTTGACGCTTACCGAGGAAGAAGAAGCGATCCTTGACGACCTGCTCTATGAGGAATCGCAGGCGGTTCTTTGCGCCAAGCTCAGCCGATTGGAATCGCCGGTTCTGCTGCATGCTGTTGTGAACAGCTATAACTGGGATGATGGGCCGTTACCGATGCTGAAGGTTTTTAAGAACCCAGCCTGTGTGGAAATTACACTCCTGGATATGTATGAACTGCTGGACGGAGATTACTGGCTGGAACAAATTGAGGCGGAGATTGCAGGGAGACCGGAGGGCCCCGAGTGGAGAGAGCTGGCGGCCGGGCTGAAGGAACGATTATATAACAATTAGCCTTGCCGGAAGATACATATAGCGATAAGAGGGGAATGCGGAACACTGTATTTGCATTCCCCTCTTTCGAGGAGGCGATCTGCAACATGAGAACTTGGACCTTGACGGAGCTGCCGGAACCTCATAGCTTGCACAAGCAGCTGCGCATTCTGGCTGCACTGGATGTGATTCTATGTGAGGAAGAATGGCTGCGTGTGCATCGTTATGAACCGAATTGGCGGCCGGGAGTGGATCTTGGAATACTTGAGAACGGAGCTGGAGATGACCTTTTCATTTTATTTGCAGAAGAAGGGTGTATTCTGAAGGGCTTCGATCATGAATCTTCGCTGAGCCCGCATGCTCGGGACGATGGAGAGGTTTGGCCAGGCATGTATGATGAGGTGCCGAAGGCACTGTTTGCTTTGCTGGAAGATGGAAGCGACACTTGGGAGCTGGAGGATGTTACCTTTTGCATTTGGCAAAACAGGAATGAACCGGAGTGGCTGGCCGGGGATTGGGCGGAATTGGATACGCTGGACGATCCCCGAGAAGCCGATGGGGGAGCCAACTTCTTGCTAGGTTATCTTCATAAGAGCGCTGAGAGCTATATCAACTGGGCACAGGGGTATTACGCTGATGATATGAAGCTTCCCGTTCAGATCGTTGAGCAAATTTTCAGTGGAGCTAAGGTGGATCAAGAGATGGTGGCTGCTCTTTCGCCCGGCAGAAATGTGCATGACGCGCTGAATGAGCTTGAGAAGCTCGGCCTGGCTTAAGCCCGCAGTTTTAGCTTAAGAAGGAGGACTGCCCTAGAATTATAGGGAGGTTTATGTCCAGGGGCTTGTACCTGCTCTGTCTATATTTCTTGTGATTACGGTTCTTCCGATGAATTATACACAGATCACCTGGGTGAAAATGTGCGGTGGTGAGGCGATCAAGAGCAGGGTGCAGCGCTACGCGTCTAATTTTTCGGATCACGAGCGAGTATCATGATCGGCCTTTATGAACCGCATCCCTAGAGTTAGTCGATAAATTTCGTATATAAAAAATAAAGAGAAGAAGCATGTGGAGAGGAGCACCAGCATGAGAAACTGCGCGCTTTACAGTTCAACCTTTGATCTCGATCAAGTTGTGGATATTCTTAAATCCATATATCCGAAAGACAAAATTACCGTGAACGATACAAAGACGAAGATTCAAGTCATTAGCGGAGGATGGTTTAGCAAGAAGATCAAGGGCTTCAATATTATGACCAGCAAGACAAGCCCTGAGGAATTCGAGGCTATGGTTAACGGAATGGGCGGCTTCTTCAGCCAGATTCAGGCTGAGAATGAGCTTGTCCAGCAGAAGCTGCTAATCAAGATCAGCACTTTGAACATGGTGATTGGGATCGAGACGGAAGAAGACATTTCGGATGCCTTTTTTGCAGAACTACTTAGAATAATCGAACCGTTGGACGGGCTGATGTTCTGGGGCGGCGGTCAGCTGCTGGACCCCAAGGGCAGATTGCTGATGGATACAGACGGCCATTCCGAGGTGGCAGACTATACCGTGACGGCTCATACAAGCTATTTGCATGCAGAGGACGCCCTGACGGAATCCGGGGCCAAGCGGAAGCAGCGCTCGGAGGAAATGCTGGCCGCAAGAGGCGTTACACGGATGCCGCCTATGCCGGGAAGGCTCGGCGATGAGGCGGCCAGCAGCATTCGCTCTCTGCAGGAAGCCGCCAAGCGTGCCGTGGCTCTATGCATCGTCTCTCTGAAGGGCGAGTGCGTCTGCTCCGGCGAGAGCCCGGAAGATACCCGACAGCTCGTTCATCGGGTCATTGGACAGTATGGGGCGGCAGCGTTCTTTTCACCTGAAGAGAAGAAGTTTATTGATAACGACCTTGCCGAAGAGGCCGAGGCTATGCAGTATTCCTGGTGTTATGAAGGGTTCTGGGTGATGCTGTGGGCGCTCGGGCAGGTAGAGGAGATTGGCGACCCGACAAGCGTATGCGATGTTCCACTGGCGGTCTCCAGACTGCAGCAGTATGAAAACTTTGAGGCACTGGTGGAAGGTTCGCGTCTGCGCAGCACGACGGAAATTCTGGATGCAGCGGATTTAATCTACCGCTATGACTGGCTGTGTGTAGATGCGCGAATCCATGGACAGCCTGCTCCTTACGGACTTGATGGCGGGGTCGTGTACGAACGGCATCGGGCGCTGAACTGGCTGATCGGCTACATGGGTCAAGATTGGGATGATGTGCGTACAGATACCTAAACGGTTGAAGGGCATTTGGGGATAAGCAGTAATAAAAAATACGGCAGCCAGTGTCCATTCCTTTAAAAAGGCCGGCTGTCGTATGGATTAAATATGGAAAATTCTTGAGGCGCCGTTGATAATCAAATAGATACCGAGCACCCGGAGAGGAAGCCGCGAGGAGGTCCCGTCCTTGCGGAAGATCCACTTGGCAAGCTTTCCGATAAATATATTGATAAGCATGCCGGCAAGCAGCTCGGCGATACTAAGCAGTAGCATGGCGTTCATAAGGTTCTCCTTTGTTCAAGATTGTATTGGGAAGAGGGCCGTCAGATTGATTTTTGGGCTTGAAGCCGGTGTCTAATGCTCCATAGAGACAGGCATATGGCAGCAATACCTATAGCGGCTAGCACAAGGATGCAGATCGTATTCGAGACCTCACTGCCAGCTGTCACATTAGTCTTATTGATGCTTCGCAGCGCCCAGTACCCCGGAATTACCCGGGAAATGGCCTGGATCCATTCAGGAGCGGAGCTGTCTATGGGAAAGAAAGATCCTCCCAGAAGTCCGGCAACAGCCATCAGTGCTGAGCCGAGAACTGTGAAGTTTTGGTGGCTTCGAACCCGCGGGACAAGCAGCATGACGATGCCGCACAGGGCTAGCAGATAAGCGCTCCAGACGAAGATCGCTACTCCTATGGAATTCGTGAACTCAATATGGAACAGCCAATATCCGGCCAGCATGACTACACCAATGTTAAGGAGGCCGAACAGATAAGCTGAGACTAGCTTGGACAGCAGGTATCTTGTATAGCTTATGGGGAGCCCCAGCAATCTTGCGGTCAGCCCATTTTCGCGTTCGTCAACCAGAGTTCGGAAGCTCTGCATCACGACGAACCAGAGGAACATCACCATGAAGGCGTTAAGCCGCTGCCCGGCGGCCTGGTGAGCATGGCCAGCATGATCATCTTCTGAAGCTTGGATTAAATCAGATTTGGAGCCTGCTCCGCGGAGGTAGGCCATCTCTTTCTCAATATAGGGCCTAATCTTGGCCCCTAGGGAGCTGCCCTCGTTCTGCCAAATCTCTACCTTGGCCTCTCCGCCAAACTGCAAGCTGCGAGCAAATCCGGCCTGAATATTAAGGGCGCAAGCCCTGGGATCTTTTTCAACGGCGGCCTCAAGCTTATCGCTATCCAGCAAGGTGAGCTTGAGTTCAGAATACTGCTCCAGCTGCTGGATCAGCTGCCTGGAAGCCTTGCTCTGATCCGCATCAGCGGCATACAGCTTTACCGTTCCATTTTGCTCTGCTGAGGTAAATAGATAAGTCAGCAAGAGCGGGGCGGCGATGATCATAAGAAAGGCCAGACGATTATTCAGCATCAACTTCAGCTGCTTGCCGATGAGATACAGGGTTTGCATGGGGAATCCTCCTTCCGTTCATAAGCCATAGGGCTGCCAAGAAAAAGATAAGACCGATAGCGGCAAGAATCAGTAAGTCCTTATAGATATCCGCCAAGGTTCCACCCTGGAACATGGCTAGAAATGCGTTCATTGCTTTACCATTGGGTAGAAGCTGCTGTAGAGTCTGCAGCCCGGAAGGCAGGCTGTATTTATCAATAAAGCTGCCGCCGAGAAATCCGAAGCCATAGAGAATGGGTGTAGCAAAGCTGGAGATTTGGGTATGATCCCGGGCAGCCAAACCGAAGCACAGTACAATGCCTCCAATAGCCAGCCCGTACATACAGGCGATGAGCAGGACATCTGCCCAATTCCCCCATCTGACGCCGAAGATGAGACGGCTGGCGATGATTACGACCAGCATCTGGACGACAATTGCCAGAGTCATGCTTGCAAGCTTGCCCAGCGCATAAATATAGCCTGAGGTGGGCGTAGAGCGAATCCGCGCAAAGGTGTGATTCTGCTTGTCCCGGATGATGCCGTGAGCCAGCTCGAATGCGGTTAGGATAGAGAACAAGACGGTCATGGCAGCAGCCTCATAAGGCAGTGCCTGCACCGCTGTGGACCCGCTGTGCAAGGTGACTATGGGCACATCAGATGGAGCAGAAGCGGCAATAGGCTGCGTTGCGCTCTCTGCTTCTGTGCGCTCAGAAGCGGACCCTCCGAACATGGAGCCTAGAATCAGAATCAGGGCTAAAGGAAGCAGGATCAGCTTCAAGTAGAAGACCTTGGATTTGGCCAGCAGCTTTATATCGAGAAGCATCAGGCGAATCAATCGGTTCATTTGGGCATTCTCCTCCTTTTAGTCCCGCAGAGATCTGCCTGTGGCTTGCAGGAACAGATGCTCCAGATTGACTTCATCGTAGCGGAAGCTCGTAAGCGTAAGCCCCAGACCTTTTAGCGCTTCCAGGATATGTATGGCATTTTGCTCCTTCGGGTTCACAAACAGGGTAAGGCGGCCCGGCTCGGCCATCATACGGACAACCCCCTGAATGAGTTCGACCTTCTCCAAGGCTTCTGATCCGGCTTGTTCATAATCCACGCTGAGCATATCCCAAGCCCCCAGCTGCTGCTTCAGCTGCTCCTTAGTGCCAAGTGCGATGAGCTGTCCGTGATCCATGATGGCCACGCGGCTGCACAGATACTCAACTTCTTCCATGTAGTGACTGGTATAGATTACGGTCATCCTCCGCTCCTGATTGAGCCTCTTGACCGTCTCCAGAATATGATTGCGGGATTGGGGGTCAATGCCGACGGTGGGCTCATCGAGAATCAGCAGCTGCGGATCGTTCATTAGCGCGGCTCCGATATTTACCCGGCGCTTCATGCCGCCAGAGAATTCGCGGACATCCTGATTCTTCTTGTCGAGGAGTCCGACCATTTCGAGCACCTCATCCACTTTGCGGCGCAGACCTGCTCCTGAAAGGCCGTATAGGCTGCCGAATAGTGATAGATTGTCTTTGGCTGAGAGCGTATCGTATAGTGCGATGTCCTGAGGCACAATGCCCATGATTTGTTTGGCTGCTCTCGGTTCTGCGGCCAGGTTGTGTCCGCCGATCCAAATCTCTCCGCGATTAGGGGAGAGCAGGCTTGAGATCATAGATACCGTTGTTGATTTCCCGGCCCCGTTCGGGCCAAGCAGTCCCAGAACTTCACCTTGTTGAACATGCAGGTTGAGGTCGTTCACTACGGTTCGATCTCCATAGTGCTTGGTGAGGTGAATCAGTTTGAGCATATACAGTGTCCTCCTGCGAAATGAACTTGTTGTTTTATAAGTGTAAGGCTTTGGACGGGGTTCTCCTATTCACGAAAGTACTTGTTTGCTGTATGACTTTAGCGAGTGTACGAGTATGACTTTCGTCATAATCTGCCTATGTGGTGTGACTTATCGAAGAAATGATGAATAAGAAGGGAGGGATTTTATTTTGGCTTGGAATATAGGGTTGCTTAGTATTCAAGCTGATCCGGGGGAAGCAGAGCAGCTGCTGGATGTCTTTTATAAATCTAGTGAAGGCCTATATTTCGAGGATGTGACCTCTGTAATGATGGGGTCGGCGCTTGGAGTAGCTCATGCCAAGCCCTGGCTTCTGATCTTGGATACAGAAGGGCGGTTTATTTATCAGCCGGAGTTTGCCTTAGAAGCTGTCCCGTAAGTATAAGGTAAAGTCTTTTTGGTTATCGGAAGAGCTTATTTACAGGGACTATCATTTTGGTTTTCTTAAGAAAGGTGGGGTGAAGCAGGGAATTAGGGGCAGTACAGAGGGCCGGAAATACCTTGCATCGCAGGGAATAAGGGCAGTAGACGAGTGGGGAGAGACCAGATCATAGAGAAGGAGATCTTTGGCCAGTCCAGAGAAGAATACGGAACAAGTCTGATGGATTTGAGATACAGTAAGTACGAGTTGGATCATACGTGAGTAGGCAAATATAAAAAATGGCTCCTTGCTTAAGGGGCCATTAATATTTCTCTAAAATGAGCCAGATCACCTTGTGCGGCGATTCTCCAGTTTTCGCATAGACGAATCTGGCTCTTAACCCATGCTGCTTATCATAGTACGTTCTGGAGTTAAGTCCTTGTTCACGGTTATAGCTCTTCACGATATAATGGGTGCCCAGTTCATGCTCGACATCGGTTAATGTGCTTAAGCGTCCGCCTAATACGCTCGCTATTCCTTTATCGGTCAAAGTCTGCACCTGAACGATCTTTCCACTGCGGTCCGTAACTAGCAGGAAGTCTTCATAATAAGTGTAAGAAAGTTTCTTCTTAACCCTATCTTCGAACTGAGATGACTTGGAGAAGCGGGTGAGGTCCACCTCGTCTATGTTCCGGTCAGGTACGATTCCTTCGATGGAAAGAGAGGTTAGGTCTGTGGATGGCAGTTGCTTAATCATTGATTGATTCCGCAAGAATATCGCGAGAATGATCAGCGCCGCCACAACGAGGGCCATTAAAATGTACTTGATGCTTCTGCCGGATTTCAATTTCATCTTCGTTCTCCTTATTGATAGGCAATGGTGTATTCATTCTTAATGACACCCAGAATATCAGCCCTAATCTTGAGATAATTCGTATTGAAATAGAAATTCTTAAACTTTTCCTTGTTCTCTTCCGTGTATTTTAACTCACGACTTACATATGCCAGCATCATCTCATGATTATCCAGCATGACATGATAATAATCCCCTTTGGAGGAGGTATCCATTGCTTTTAAATCGGCTATAGAAGGCTTCAGCATTTCTTCCACATTCACGCTGTACTTATTATCAATACTGGCTAAACTGACATTATTCTTGAACTCCTCCAGAACGCTCATAAGGACTTGATGGTCCTGTCCCGTAACGGTTTGCAGATCATAGAGCACTGGCTCCGTCTTGAAGGTGGATTGGTAATACTCGGCAATATCCTTGTCGGCATCTGCCACAAGATCATAGAGCTTATATATATAATAAACCTCAAGCTTCTGATCTTGTCCACTTTTACGGGTAACCACATCCGGAAATTTCTCCATGAGTTGCTCCAATTCCTCTTGCTTCGGAGGAGAAATATGATTCTCTGAAGCTCTAAGCCGGATGACATTGCTGTTCTCCAAAGAATGCAAGGTTGAGGTTTTATATTTCTGCATCAGAATTTCTTTCATTTTATTCTCCGTAAGCACCGGCTGATTGTTGATACGAAGCACGACACTGTCTTGATCCTTCCTGCTGCCGGCAAAATAGACATTCAAACTTGCACTGGCTGCCAAGGCGGCAGCTAGCAGACCTATGGTTATTTTGGTGAAATTCATCTGTGCTTCAACTCCTAACGGGGAATAGATGATCATCGGGCGTTATTCCTTAATAGACGAATGGAGAAGAATCTGTTCCATATGAAGATGGTCAACTCTTGAGACGGTGATAGATGAGGTCCTAGCTATCCCTGACAAGAGTTGACGCATCTTAATTTAAATTACGGCTTATCTAAAATGGAAGTAGCGGCTTAAGCCCTGTTCACCCGAGCATGTGGCTTCTTTGGAGTTAGCCTTGTTAGGGGCAATGCCAGCCTCGCAATGGTTCGGAACAAGCGGAAGATCGTCGGCTACACAAGCCAGGGTTACAGAAGCTGACGTATCACAGTCACTGCCTACAAAGTTCTTCAGTCCTTGTACTGAGAAATGAGACCAGTATTTATTGTCGCCTTTGGGCCCGTTGAAACGATTGCAATGAAGTCTCTTGCCTGTAACGCCGGCTTCCCCTTCTGACCAATAAGGATTGGTGCTGGAGGCCATAGGCGAAATGCTGCTTCCGCTCTTGTGGAGCATATACTTAGCATCATTTTCGAGCATCGATGTATAGTCTAGGTCAATGGTGACAGAACCGCTGTCAACATTCCCAGTATGAATATCCCGAGTAAATTTCATGTTGGTCTCTGGATCGGAAATTTGGAGCTGCAGTTCTTCACCAGAAGGAGCAGGCAGAACTACCTTCCCTTCCTGATCCGTAGTTGCGGTATTTTGCACAAGGCCGTCGGTGCCGCTGGCAGATACATTCAGTCCCTCATAATTCACATAACGTTCGAAGATGTTCTCAAGAGCGTTATATTCCCAGCCTGTGATCTGCATAGTTGAAACCAGGTCATTCAGTTCCTCGGAGCTGAGGTCGGCTGGCGCTTGAAGCGTCTGGCGGAATTGAACCTGAAGGCTGTATGCCTGGGTTGAGGAATCAACCGGTGCTTCAATGACTTCGTTGGTAAAATGAGCCTTTGCATCCCGTGCAGTATTCCCGCTTGCACTTGCGAAAGAAATGGAACTGAGTGTCATTGCAGAAAATACGAGTAATGATAACAGAACTTTACTCTTTGTCATTTGAATCGCTCCTTCATGAATGAGTTGGTTGTTTCCTACAAACATTGCAGCATCCAGCCTACCTATCACAACTATTACAAATCCCAGAGAGACTGTCCTATTCTATGAATGCCATCCCTCCTTTTCCTTTTTCTAGTAAAATGTAACATGAAAGCCCATTTTGAGCGTGAATATAGGCTGAGTAGTCTTTAAAATAGGCTGAACGGCGGTCCTGTGTCACGTATTGCTTGAATCTGAATCTATTAAAAACTATAATTTTACATATAAGGTAAAAAGTATTTTTGTTTTGCATTTGGATAGGAGAGGATGCTTCTTTTTTAGAAAGGAGAGGCTTCGTATGCTACGGATCGCAATTTGTGATGATGAGGCAGCGTACCTTGCAAGGTATAAAGAATTGCTGCTGAAATTTGAGATGCACACGGACTATACCTTTCATACAGAGGTATTCTCCACAGGGGAAGCGCTGCTGGAATATTATGAGCAGCATAGGGAGAACAGCTTTCATATCCTGCTGCTGGATATTGAGATGCCCGGGCTGAGCGGCCTAGAAACAGCGAGAAGAATCCGGCAGCTTCCAGACCATGATGTCAGCATTGTCTTCCTGACCGGGTATCCGGAATATGTGCTGGACAGCTTTGACGTTCAAGCCTCTCAATATCTGATCAAGCCAGTAGATTATGAGCTGTTCGAACAGAAAATGAATATGCTGTGCGGGCATATTATGTCTAGCAATTCGAGATTTTTAGTAGTGAAATCGAGCGGGGAGACTAGAGCCATTAAATGTAGCGACATTATCTGCATTGAAAATGCGAAAGGGCGTAACAAGGGCTGTTTGGCTATTACGACGTGCAGCTCCCGATACACAGTAAGAGACACGCTACGAAGCATTACGGACAAGTTGCCAGAGCAATTTGTTACGATACATCGCTCTGCAATTGTAAATATGGCGCATATCCGTAGGTTTACAGCAGAGTTGGTGGAGATGTCGGACGGGAGTGTAATTCCTGTTGGAAGATCTAAGCTGCAGCATTTTAAAACCAGCTACACCGGCTATTTAATTAAGGAATTCAAAGCCTATGGCTAATTGGATTGTACACAGTGGATTGATCGGAACAGTAATCGCGCAAATCTACTTGCTGCAGCAGTATTTCGGTGTGCTGCTCGGTAGCCTGTCCGCGAGACGGAATGAGCTGTTAGCCTATATAGCGGCTGGCCTCATGCTGCTGATTGCTGTGGAGTCGTTTGCCCCTGGCCTAGAGAAGGAACTTTGCTTCTTTATCGGCATATTCGTGATCTCCTCACTTTATCAGGTACCCTTGATTACAAGGGGGATATACTCGATCATTTATCTCATTTTGGAGATTGCAGGAGAAGCTCTTGCTGAATCTATGGCGGGAAGGCTTCATATCACGTCTCACTCTCCAGATGCCAGGGTTTATGGAAACGATCTTCTAATCTTTCTTTTATTCTTCTTGTTTATGTTCGGCGTTATCCATTTAATCAAGCAGATTAAGCGGATGAAAGAGAGCCGCTTATACGCTTCTTCTTTTGTTATTATTTTGTCTGTCACGCTGCTCAGTTTGTTCTTAACAGCAATCTTGGTGTTTCTGTGTACGAATCCGCTTTTTCACTTCATGGCGGTGGTCTGTATCCTAGTTATGGTTATTCTGTTCATTTACCTATTTGACCGGGTAGCAGAGAAGTTCAAGCTTGCTGAGATGAACTATCGCTTGAGAAAGCAGATGGATATCCAGCACGATAATTATGAGAATATTACTCGTTCCTTCAAGGGAGTTAGGAAGGTCGTCCACGATACCAACAAGCATATGATTTACTTAGAGAGGTGTATAGAGGAGGGGCGCTCTCAGGAGGCCTTAGAGCATATTCGCCTGGTGCTTAGCCGCATGGAAGGCTCCTTTAAAAAAGTGAATACCGGGCATCCTGTGATCGATGCACTGGTCAGTCATGCGCTTGACCTTGCTCATGAGCAGCAAGCGGATATTGATTATAAAGTTAATATTTGTACAGCGGAGATCGTCATAGAGAATTATGATATATGTGTGGTCTTGGGCAACATCCTAGAAAATGCGGTTGAGGCGCTTCAAGGGATGGCAGCACATGAACATAAATATTTGAAAATTCGGATATTATCTGACCCACATAGTTTATACATGAATACGGTGAATTCTTGTCCGGAGATCAAGCAGACTCCCTTGAAGTATAAGGGAATTCATCAGGATTTTCATGGATTTGGCTTGGAGAATGTGAAGGGAATTGTTGATAAATACGGAGGTGACTTGAAAGTTCAAGCTGAAGCTGGAACCTTTGAAGTGATAGTTGTCATTCCGTTAGAAAGCGATTACAAATAAATTCTGAATGGATATGAAGGAGGAGATGGAAGATGTCTCGGTTTGAAAAGGTAGATCAATTGCTTCGGCGGTTTGCAGCTCCAGGGCAAGGGCCTGCTGGCTGCGCCTGCGCCATCGGGCAAGACGGACAATTGCTGTATGAAGGCTATCATGGTTATGCTGATCTGGAAGCGGGGAGACCGATTACAGAAGATACAGTGTTCCGTTTATTCTCAATGACGAAGGTGATTGTTTGTACCGCTGCCTTGATGCTGTATGAACGAGGCGAGTTTTTGCTAAATGAACCGCTCTATGAGTATTTTCCAGAGTTCCGTCATTCTAAGGTCGTCAAGCTGACCCCTAATGGCTACAGCTATGTGGAGGAGGCAAAGCAGCCGATCCTGATTAAACATCTATTTAATATGAGTGCTGGGCTTCCCTATCCTTCGGATCATTTGGGGACAGCCTCGGCCATGCGTGATGTGATCTCCGGCTTGAGAGAAAAGCACGGCAAATACGATCTGCGCACCGAAATCAAGGCGTTAGCGGAGGTTGCTCTCGCCTTTGAACCCGGCACAAGGTGGCTCTATGGATATGGACATGATCTTGTAGCCGGCTTGATTGAGGTGATCTCCGGGAAGTCGGTGGGGCAATTTTTGAAGGAAGAGATCTTCGAACCGCTAGGAATGCGCGATACCGCCTACCGTTATCAGGGGGACATCGAATCCCGTATGGCTGCCTTTTACGAGCGGACGGAAGAGGGGAAGCTTGTGAAGGTGGATCCGTCTCTGGATGAACATCATCAGCCTGATGCCATTTATGAAGCCGGCGGGACGGGTTTGTACTCTACCGTAAGAGATTATCTGGCCTTCTCGCAAATGTTGGCCTGCGGAGGTAAGGCTCAGGGAGTTCAAATCCTGGGACGTAAAACCATTGACCTCATGCGCACCAATCACTTAGATGAAACACAGCTATCGGACTTCAGAAATTCCTATCATGCTGGATACGGATACGGGCTTGGCGTTCGGACGATGATGGACCCGGCTTTAGGGCACAGCAACACCTCTATCCGTGAGTTTGGCTGGACCGGGTTTGCCGGCACATGGGTTTCCATCGATCCAAGCGAGCGGTTCTCGGTGGTGTATATGCATCAGATGATTCCCAATATGGAGGAGTACCATCATCTTCGGGTTCGTGCGGCGGCTTACGGGTGTTTATAGATTTTAGGCATCCTGAAGTTTATGCTTATCGGTATTGGCTGAACAACTTAAAGCCTATGTGCCAGAAGCACCGGATTTGAACTGGATTCATTCGAGAGATATTTTATGAATAATGCGCCTCCCGATGCAGGCCCTTTTTGAAGGATATGGGAGCACCGTTCTGGTGCAGAAGAGTAAGCAAATTCAGCTGTGCTGCCTGAAGATGGCGCTTGGAGATATACACTGGGGAACATGCTATCACAATCCGAGGATTGCCGCATATGGGCATGATTTGTTAAAAGTCTTGTCAGAGGATAGAGAATGGATCGTTACTTGAAGTAAAAGAAGTCGCACTACTTACGCCTGCGTATAGACGCAGGCTTTTTGGTTATTCTACAGTTTCATATTTTTATATGCTATCCTAATTTTGTTACATTTCGATCCCTATGTAACCGCTTTACAATAAGATGTGCCAGGCAAACCTGTGGGAGCAGCCAAGCAACAGGTTTAGGACGTCATATACAGATTACTAAATGGAGGGTCGTTAACATGAAAAGGTTAGGAGCTTTGGTGGGTTGTCTGCTGGCGGCAGTACTGCTGATCAGCGGATGTGGAACAGGTTCAGGAGCCAAAGATCAGACATTGACGATTTGGGCAACCAATGTCAACGTACCTATATTGCAAAAGGCGGCTGAACAATATGCAAAAGACCATCCCGGGTTCAAATTGAATGTTGTGGAGATGGCGAACAATGATATTCGTTCCAAGGTGACGATCGGCCTCCAGGCCAAAGGGCAGGGGCTGCCGGATGCAGCGCTGCTTGTAGATGATGGAATCCATGGTTATCTGGAGAAGTTCCCGAATGTATTCGTCAATCTATCGGATCGGGGATTTGAAGAGTACCGTAAGCAGTTCCCGGATTACAAGGTAGACAGTGTGTCCTTGAACGGAGATATGTATGCGTTTCCTTTTGATGCTGGTCCGGTCGGGGTCTTCTACCGTACGGATCTGTTCAAGGAGGCTGGGGTGGATGCCTCCCAGATTCATACGTGGACGGATTATATTGAAGCGGGTAAGAAGATCAAGCAGGCTACGGGCGCTTCTATGCTGAGCTATGATTCTACAGATTCAACGGTATTTACGATTTTGCTCAGCCAGCAAGGGCTTGGTTATTTCAATGAGGACGGCCATGCTACATTAGCCACTCCGCAGGCGAAGAACGTTGCTGGACTATTCTCTGATCTGAAGAAGAACGATCTGCTGATCGGTGCGCCTGGTTGGAACGCCTGGGTTACCTCCTTGTCCTCCAATCAGTCGGCAACCGCGATTACCGGTGCTTGGCTGATCGGAACTCTCCAGCAGCAGCTGCCGGACCAGAGCGGGAAGTGGGGCGTGATGCCGCTGCCTGCTTTTGAAGAGGGAGGGAGCCAGTCCGCGAACCAGGGAGGCAGTTCGTTTGTGATCTCGCGGACCAGTTCGCATGTTGAGGAAACCTATGAATTTTTGAAGTACTTTACTACCAGCTTTGAGATGCAGGAGCTGGCTATGCAAGGCGGCCTGTTCCCTAGTTATTTGCCGACCTATAAGTCGGATCTGTTCTCGGAGCCGGTTGAATATTTTAGTGGCAAGCCCGTATGGACTTTCTTCGCGGAAGAAATGTCCAAGATCCCTTCGGTTCTCTATACAGCAAATGATATTTTTGCCCGTAATGAAGCGATTAAGGTGCAGGCAGAGGTTAACAATGGCAAAGATCCGGCAGCTTCGCTGGGAGATGCCCAGTCCCGGATTGAGAACCGAATTCAGTAAAGGAGGCAAGCGATAGATGAAGCAGCATAAATGGGCACCTTACTTATTTTTGGCTCCGGCCGTCATTCTGTTCTTATCTTTTACCGTGTATCCGATTCTGTCTTCCTTAATTCTAAGCTTTCAGCGGCTTGACGGTGGGCAGTATCACTTTGTTGGCTTCTCGAACTACAGCCGGCTGTTTCATGATTCGGTATTTCTCAAAGCGCTATGGAATACCTTCATTATCTTCATCTTCCAAGTACCAATCATGCTGCTGCTTGCGCTCGTTCTCGCGAACGGTCTGAACAGCAAGCGGCTTAAGGCTCGGGGACTCTTCCGCGTCGGTTTCTTTCTTCCGTCTGTGACTTCTTTGGTAGCCTACTCGATCCTTTTCTCGATCATTCTACAGGATACAGGGATTATGAACACCTTCCTAGGACTGTTCGGAATCGATACGATTCATTGGCTGGCCGATCCTGTCTGGGCCAAAGTGTCCATTATCCTAGCGATGACCTGGAGATGGACGGGGTATAACATGGTTATTTACCTGGCAGCTATGCAGAACATCACGGAGGATATGTATGAAGCGGCTTCCCTGGATGGAGCAGGCAAGATTCGCCAGTTTTTCAGCGTAACTATTCCTCAGCTGAAACCGGTGATTCTGTTCACCGCCGTCATCTCGACGATCTCGACGCTGCAGCTGTTTGACGAGCCGTTCAACCTGACCAAAGGCGGCCCGGCCGATGCAACTATGACACTGGGTCTCTATATTTATCAGAATGGCTTCCAATATTTCGACTTCGGTTATGCCTCGGCGATCGCCTATGTCGTGGTTATCCTTATGGCGGTGCTGTCCTGGGTACAAATGAAAGTGACGGGGGAGGATTGACATGAATACAGAAGCCGCTTCAAGAAAAGGAATGGGCAAAGCCGGCAGCTTGATTGGACTGTACGCAGCATTGCTAATATTTTTACTAATTTCAATCTTTCCATTCTATTGGATGTTTGTAGGTTCGACGAACGAGACGGGCAAAATGTTCACCAACCCGCCAACCCTGTCCTTCGGCAGCCAATTTCTAGAGAATCTGCGGAATTTGAATGAATCGATCGGCCTCTACAGGGTGTTGTTCAACTCCTTGTTTGTCGCGCTTGTGTATGTGGCTTTGGCACTCATTGTATGTTCTCTGGCGGCCTATGCGCTGTCCAAGTTCAACTTCAAGGGTAGAAATACGATCTTTATGGTCTTCATGCTGTCGATGATGATTCCTTATCAGGCTCTGGTCATCCCGCAGTTCCGGCTGATGGCAGAGATGCATCTGCTGAATACCTATTTCGCCTTGATCGTTCCGCAGCTGTGTTATCCGTTCGCCATCTTCCTGATGCGACAGAATTTCATTGGCTTTCCAACCGCTCTTATGGAAGCGGGACGGATTGACGGAGCGGGAGAGCTGAGAACCCTAATCTCCATCGTGCTTCCTTCCATGAAGCCAGCATTGGCGGCAACGGCGATCTATCTGTTCATGATGCAATGGAACAACTTTCTATGGCCGCTTATGGCTACTTATTCGAAGGATATGTTTACCTTCCCGGTCGCTCTGTCCAGTCTGGTAGGCTTCTCCACCATCGACTATGGGCAAGTCATGGTCGGTATTACGATTGCAACGATCCCCATCATTATTTTCTTCCTTGCTCTGCAGAAGCATTTCGTAGCCGGGATGCTGGGCAGTGCGGTGAAATAACAACAAATCAAGAGCGCGGGACTTCTTATTGGCAGGTCGTCCCGCATGCTTACGAGCGAAAGGAGAGCAAAAGAGAATGAATAAAAAATACGCGCCCTTCCACCCAGCGGTAACAGGCTTGCTGCACGGAGGGGACTATAACCCGGATCAATGGCTCAGTTATCCTGAGATTATTGAGGAGGATTACCGGCTGATGAAGCTGGCGAACTGCAACACCTTCACCCTGAACGTATTCGGCTGGAGCGCCGTCGAGCCCGAGGAAGGCCGCTATGAGTTCGGCTGGCTGGACAAGATCATGGACGATCTTGCGGCGAGAGGCCTTCAGGTGATTCTGGCAACTCCAAGCGGTGCACGGCCTGCCTGGATGTCTGCGAAGTATCCTGAAGTGCTGCGGGTGGAGAGCAATCGGCAGCGTAACTTGCACGGAATTAGGCATAATCACTGCCCGACGTCTCCGGTTTACCGCAAGAAGACAAGGGAGCTCAATACGAAGCTGGCTGAGCGGTATAAAGATCATCCGGCGCTTATTCTTTGGCATATCTCCAATGAATTTGGGGGCGCCTGCCACTGTGAGCTGTGCCAGGATGCCTTCCGCGCATGGCTTAAGCAGAAATACGGGACGCTGGAGAAGCTGAACCATGCGTGGTGGACGGGATTCTGGAGCCATACGTTTACGGACTGGGGGCAGATCGAGTCTCCGGCACCGCACGGAGAGAACCAGGTGCACGGCCATAATCTGGACTGGCAGCGCTTTGTGACCGACCAGACGATTGACTTTTATCGTAATGAGATTGCTCCGCTGCGAGAGATTACCCCGAACATTCCGGCGACAACCAACTTTATGGGGAACTATCCTCATATGGGACCGTTCACAGGACTCAATTATGCCAAGTTCGGCAAGGAAGTCGACGTTGTATCCTGGGACGCCTACCCAGCCTGGCATAGTGATCTGCAGCAAAATATGGATCTGGCCGCGGATACCGCGTTTGTCCATGACATCTATCGGTCGTTGAAGGGCGGGCAGCCGTTCCTCGTGATGGAGAATACGCCTTCCCTGGTGAATTGGCATCAGGTGAACAAGCCGAAACGCCCGGGTATGCATGCTTTATCCGCGGTGCAGTCGCTGGCACATGGCGCAGACTCCGTGCTGTACTTCCAGTGGCGGAAGGGAAGAGGCGCTTCCGAGAAATTTCATGGCGCAGTTGTAGACCACAGCGGACACGAGCATACGCGTGTGTTCCGGGAGGTTGCCGAGGTGGGCAAGATCCTGGAGCAGCTGGGTGAAATTCGCGGGACATCGGTTGAGCCTGAGGTTGCCCTGATCTATGATTGGGAGAATGGGTGGGCCATGGATGATGCCCAAGCCTTAAAGCCACGGGAGAAGAATTACATCGCCACCTGCCAGGCCCATTACAAATCGTTCTGGAAACGCGGAATTCCGGTGGATGTGATCGACATGGACCGGGATTTCTCCAGCTATAAACTGATTGTCGCTCCTATGCTGTATATGGTTCGTCCAGGCGTAGCGGAAAGGCTGGAGCAATTCGTCCAGCAGGGAGGAACGCTTGTTGTCACGTATTGGAGCGGTATTGTGAATGAGAACGATCTCACCTTCCTGGGCGGATTCCCCGGACCGCTTCGCTCCCTGCTCGGCGTATGGGCTGAAGAGATTGATACTCTGTATGATTCGGACCGCAACAGCATTCGCTTTTTCTCCGAGGAGCTTGGATTCGGCGGAACCTACGAGGCAAGGGAATATTGTGAGGTCATTCATGCTGAGACCGCTAAAGTGCTGGCTAAATATGAGCGGGATTATTATGCGAATACTCCTGCGCTCACAGTCAACACCTTTGGACAAGGCAAGGCTTATTATATGGCCTCCCGCAATGAAGATAGATTCAACGATGATTTCTATGAACAGCTGGCAGAACACTTGAATATCCGTAGAGCCCTGGATACCGGTCTGCCCGAAGGAGTCAGCGTACACCTTCGTTCCGATGGGGAGCATGATTATGTATTTATCATGAATTTTACCGACGGTTCCAAGCAGGTAGAGCTTCCACAAGGTTCTTATTATAATCTGCTGGACCAGCAGCAGCAAGGCAGTATTCTCAAGCTTTCAGCCTATGGATTTGCTGTTTTAAAGAAGGACACAGATGCGTTAAAATAAATAACAAGCTAATGCTGCAGGCCTGTTCCTTCCGAACAGGCTTTTCAGCTTGGGAGAAGGGCTGAAGAATGGGCCAGTCTAGAGCCAGAAGGATGGAGGTTTTGAAGCAACGGTGAAGATCAGATACACATTTTCCGGACAGGAGAGGCCGCTGCCTTTATTTGTGGAGAGCATTGGCTATAATCCGAGGGAAGAGGATTTTGCCAGACCGGAGGGATATCCTTATTTCCACTGGTTGCAGACCGTAAAAGGAGAGGGGAAGTTCACTTTTTCAGGTGAGGAATACACGCTGGGCCAAGGAACAGGCATACTATTGATGCCGTTTACAGCTCATTCCTATTACAGCACTGGAGAGGAGTGGTCGACGCTGTATGTCACCTTCGGCGGGGCAGCAGTAGATAGTATTCTGCACGCGCTTGAGATTGCTGCTTCCACTGTGTACACGGAATCTCAGGATTTTCCCTTCTCCGAGCTCATTTGGCGTATGCTGGACAAGATCGGGAAGGGAGCGGAATTTTCTAGACTGGATGCTTCAGCCGAGCTGTACCAGTTCTTGATCATGCTCAAAAAATACGGCAAAACCAAAAATCAGCAGTCGCTATCGCAATACTATGATCGCATAAGGCCGGTCGTTGAGTGGCTGGAGAATATGTATGCCGAGAATATTGGGCTTCAGGAGATGTCCAGACAGGCAGGAATGAGCGCTCAGCACCTTAGTCATTTGTTTCGGGAGACCTTTAACATGAGCCCTTATGCCTTTCTGATCCAGCTCCGGATTCGAGAAGCGAAGAGGCTGCTTGTGGCTAATTCCGCACTTCCGCTGAAGGAGGTAGCCAGCCGGGTCGGCTTTCATGATGTCAGCCATTTTGTAGCCACCTTTAAAAGAATAGAGCAGATTACGCCTCATAAATACCGGAGCTTATTTCAATGAAACAGGTCAAGTATCACCTTTCAGCACAGGGTAGAATATAAAACAGATCCGGGAGCGGCCTGGCTATAAACAAGCGCTCCCCGGATCTGTTGTCCACAGCCGATTATTCCGTGTGCAGTGCTCTCTTCATCTGCACAATTTTGGTGCTGGCAATATGGTTGCATTTGGGAACATGACGTTTTAAGAAGGGGACGACATCCTCTAAATAGTCTTCAACTTTCTTGAGCGGCTCATGTTCAGGAATATTCAGAATAAATTTAGCGAGTACCCGGGTTTCCAAGGACCAGTTGGCGGGGTTACGGACAGGCTTGTCGATCGACACAATCTGCTCTGTGATAATCTCGCCCAGCAGCTGCCGTAATTCATCTTCAATAAAATGTTCATAGTTCTCTTCATCAGGTACTCTCAGCAAGCATTCTGCATAAGTGATGACTTCAATCACGGCTAATCGTCTCCCTGTATTTAATTCCCCCCTATTATACAATAATTAAAGTTTAAATGGCTTGATAATCAGGACTGAACAGTCTGGCGGGCGATTTGTAAGGCCGATGCGGCGCGGGGCCATCCTGTATAGAAGGCCAGATGGGTAAGGGCTTCAATAAGCTCCTCCTGTGTCAGCCCATTCTCCCTGGCCAGCTGCAGATGGAAAGGCACCTGCTCGGTCAGGCCGCTTGCGACTAGTGCGGCCACGGTCACCAGGCTGCGGTCGCGCTTGCCGAGCTGTTCCCTCTGCCATACTTCTCCGAATAACAGCTCCTCGGTATAACGGGCGAAGTCTGGGGCTATATCGCCAAAGCTCTCGCGGGCCGTGGAGCGGATTTCGCGGGGTGAAGTTTTGCCGGCAGGACGTGAGAGCATCTGGGCAACACCGTTCCCAAAGGTCCAGTCTTCATACTCCGAACCTACCAAGACAACAAATACATCCTGCGGCCTAATTCCGGCCGTGCTGGCCAGCTGTTCGGCTAATTCGGCATAGAAGCTTGTCTTCTGCGCCTGAGCTCTGCCGGATTTCAGCGTGATCTGAATATAGAGCAGCCCGTCGCTTCGTTCAATGTCCAAGTAATTTGGACTGTAGTAAAATTCGTGCCTTTGGTGGGCGTGAAACACCTGAAAATAGTCTTCCTTTGGTACATTTAAATGTGCAATCAATGCCTTCATAATAGTTTCGCTAATCTCAGACAACTGCTGGGGACTGTATTGGTTTTTCAAATAGCTTACTCTGATAAATGGCATAGGGTGCATCCTCCTCTTGGTGTGCTGCCCTTATTGTAGATCCGTTCAATTCATTTGTATAATTGATTAATATTATAATCATGTTCAATAATATCGATAAAGAGGTGAGTAGATGGATTTAAGAGAGCTGACTGCATTCCAGACGATTATTCAGGAAGGCACTTTTTCCAAGGCGGCTGCCAAGCTGAATTATGCACAATCCACCATCACCAATCAGATTCAGCGCCTTGAGAAGGAGCTGGGGATCCCGCTGTTCAAGCGGGGGTGGGAGGCTGAGCTGACGCCTGCGGGAATGATCTTTGCCGGTGAAGTGGATCAGCTGATTCAGCACTGGCTCCAGGTTAAGGACCAGGCAAAGGCGCTGGAGCGAGAAGAGATCGGCAGCTTAAGGGTTGGGACCGTAGAGATGTTAAGCCACCAGGTGCTGCCTAACGTGCTGCGTCGGTTTCAGGAATACAAGCCCAGAATAGCATGTCACTTTGTAGTGGGGAACACCCAGTGCTTAACAGCAAGGATGCTTCAGAATGAGCTGGATTTTGCTATTTGCGGGGAGCCTGAGGATATAGCACGATTTTATTTTGAACCACTGTATGAAGAGCGGATTACCTTTATCGCAGCCCAAGATCACCCTCTAGCTCAGGGGAAGGGCATCCGGTTTGAAGAGCTGCTGGATTATCCAGTCATCGTCGGAGGTCCTTCCTGCTTATATCATTTACGGCTGGCCCGCAGATTGGCGCGCAGCCCGAAGATGCCACTCCTACATACAGTAAGCCAAATTTCAGCCATACCAGGGTTTGTTGCACAGGTGCCGTCCGTAGGAGCTGTTCTTGATTCTGTGCCGCTGCCAGATGGAGTGGTCAAACTGGACGCAGAACTCCAAGACGAAGCAATACCGGTGGGCTTGCTTCATCTGCGCAAGGATCATTACAACTCCTCGTTCATAAGTCTAATTGCTGAACTTGTCCGGGAGGAGCTGGGGAATAAGAGGCCAAATGGATTTTAAGTGCATTAAGTCAAGAAAGATTGGGAACGAAGGTCAAAAAAGGTCAAATTAATGGATTGCGGTTTCTATTTCTGTGAAATCAACCGTAATTGAAAATTATTACTTCTTACGGCCTCTAACCGTCGTTGAGTGCTGCTAAGCCAAAGATTATAATTAAAGCTGTAAGTAATCAATATTCAACCAAAGAGAAGGAGCTGATTTCTATGTTTGATCTGATTCCATTCCGCAGACGGAGCGAGGACCCATTCGGACAAATGCTGAAATCCTTCAATGAGATGGTTGAGGATCACTGGCTTACTCCATTTGGCAGCAATACTCAATCATTCCGCACGGATATCCGCGAGGAGAAGGATAAATATGTGGTGGAGGCCGAGCTTCCGGGCATTGCCAAGGACGACATCGAGATTGATGTCAGCAATAATTATTTGACTATACGCGCTAAGCGCAACGAATACCATGAAGAGAAGGACGATTCCAACAATTTCATTCGCAAAGAACGTCGTACCGGCGAGTTTGTCCGCCGCTTCTATGTAGAGCAGATTGACGAGGACGGCATTAAGGCTAAGCTGGAAGGCGGCGTGCTGAAGCTTGAAATTCCTAAGCGCCCAGGCGATGATCGGAGCCGCAAGCAAATACAGATAGACTAATAGAATTTGTTATATGAGAGCAGGACGAATGTCGTCCTGCTCTTGCTGTGTTGCAGAACATGAACTTTCTCGTTGATGAAGTATATACACAAGTATTGCGATTGCGGCCGGAAGCAAGCCTTTGTTCATTCTGCTATAATAACGGAGCAGAAGTTGACGGCCAGGCTTGTAAATTCGGAAGAAGCCTATCAGAGGAGCGAGTAGAACGGATGGAAGATGAGAAGCAGCGATTAAGCATTGAGGCGGCAAGGTTATACTATATGGCAGATTACAGCCAGCAGGAGATCGCTTCTCGGCTTGGCGTGTCACGCCCAACGGTTTCACGGCTGCTGCAATATGCCAAGGAACAAGGCTATGTCCAGATCAGCATCGTGGACCCGCTGGAGGATTTGGACATGCTGTCATCGGAGATTGAGAAGAAGTATAGGCTGGATCATGTCCGGGTTTGCTATTCTCCGCAGAATGAGTACCGAGAGATTCAGAAGAGAATCAGTAAATCTGCTGCCGAGTACCTGTATGAGACCGTACAGGATATGGATATTATCGGCGTGACTTGGGGGAGAACACTACATGCTATTGCCCAGCAGCTGCGGCAAAAGCCGGTTAGAGGTGTCGAAGTGGTGCAGCTTAAAGGCGGGGTCAGCCATTCTCATGTGAATACTTATGCAGCCGAAACCGTAAATCTGTTCGCAGAGGCTTTTCATACCGTGGCCCGTTATTTGCCTCTGCCCGTCGTGTTCGATACCGTGGAGGTCAAACGCATGGTTGAGGAAGATCGGCATATTCAGCGAATTATTGAGCTAGGGAGAAAAGCCAATATAGCTGTATTTACCGTAGGGACGGTCAAAGAGGATGCGCTGCTGTTCAGACTGGGGTATTTTAATGAGGAAGAACAGAAGCTGCTGCAGCAGAAGGGGGTCGCTGATATTTGCTCCCGTTTCTTTGATGCCAAGGGAGCGCTGTGCAGCGAAGCGATTAATAACCGTACGGTCGGTATTGACCTGCATGATCTTCGTGATAAAGAGAAGGCCATCCTTGTTGCTGGAGGGCAGCGCAAGATTGAGGCAATTCAGGCGGCGCTGGCAGGCAGATATGCGAATATTTTAGTAACCGATCAATATACGGCGCAGGCGCTGCTTCAATAATGGAAGTAAGCGCAAACAAATGCTTGTGAACATACTTTCAATTATTGTTTTACATGTGTTCACAGGCGTGATACGATACGGATATAGATTAAACCTTAGGTCACTATAAAGGAGAGAGCAAATCATGGAAATAGCTAATCTCATTGATCATACGCTGCTTCGTGCGGATGCTTCACAGGCTGAGATCCAAAAAATAACCGAGGAAGCGAAAAAATATAGCTTTGCATCGGTATGTGTAAATCCGACGTGGGTGTCTTATGCGGCAGCTCAGCTTGCAGGAACCCCTGTAAAGGTGTGCACAGTGATCGGATTTCCTCTGGGAGCGAACACTCCGGAAGTAAAGGCCTTTGAGGCTCAGAACGCTATTGCGAATGGCGCAGGGGAAGTTGATATGGTCGTTAATATCGGTGCAATCAAGAGCGGTGATTTCGAACTGGTTGAACGTGATATTAAAGCTGTAGTTGATGCGGCAGCCGGTAAGGCACTGGTTAAAGTAATTATAGAGACCTGCCTCTTAACTGATGAGGAGAAGGTACGTGCTTGTGAGCTGTCTGTCAAGGCCGGTGCAGACTTCGTGAAGACTTCTACGGGCTTCTCTACCGGGGGAGCAACTCCTGAAGATGTGGCCCTTATGCGCAAGACCGTTGGACCGAATGTGGGCGTGAAGGCTTCCGGCGGCGTCCGCAGTCTCGAAGATTTGCAGGCTATGGTGAATGCAGGAGCCACACGGATCGGGGCTAGCTCCGGAGTGAAGATCATGGAAGGCGGCCAATCCACCGCTTCTTACTAAGCCTAATGTTTAAACAGCCGGCCATTGGAATATTCCATCAGGGAGTGAGAGATCATGACAAAAGAAGAATTGATTCAAGAAGCCTTGTCAGCGCGTGAGCATGCCTACGTACCGTACTCCAAATTTAAAGTGGGGGCAGCGCTGCTGTCAGAGGGCAAGGTCTATCACGGTTGCAATGTAGAGAATGCTTCTTATGGATTAACCAATTGTGCGGAACGGACAGCGGTCTTCAAGCTCGTATCGGAAGGCGGGCGAAAGATAGATGCCGTCGCGATTGTAGCCGATACGCCCGGACCGGTATCCCCTTGCGGGGCATGCCGCCAGGTGCTGTCCGAGTTCTGCGGGCCTGAGACAGTCGTCTATCTGACCAATCTTCATGGAGATGTCAGCGAGCAGACGATGGCACAGCTGCTGCCGGGCGCTTTTGTAGCGGAAGATATGGAAGGGAAGAAATAAGTCCTTAGGTTAAGGACGTTTCTTTCTCCACCCCGATGTAAGCGTTTAACAGAAATTCCAAAATGTTAAAAATGGGAGAAGATAAAGTTGAAATACATCATTGGGCTTGCCGGAATCGTACTGGTCTTTCTCTTGGCCTTTGTAGCCAGCAGTGATCGTAAACGGATCAGATACCGCCCACTCATCGTCATGATTGTGCTTCAAGCCATTTTGGCCTTTGTGCTATTGAACACTGGGGTCGGATCATTTCTTATTGGCGGTTTTGCCTCGACATTTGAACATCTGCTTAGCTATGCCGCGGAAGGCGTGAACTTTGTGTTTGGCGGACTGGCTAATGTGAATGAGGCCCCGTTCTTTCTGAATGTGCTTCTGCCCATCGTATTTATTTCGGCATTGATCGGGATATTGCAGTATATCAAAGTTCTGCCGTTTATCATTAAGTACATTGGTCTTGTCCTAAGCAAAGTGAATGGCATGGGCAAGCTGGAATCTTTCAATGCCGTTGCTTCTGCAATTCTGGGACAGTCCGAGGTCTTCATCTCGGTGAAAAAACAGCTCGGCGCGATGCCGCGCCATAGGCTGTACACGCTGTGCGCTTCGGCAATGTCTACGGTGTCCATGTCGATTGTGGGCGCCTATATGGAATTGATTAAGCCGGAATACGTAGTCACTGCTCTGGTGCTTAATTTGTTTGGCGGATTCATTATTGCATCAATCATTAACCCTTACGAGGTTGATCCTAAGGAAGATATCTTGGAAATTCAAGAAGAAGAAAAACAGTCCTTTTTTGAAATGCTCGGCGAATATATTATGGATGGATTCAAAGTAGCGACAACTGTGGCAGCCATGCTTATTGGGTTCGTAGCATTGATCGCTATGATCAACGGCATTTTCAGCGGCATCTTTGGAATCAGCTTCCAGGACCTGCTCGGCTACATTTTCGCACCATTCGCTTTCCTAATGGGTATCCCATGGGGGGATGCGGTTCAGGCCGGCAGCATTATGGCGACCAAGATGGTATCCAACGAGTTCGTAGCGATGACTACGTTGACGAATGCAACCGGGTTGTCTGCACGCGCGATCGGGATTGTTTCGGTATTCCTCGTCTCCTTTGCCAACTTCTCTTCGATTGGGATTATTGCCGGTGCAGTCAAGGGACTGCACAGCAAGCAAGGGAACGAAGTCGCCCGGTTTGGTCTGAAGCTGCTGTATGGCGCAACCTTGGTGAGTGTGCTTTCGGCGACAATAGCAGGCCTGTTTATGTAACAGAAAGATGAATGAATAACCGACGAAGGAGCGAAAATCAACCATGAGAATGGTAGATCTTATAGCCAAGAAACGGGATGGCAAGGAACTTAGTAAAGAGGAAATTGATTTTATTATACAGGGCTATACGAAGGGAGAGATCCCCGACTATCAGGTTAGTGCCATGGCCATGGCGATTTACTTCCAGGATATGACGCCTCGTGAACGTGCTGACCTGACGATGGCCATGGTGAATTCAGGCGATACGATTGATTTGTCCGCGATTGAGGGCGTTAAGGTAGATAAACACTCTACAGGCGGCGTAGGGGATACCACTACTTTGGTGCTGGCTCCTCTCGTAGCTGCGCTGGATATCCCGGTAGCGAAGATGTCAGGCCGTGGGCTTGGACATACCGGAGGAACGATCGACAAGCTGGAAGCGATTCAAGGATTCCATGTGGAAATTACAGAAGATGAGTTCGTGAAGCTGGTGAATGATTCTAAGATTGCGGTGATTGGACAGACAGGCAACCTAACACCAGCGGACAAGAAACTGTATGCCCTTCGGGACGTGACTGCCACGGTTAATTCGATTCCGCTGATTGCAAGCTCTATTATGAGCAAGAAGATCGCCGCCGGTTCCGATGCGATTGTCCTGGATGTAAAAACCGGGGCTGGGGCGTTTATGAAGACTGCTGAGGATGCAAGGGAACTGGCCAGCGCAATGGTCAGCATCGGCAATCAGGTTGGCCGCAAGACGATGGCTGTGATCTCGGATATGAGCCAGCCGCTGGGCTTTGCCATCGGCAACTCCCTCGAGGTCAAGGAAGCGATCGACACCTTGCGGGGTCAAGGGCCGAAGGATCTGGAGGAGCTGTGTCTTGCGCTTGGACGCCAAATGGTGTATTTGGCGGGCAAGGCGGCTTCGCTGGAGGAAGCCGAAGAGAAGCTGCGCGAAGTGATTCGCAGCGGCAAGGCGCTGGAGAAATTCAAGGAATTCCTCCGCAACCAGGGCGGAGATGATTCCGTGGTCGATCATCCAGAGAAGCTGCCTACCGCAGCGTACAAAATCGAAGTTCCAGCCAAGACGGATGGAGTGGTCGCCGAGATCGTCGCTGATGAAATCGGCACGGCGGCAATGCTGCTCGGAGCCGGACGGGCGACCAAGGAGTCTGAGATTGACTTAGCTGTTGGGCTTATGCTGAACAAGAAGGTCGGAGACAAGGTTAAGGCTGGTGAGTCACTGGTAACGATCCATGCCAATACCGAGAATGTGGATCAGGTGATGCAGAAGATTTACGACAACATTCGGATCGCAGACCATGCAGAGGCTCCTGTGTTGGTACACGGGATTGTAACGGAATAGTTTCAAGTAGAAGTGAGAGGACCTGCAGTTAACCTGCAGGTCCTCTTCTTTAGCTATTTCATGATAATTTGCGGCAGAAAGCTTGTATATAGTTCTATCTTCTTAGGGCCTTTCTTGAAGAGTTCATGATATAATGTCAGGACAATATTGGACAGGCTTAAGGCTTTGAAAGGTGATTAACATGACAGTTGATGTCCTTAGACGAAATAATGTTCGTGTCATTGGCTCAGGCTCCAAGACCCTTGTCTTTGCTCATGGCTTTGGCTGTGATCAAGATATGTGGCGTTATATGGTTCCTGATTTTGAGAGCGATTACCGGATCGTTCTGTTTGATTATGTGGGCTCAGGCCAATCTCAAATTGACTATTATGACCCTGTAAAATACAGCACATTGCAAGGCTATGCACAGGATGTTACAGAGATTATGAATACTCTGAAATTGGAGGATGCTGTCTTCGTCGGGCACTCGGTCAGCAGCATGATCGGGATGCTGGCAGCGATCAGAAATCCCGGCTTCTTCGGCCGGATTGTAATGCTCGGTCCTTCTCCGCGCTACATTAACGACCTGCCTGAGTATTATGGGGGATTTGACCAGAGCGATATCGAAGAATTGCTTGAAATGATGCAAATGAACTTCATTGGCTGGGCCAGCTATATGGCGCCCATGGTCATGCAGAATCCGGAGAGAAAGGAATTAACCGAGGAGCTTGAGCGGAGTTTTTGCTCCAGGGACCCTCATATCGCCCGGCAATTTGCCGAGGTTACGTTCTACTCAGACTGCCGCTCAGAGCTTTCTAAATGTCCGGTCCCTTCTCTTATCCTTCAGTGCTCGGATGACAGCATAGCTCCCTTGGAGGTAGGCGATTACTTGCATGCGCAGCTTAAGAACAGCCAATTGATACAGATGACAGCCAAGGGGCATTATCCCCATTTAAGCCAGCCCCAAGAAACAAGCCGCTTGATCAGAGCGTATTTGACTACGACGGAAGTCATGGAGAGATGCCAAGATCATGGATAAACAATTGGACACAGCACCTTGCGGGTATTTCTCGCTCTCAGACTCGGGGATCATTCAATCGGTCAACCAGACATTGATGAAGATGCTGGCATATGAGCGGGATGAATTATTGGGCCAGCATATTGAAGCCTTTATGTCGGTGACCAACAAGCTATTTTTTCATACATACTTCTATCCATATATTCAGCTCTATGGAGAAGTACAGGAAATGTATTTTTCGATGAAGACAAGCGGGCGTGAAGATGTTCCGGTTCTTCTAAACGGGATGCGTCATGAACGGGACGGATCGGTTGTGGTTGACTGCGTTGTAGTCATGATGAAGAGACGAATTGAACATGAGCGGGATGTGCTCAAGACAAAGACTCAGCTGGAAGAACTGTACAAAGCTACCCATGAAGCGAATCAGAGGCTGGAAAGGCTTCATCAGGAATATGAGACCAAGCAGCAAGAGCTGATCATCATGAACGAGCAGTTAGAAATGATGGCCTCTACAGATCCGTTAACCGGACTGAGGAATCGCAGATTTTTTCAGAACAGTCTGCAGGCTTGCCTTACTGCTTATAAGTTGTCCTCTGTTCCTTTCTCTCTGCTGATTATCGACATTGACTATTTTAAAAGCATTAATGATACATATGGTCATCCTGTAGGGGATCTGGTGCTCAGCAGGCTTGCAGAGTTGCTTCGTTCCATTTCCAGGGACACCGATATGGTTGCCCGCTATGGTGGGGAAGAGTTCGTGGTGATCCTATCGGAATGTGACGAGATTGGCGCAATGATGGCGGGCGAACGATACCGCTTTGAAGCGGAATCGGCAAAATGGGGCGATTACAGCATTACCATCAGCATCGGCGCTGCTACCGTATCTGAAGGAGATAACGAGGAGTCCCTTCTCCACAAGGCGGATACCGCTCTTTATGCATCCAAGACCGCGGGCAGGAACCGGGTCACACATGCGGATCAGCGAGTCTGAGGCAAGCCATTCATAATAGTTAGGAGGGATGGCTGTGATGAAAGAACAGCTGTATCGGATCCGCCGCAAGCTCCACCAGGCGGCAAAGGCAGATCCGAATTATGAAGCATTCGGAGCCAAGGCACATCAATATAAGCTGAACGCCCCGCTGGAGCCAGAAGCGCTCCGCAGATTTGAACAGATCCATGGCATTATATTGCCGGAGCAGTATGCGGCCTTCCTGACAGAGATCGGCAACGGCGGGGCCGGGCCGTATTATGGCATTCATCCTCTGGGGACTAAGCAGTCGATAGACCTGGATCGGGTGGGATTGCCCTCAACATTATCTCCTGTGTCGCATACTGAAATAATAGAGGGTGGCCATTCGTATGACAGCTATGACCTTGATTCTATGGGGGATGAGGAGTACGAAGCGTTTATCGCGGAGCGGGTACAGGGACTGCTCAATATCGGCGAACAGGGCTGCAGCTACGAGACGATGCTAGTCGTTACCGGAGCGTACCGGGGGAAGGTTGTATATTTAGAATTGGACGGCTATAGATCGTTCTTCACTTATGAAGCGAACTTTCTGGATTGGTATGAACGCTGGCTTGATGAGACCATAGCCGGTTATGAGAGCTCATGGTTTGGACTGCGCCGCGGCGGGGACGATCTGGAGCTGAGACAATTATACGAAGCGGCTGAAGATGAAAACGTGCGGGTTGAAGCTTTAGAAGGGATGCTTAAGCTGCGAAAGATCACGGATGAGACAGCGGCTTTTCTGATAGAGCAGCTCGGCAGCGATTCAGCTGAGATCGAGCGCTGGGTGCTGCAGGTGCTGGCTAAGACAAGGTTCGATCTGGCGGAACCGTTCATTCGGCAGAAGCTGAACCGTAAGGAAGCGGGTGAGCGTCTGCTGGCTCTGAAATTTATAAAATGGTACATGCCTCAAGGAGACCGGCGCTTTAGGGAAGAGCTTATTGCATTGCTGCCGAAAGAGACGGATGAGAACGCGTTCCGCTTTATTACGAATCTACTGAAGGACGCAGAGATGGAGCTGCTGCCAATCGTGCTGCCTTTTTTCACACATCCTAATCAGGAATTCCGCATTCATGCAATTTATAGTGCCGGGGACTCGAAGCGCAAAGCGGACTATATTCAAGATTTCATGAACGCCTTGGAGGACCCGGAGCCGCAGGTGCAGCACACCGCCTTGCAGGCGCTAAATGGCCTGCCAGACTTTAGACTGCTGGAGAGCTTCGAACGCCTACTTCAGCAGCACAAGACGAATCAATATTATATTCGAAGCAATATCCGGGGACTTCTTACAGCGTATCCATTTACAACGATGGAGGAGATCCAGCAGCTTCCCTCATCATTAGTACAGGTAAAGGGAATGCTGCGGAAGATCATTGGACCTTAGCTAAAGGGAACAAGATTATTTGGAAGGAAGTGCCAAGATGGATGCTAAGGCGAAGAGAATACTCGTAAAAACGTTCTGGGGCGCGGGCGGCTGGAAGTCTGGCGGATATACCTGCCCTGACGAGGACTTTCAATATGCCAAAAGCAAGGGGCTTATGTTTGATCCGCTGACGATCACCCATGATGAATGTGTAGAAAGGCTGCGGCAGCTTCATGATCAGGTGATCACGAAGGAGCGGGTGGCTAGAGCCTTCTTGCACAGCCTTTCTACAAGGAAGGTACATCTGCGAAGTGCGCTCTCCAGCTGGGCGCTGACTCACGATCTTCCGCTTCACAGCTACAAGCAGAGGGAGTCGGAGCTGCCAGGCTACAGTGCCTGTAAGGACTGTGATGACAGGAAGCTGATGTCTGATGAGAAATACGAGAACCAGGACCTGAACGTATTGAATTTCGAACGGGTCAAATGGGGAGGCATCCGTCTGGAATGGCTGATCTACTGCCTGATGGATCTTGAATGCCTTAGTCTGGAAGAGGTGCATACCGTAAGCCCAGAAGACGTAGAGATCCTTCGCCGGATGATCGATGCGGTGGGGGCTTGTGCGGATAAAGATGCAGCGAGACAGCTGGAGAAGCGCTGGAAGGGGGTCTTTCCTTCCAATCAGCACGAACGGGACTGTGTGCTTGAGATTTGGGGGTATGCCGGTCTTCTGCAGCCGCAGGAGAAGTTCCGTAAGGAGCGCGGCCGTGGTACGGACTTTAGGTCAGTGGACAATTGGAGAGGGGAAGACGGTTATTCCCCGGACAAGCTGCAGGAGTATTTCGGGGCGTATTTGACATAGACGTTATACAGAAGCAGAAGCAAAGCGTCGGGCTTTAGGAGGATTCTCACATCGCAAAAGTCAGTACTTTCTAGGCGACCGGCCTGGATCTATCTTGGATGGCCGCCTAATTAAAATTCAGAGCAGCTTCTCCTCAATCCGTGTTTTCTTGCATCAGCTTGTAGATTTGCCGGGTGGTGTTTACATTTCTTATGGTCATTAGCTTATAGAGCTTGGAGCCGACCAGCTTCGTCAGCCCGCTTCGGTTGACATCTTCTTTACTCACTGAATATAGGATCGCCCCGGGCGTGTAAATCAGAGACCCGATGCCGGGCTTGATCGGCAGCTTGTCCAGCACAGACCTATCGTTAATTTCATCCCATAGAAACATCACATCGCCCTTCATGTGCGCATCATTAGTCCATGAGTCAGGGAGTGCTTCAATGACGGCTTGCATTTCCTCCTGATTTCTGACAATCACCCGGATAGACAGGCCAAAGTCAGCCTCAATGGCTTGCTCAAGCCGCTCTGATAGCTCAGAATGGGAGCGCCCCTCGTCCGAGAAAATAATGTTTCCCGAATTGATATAAGTGACGACATGCTGCATTCCTGCCCGCTCAAAAGTTTCCTTCAGCAGCTTCATGCTGATCTTGTTATTACCGCCAACATTAATGCCTCGAAGTAAAGCTACATACTTCATGAAGAGCCCTCATTTCTTAACCATGATGAAATCTTATCGTTATAGTATCTCATTCGTGGTCTACCAGTAAAATTCTATTTTCTGTTTTATGAGTCGGCCGATCGGCCCGCTTGAATCTTAAGGTCTGATAACTAGAGCAGGCGCCGGGTGAAGCCCCGGCGCCTTTCGTGGTTGGGGATTTGTTATCTCTTCGCGTACTTTGCTCAAGGCTTTACCTTACGAAGCGCAAACCGCAGCCCCCGGCTGATCAGTCCGGGCAGTACAGACGCATGATTTTCGTCCTCAAATTCTTTGTATTCCGCATGTACTCCTAAGCCGGCCAGGGTAGATAACCTTTCAGACATGGACCGAGCGTTGGCACACATAGGGATGTGATGATGCTGCTCCAGCTCACCGGTTGCGAGAAGAACTGAGATGTCAGCTTCCGGATGATCCTGCAGCCAGACTGTAAACTCTTGTTCCTCCTGCTTCAGCAGCGGCTCATTCCAATGAATGGAGGGACTGCTCGCAATATAGGTCTGGAAGGCGTGAGGTTTGGTGAACAAAGTATGCAGGACGAAGAACCCCCCTAAGGAATGGCCAAGAATGGACTGGCAGCTGCGGTTGATGGGGATTTCTCCTTCTATCATCGGCTTTAATTCATCCTCAATGAAGGTTAGGAAGGACTCAGCGCCGCCCTGCTTGGGCCAAGGCTTCCCGTCAGGCCGTTTTGGAAGCAATGAGGGGGAGCCGGGAAGTGTAAAATCATAGTGGCGTTCCGGAGGGAAGGCCTCTTCACGATCATAGCCGATACCAACGACGACAGCAGGCACAACGCCAGTCTTCTCCGATCTTACGGACTGTGCTCGGACAGCCTCAACCGTTGTGAAGAACAGGGCATTGGCATCGAGCAGGTATAGTACAGGATAGCCTGCAGCTGGAGCGGGCCCAGCAGGCTTATGGATCATAATGCGGTAAGTCCGTCCGTTAAGTGAATGATATAAACGCTGCTTACTGTTTGGCAGCATTACTGCTTGGTCCATAGAGTTCGCTAACCTCCTAGAAATTTAGTATATATGCTATGAAAAGTTTCACTTTATATAGCTGGCCTTGTAACTATTTTCGCATTATAGGCGGGATTCCTAAGTCTGAACATGGATAATTGCGCTATACCTGATGGACAATCCTACGATGATACCATTACCTTTAGGAAAAGTCTGCTATACTAGAAGGATAGGTGATAATCATTATCAGTTAGGGAGAGATAGACGTTGCATGCATTGGATTCCCTGATCGTCAAACTTCAGGATGTAGATAGAATTAGAGCGAAGCAGGGGTGGAGCCAGCGGCTGAAATATACGGAGTCCCATGTGCTGTTAGTCGTTACCCATGGTGAGGGGCTTCTGCAGCTGGAGCATGGGGAGTATCTCCTATCGCATCAACGGGTTTATTCCTGTGGTCCGAAGCAAACCTATGGAATCAGAGAGGTAGGCGCAGCTGGCCTTGAAGTGATAATTCTGCGCTTTAACTTGTATCAGGAGTGCGCAAGCCAGCCTGGTCAACTGGAAATCTGGCGGGAAGAAGCTGAATTCCTGAAGAATCATCATGGACGGCTTCTGCTGCCTGGGGAGAAGTTAATTTCGCTGTGTGAGAGCATGGATTATAACTGGCAAAGCGGTCAGGAACTGGGCCGTTACCGATGCCAACTGGAATTTCAGAATCTTCTCTATGATCTTGTGCAGAGTCAGGCGGGTACACAGAAAGAAGATTCTCTTGCTTTATTGGAACGCACTAAGGCGTATATTGAGGGACATTTCACGGAAAATTTGACGTTGGAACGCTTATCGGCCATGGCGGGCTTCAGTCAAAGCTACTATGTAGATCTGTTCAAGAAGAGATACGGCATGAGTGCCATGGAATACATGACGCAGCTCCGGATGGACAAGGCCAAGCGCTTGATGGCTGTATCCAATTTGAAGCTGCGAGACATCGCTCACCAGATCGGGTATCAGGACGAGTTTTATTTTAGCCGTAAATTTAAAAAAGAGGTAGGGGTATCGCCAAGCGTCTATATGAAGAAGCGGTGCCGCAAAATTGCAGCCTACAGTATAGAGGCGATAGGCTACTTACTGGCGCTTGATATCGTTCCTTATGCCGCACCGCTTCATCCGAAATGGACAGGATATTATTATCAGCATTACGGGAAGGACATCCCGGTCCACATGAGCGCTTATCGCAAAGGACTGGACTGGGAATCGAATATTTCCATCTTAAGGGAAGCCGCCCCCGACTTGATCATTAGCTTGGATAACATATCAGCTAGAGAGAAGGAGCTTCTTGAAGCGATGGGAGAAGTTCATTATATATCGGCAGAGATAAGTGATTGGCGCGAGCAATTGCTGCGATTGGCTGTTTTGCTCGGGGAAGAGAAGCAGGCAGATCGCTGGCTAAGCGCGTTCGCTTCAAAGGTTCACACCGCAAAAACCTCATTAGCTGAAGCAGCTCATGATCGTAAGACGGTCGTCTTGCGAATAGAGAAAGAGCAGCTATATGCTTACTGCAGCAGAGCGACCTGTGAGATATTTTATGGGGAGCTGGGGTTCTCTGCGGGATATTCAGGTAACGATTCTATGTATAACGATCCGATCACCGTAGGTTCTCTTCATCTGCTTGAGGCTGACTACCTGTTGGTGATGGTCCGGCAAGAGGATTTGACCTTAGCTTACTGGAGAAGGCTGTGCGAGTCGCCGGAGTGGCAAAGCTTGAAGGCTGTCCGCCATAACCAGCTGTTTATGATCTCTCCCAGCCCTTGGCTGGAGTACTCTCCCATGGGGCAGGAGAGGATCGTGGAAGAGGTAAGTCATTTATTTATCGGGAAATAGTCCATTTGATTTCAGGGAATCGTCCATGGAAGAAAAAACAGCTCCCGTATATCATTCAATAATGATAATCATTATCAATTATAGATGATCTATATGAAGGATATTCGAGAGGAGCAGTATCGTATGAAAAGGTTAGCAGCATTGGGGCTCGTGTGTATTATGGTGGTCATGTTAGCAGCATGCGGCAAGGGGGAGGCGAAGAATAATACAGGAGCTTCTGATAAGCCGGCAAGCACAGCAGCGAATACAGACAAAAATACCGAAGCTGCAAGCGGGGAAACACGGACAGTTAAATATCTCGATAAAGAATATACGGTACCGGCTAACGTGAAGCGGATCGTCATTACTGGATCGATGGAATCCATGGAAGATGCGCTTGTGCTGGATGTACATCCGGTAGGGGCCATTACATTCGGCGGGAAGTTCCCTGAACGGTTCGCTGGAATTACAGCAGAAGCAACCCCAATTGGAGAGAAGACGCAGCCTAATTTTGAGACCATTCTGTCTTTGAAGCCGGATGTGATTCTAGGATCGACGAAGTTCAAGCCGGAAGTAGCTGAGCAGCTCAGCAAGATCGGTACACTTATCCAGGTGTCCCATATCGCCACGGATTGGGAAGCAAATCTTCAATTGCTCGGAGAGCTTACTGGCAAGCAGGAGCAGGCTCAGAAGGCGATTGCGGAGTACAAGTCCGGTTTGGATGAAGCTAAGGCGAAGCTCGGGGACAAGCTGAAGGATAAGAAGGTCGTAGCAGTACGGGTTCGTACAGGGAAAATGTACATCTATCCTGAGAAGGTGTTCTTTAATCCAGTGCTTTATGGAGATCTGGGCTTGACGGTTCCGGCAGAAATTAAAGCGGCTAAAGCACAGGAAGAGCTCTCTGTAGAGAAGTTTGCCGAAATGAATCCAGATTATTTATTCATTCAGTATGCTGATGATGAGAACAAGGATACGCCTAATGCACTGAAGGAGCTTCAAAACAACCCGATTATTCAGAAGACAAATGCAGTGAAGGAAGGCCATGCGTTTGTGAATGTGATTGACCCGCTGTCCGAAGGCGGTCCGGCTTGGAGCCGTAGCGAGTTCCTGAAGGCAGCCGTTGAGAACTTATCGAAATAAGCGGGTGCGAGGAGTATGCGATCAAGCCGATTACATCCATCTTTAATCTTTATAGCTGCCCCTTTTGTTGTAATCATCACTATATTTCTCTCCATCTTGTATGGAGCTAAGGACATGGAGCTGTCAACCATAACGGCAGCTTTGTTCCACTTTGATCCGGACAGTATTGATCAGCAAATTATATGGCATTCAAGACTGCCAAGAGTGGTCGGCGCGTTGCTGATCGGCGCCTTCCTGGCAGTGTCTGGTGCTCTAATGCAGGGGATGACAAGAAATATTTTGGCGTCCCCTTCCATTATGGGGGTTTCTGATGGCTCCGTAGTTATGATTACCGTGTGCATGATCATCCTGCCGAACACCACCCCTCTGGGAATGGTGCTTTATTCCCTCCTTGGGTCGGCGGTCGGAGCCGGAATCGTGTTTGCTTTGGCATGGCTTCTGCCAGGAGGCATGGCACCGGTGCGCATGGCGATTCTGGGCACCATTGTGGGGACCTTTTTAAGCGGCGCGGCTGAGGCAGCTGCAGCTTATTTTCAAATATCTCAAAATGTAAGCTTCTGGTATCACGCTAGGCTCCACCAGATCGATCCGGTCATGATCAGGACGATCCTTCCGTTTGGCCTTGCCGGCCTGATTCTGGCCCTGTTGCTGGCACGCTCTATCACCGTGTTGTCGATGGGGGATGAAGTTGCCGCGGGACTTGGGCAGCGCACACTGTGGGTCAAGGTGCTGACGGTGCTAACGGTTGTCATTCTAACGGGGATTTCCGTAGCCTTGGCGGGTAAAATTGCATTTGTAGGTTTGCTCGTTCCTCATATCACCCGTTATTTGGTGGGAATCGACTATAAATGGGTTCTACCTTGCTCCGCCATTCTAGGAGGAGTCTTCCTGGCTTGGTGCGACATCTTAAGCCGGTTCATCAATTCCCCCTTCGAGACACCAATCGGTGTGGTGACTGCCATTTTCGGGGTGCCGTTCTTCCTCTATCTGATTAAGACACGAGGAGGGAAACAGCTTGCCTAAATCAACTTCTTCAGCTCGTTTCCTCGGGGTGATTTGCGGCTGCCTTGCGATCATCTTGGTCGTTATTTATATAAGTCTCACTAACGGGACATTTGACATGTCCGTTGGTGAGGTGCTGCGTACCCTGCTGGGGATGGATCAGACACAGGAATTCAAACTTGTCATATTCGACTTTAGACTGCCAAGGATTGTGATCGCCGTGCTGATCGGGATGGGGCTCGGGGTAGCGGGAACCGTTGTCCAAGGGGTAACGCGCAACCCCTTAGCTGATCCCGGAATTCTCGGCATCAACGCCGGAGCAGGCATGGCAGTGGTGCTGTTTATGCTGTTGTTTCAGGTTCAGGCCACTACAGCTGGCTGGCAGTCCGTGATGATCATGCCGCTGTTTGGCTTGATCGGCGGAATCACAGCAGCGGCATTCATATTGTGGTTTGCCCGCAGCGGCGGCAGGCTTGATCCACAGCAGCTGATCCTGGTGGGCATCGCCGTTGGCTCGGGATTTGGGGCCATCACGCTCTACTTGTCGCTCAAGATGAATCCACAGGATTATGAATCGGCCGTAGTATGGCTCGCAGGCAGCATTCATAATGCCAACTGGCTCTATATCACGGCTATGCTTCCGTGGCTGATTCTGTTGATTCCTTACATCTGGTACAAATCTAATGCGCTGGATGTCATGCAGCTTGAAGAGATTAGCGTGCAGGGGCTTGGAGTAAATACTGACCGCTTGCGTACACGGCTTCTGCTCGCTGGGGTGGGGCTGGTCAGCGCATGCGTGGCCGTGTCAGGCAGTATGGGCTTCGTAGGCTTGATTGCTCCACATATCGCACGGAGGCTGGTGGGCATTCGGCATAAGTATGTCATTCCCGTGTCAGCTCTTATAGGTATGGCCATGGTTGTTACTGGCGATTTGATCGGCAAGAGCGTGTTTGCTCCGATGGAGCTGTCTGCAGGGATTGTGATCTCTTTAATCGGCGTCCCTTATTTCATTTATTTGTTGTTTAGACAGCAAAGGGCTTAAACTCCAAATAGTTTGCTCAAGAGCGATTTGGATAGCCAAGGGACTCTTACACAGTCCCTTACACAGCGTAATATCTACGATTTCACTAATCATACTGCTCTGGAGACGCTTAGATCTTAAAATGTAGAGCTGTCTATTTACTTAGTTACGGCAGCCAGAAAGACCCCAAACGGGGTCTTTCTGGCTTTGCTCGCCTATTTCTTACAGGAGAGGTGACACCTGACTGACCAGATTTCAACTCTTTTCTGGAATGGTATTTTGAGCTGTAATCCAAGCAGAAGGGTGAAGAGGAGGTCTAGCCTGACCTCCCTGTTCATGCTGCTCATTAAGGTTGCTCTTGCTTACCTAATCTAGCATAAAAGTAAATTCATCTATAGGCCGCCGCAGACTTGTCGGCTTTCCGTAATCCTTGACATAGCCGAGACGCAGAATAAATTGAGGCATACCGGGCAGGCTGAGCCTCGCTGCTATTTCCTCGTTCCATGGAGATTCTTCAAGCAAGTAGCTCATCGTATGCACAGCTATTCTCTGTGAGGTTGCAGCTAGCAGGATCCGTTCGTAGAGGCGGCCGGTCTCAATCAGCTCGGAGCGGCTTGTGTCTCGGCTGGTAATGACAAGATAGCCGGCAGCACCTTCAGCCTGCCTGCGGGTCGCAGCAACAGTTTGTTTGCGGTACGAGTCACTGATGAGGGAGTCTTTGTTGAAGAAAATTTTTAAAAAGACCTTCTTAATTCCGGCAATTCCCATCATCTCCGGAGTTACTCCGTCCTTCTTGTCCTCAGCTTCGCTGGTAGAGATTCGGGTCCACTCTGCCATTTCCTCCTGTTTTCCGTTATCTACAACCTGCTTGGCCATCGCATCAATAGTTCCTTGCATTAAATATTGACCGAGCTCCGTGTTGCGGGGAAAGTAACCCATCCTTTCGGGAGATATACTCTCTAACGTCTTCAAATCTTTCTCGGACAGGGCAGCTGTCTGGAATGCCTCCTTCATCGTATGCCGAAGCTCGATCGCTTCAAGGGCTGAGGATGGAGAAGTCTGTACAGATTTTAAAGGAGAGAACTGAATTCTCACGATCTCCTTGGTTGAAGACTTGGAAGCCAGGTGGACTTGGGCCTCATACCCTAGACTTTGTGCAGCTTGTACAATGTTCTCGACAAAGGCTCCGATGGACAAATAGGCCTCGCGGAGCTGGGGATCGACTTCAGGCAGAAGCCGGCTCTGGTCATGGAAGATGACGAGCTCATTCCCCGAACGAATACCGACTTTCCACATTTGAGCATTATGGCTGCTTGGCGCGAGGGAGCCATAGTATAGAATTTTTTTCAGATCCTCTGAGATTGGAAGGTTACTGACCACAGGCAATTTGCTCCTTTCCGGCGATGGGGAGAATACGAAATAGACGGTAATAGAGAGGAGGATAAGAAGGGCGCCCAGTCCTAGAAAAATCCACCGTTTCACTAATTAAGCCACCTCTTCATAACAATGTTTTAGGTAAAAACACTGTTATTTTATATTTTGGTGTTATAATATCACAATATAAGAATGTACCGCAATCGTTAAATTTGTGAGGGGGCAGAAATTTTGGGGATTCAAGAGAGAAAGGAAAGGGAGAGAGAGGAGACCCGAAACCAGATATTGAGTGCAGCAGAGAAGCTGTTTTTGAATAAAGGATACACACATGTCTCTATGCGCAATATCGCCCAGGAGATTGAGTATTCGACCACTGTGATTTACAAAATATTTCCGAACAAGCAGGCTATTCTTCTTCAACTCTTTACAGATAAGTACAGCAATCTGCTTCAGCAGTTTGAAACAATAAGGTTGGTTCCGGAGGCAGAGCCTCTGCGAACCTTGGAGAACCTCATGTGGGCCTATATAAATTTCGGTCGAGAGTTTCCGGATTATTATCACATGGCTGTGATTCGCAATGTAGTCCGTGAGGAAGAGCAACTTGAGTATATGGATGAGGACTCAATTTTTATAAGGATTTATGGCACATTTGTAGAATGTGTACGTGAGTGTCTGCCTGCAGAAGCGACAGGCTCCTCCGATGCAGAATTAACAGCTCAGACTTTATGGGCCTCTCTGCACGGGGCGCTGTCCCTGCGGATTGCGCATCCGGATTTCCCATGGGGGGATGAAGAGCAGTTCTACCGAAGCACCGTGGAGACGGCGCTTCGCGGATTGCGAAATACTTCAGACACAACAAGGCTTTAGGCATAGAGGAAAAGAGCCTGCACGGTGTGCAGGCTCTTTTATCGTGACTAGTAGACTTATGCAGGAACAAGCTTATACATGAAAATCCTGTACCAGCGCATTCAGACGAGTGGCACTTACCTTGACCTGGTCAGACTGCTGAGCAACTTCAAGTGATTGTTCTGTAGCCGATACCATATGCTCAGCAATGTACTGGCTAGAGGCGGCAGATTGTTCGCTGGCTGTTGCAATTTCATGGATGGCTCTCACCATAGTCTGAATGGTCGCATGGACCTGCTGAGAGGTGGCATTGAGCTCATTCACCGTATCTGTGTGCTCCACAGCATCTTTGTAATATTGCTCTGCCGTATCCTCCAAGAGCTTATAATCCCTGCCAACCTGATCGTGTAGGAAGTTCAGCAGTTCCTTGGCATTGGCAGATAAATTCGCCACAGATTGCGTGACCTCTTCTGTTACTGTCTGAATCTGATCTACGGCTTGTCTGGAATCATCGGCCAGCTTGCGAATCTCGTTGGCGACAACTGCGAATCCTCGGCCTGCTTCGCCGGCCCTAGCAGCCTCAATCGAAGCGTTAAGCGCGAGCAAATTGGTCTGTGCGGTAATGTCGAGAATGGACTGTGACAAGACGCCTATTTGATCGACGGCATTGGCGCGCTCTAAAGCTTCGCTCATTTTGACACGGGTATTGCGGTACAACTCCTGGGCTGCTTGACTGGATTCGCTTGCCTCCTGCTTTAACGCTTCAGCCTTTTGGCTGCTGGCCGAAGCGGTCTCAGCTTTCTCGACGGTCTTAGCAGAAATATACTCTGCCGCCTTTCGCATTTCATCTGCGGACTGATTCATGTTCTCCGTATAAGCAGAGGTTTCTTCCATAGCTGCTGACAGCTGCTGAACTGTAGCCGATACCTCTCGAATCCGTTCGTTAAGGCTGGCCACATTCTGGTTGGTCTGATCGCTCAATTGGCTCATTTGGCTGGATTCAGTAATGACCCCTGTAATCACCTTCAAGGTGGAGTCGCTCATTTGCTGGACAGCGCGGGCGATGACACTGATCTCATTGTTGCCCTGCAGGATATTTAAGTCCAGCGATGCGGTTAAATTGCCGTGAGTAATCTCTTTACAATAGGCTGTCATTGCATTCATCCGCTGACGGATGCTGCGAATCACGGCGAAGGAGATCGCAACTAGCACAGCTAGTACAACAAGCAGAACAATACCCAATACAATTGTGCGCTGCTTGATCTCCTTCTGTGTATTCGCATACAAATTGGCGGACTGCTGTGAATTGTAATCAGATAGCTTGGTCAATGTCTCTACAATTGCGGTACTATTTTTGTTGATTCGGCCTCTCTCATCGTTGTTGTATGTACCTGTGTCCTTCTTCTCGGCCATAATCTGTTCTATGTCTTTATAATAGGTGTCTATCTTGCTGTTTAGGTCGTTAAAAATTTCTTGTTCTTTCGAGTCCAGGTTTCTGACTGAGAACTCCTTAAGTCCGTCCGTAACGCTCTTCTTGCCTTTTTGCACCTGCTGGTATTGCTTGTCTGTATAATCCTTGTTATCCAGCACTTTCGTGTAGTTGGCCCTCATATTATAGAAATTACTCTTCACTTCAAGAATATTGGTCTGATGCTGAAAACGGTCTGTATAGAGAATGCCTTGGTCCTCTTTAGCTTTATTCATGCCCAAGATCCCTACAAGCGATAGAATAATGAGTCCGATTAGACTGATTGCGATCATGGAGACCATGGTGGTGGTCAGCTTCAGGTCCTTAAATCCCCTTACCTGTTTCATTTTGTTTGGTGGTTTAGTTGGCATAGTAATTCCCCCGGTTGCTGGCAAATTGATCACGCTGTGCACGGACGTGATACTATATATATCGGAAAAATACGGCAGGGTTTATTAGAGAGTAATATGAGATGAATCAGAAATATATAGATTGAACTAAAGTTTTATATTGAACTTCCTATTATTACGGCCTAATACGGCCCTATAACATTCATTTCTTTAGTTCATTCTGTATAGTTGGTTCATTTTTCCTGAGTATAATCCGATATAAAGGTAGTGGTTACATAAATTAGGGGAATTTAAATTGAAGGGAATGGTACTACGGGTGAATCCAAGGTGGAAGAGCATTGTTTTTCTTATTGCTATTATCGGCATTCTCGTATTGTATCCCATATCCCGATTCAGCGGCAGCGGCAATGGCAGTAGTCAGCAGAATAGAGTGCCAGGAGAAGACCTTGGAGACAGTTATCTTAAGGAAAGAACATATACTCAGGCTGTTCCCTTTTTTGACAAGCTGCTGGAGTCTAACCCGGATCACGTTGAGATTAGACAAAAGAGAGACCGTTCTCAGGAGATCTTGGAATTAGTCAACTCGCTTAGCGTGAAAGGGGATATAGCTCTAGGCAAAAAACAAAGGGAGAAGGCTTATGACTATTTCCGTCAAGCAAATGAGTTATTTCCTGCTAACCCGGACAATTTATTGCTGCGTTTTCAGTCCGCTTATGAGCAAGACCTGGTGAATTCTTATTTAGATCTTCTTACAGATGTAAACACAAGATGGGGGCTCATCAAGGATGAGGTAAGAGGGGGAAAGCAGGTCACTTCAAAGACCATCACGAAGAGAATCAAAGAACTGTATTTTTTGACCCGAGAGATAAAGAGTCAGTCCTTAAGGATTAGTGATATTGGTGCTCCAGAAGCGGTAGAATTATATAAGAACAACAAGCAAACAATAAATTCTATTACGGATGAATTAAAGTTCTATCTGATGCTACCAAATCTTCCTTCACAAGAGTTTAGAGATATTGATGTCTATACTCAAAATGTCCAAAAAATTGTGCAAGCCTTCGGACTGGATTCTAAAGCTGTACGGGAAAAGTACTCATTCGCCGAACTGCGCAGAAAATATATTGAGCTTGATATTCTTGATTGGTAGAAACAAGGCTAACCTGTGAAAGAGAAATTCTAATTCAGGTTAGCCTTTTTGTTATTTTATACGGCATTTCCATGAGACGGCTGGATTCCGTTCGGTTACTTGCAGTAAGCTGCCAGTAAAGCCGGTAGGGCTGGCGATCGCATAAGAGGGAGATTGGAAGTATGCTCCTGCAATACAGGCGTAATGATATTCATACCAACTACTATACCTGTCCTGTACGGTTTTAGCGGCATAAATAGAGTTAGAATAGGCATCGGCTTCAGATAAATAATACAGTCTGTGGCCCGCTTTATACATCGCCGTCAACAGCGCAAAATCATAGGCAAGGATTGATGCTGGAGTCAGCAAATTCATGACCTGGCTTGCACAGATCAACTTGTCCTTGTCTTCTGAAGCATAGCTGGAGAGAAATTGGCTGCGAACAGCAGCTGGCATGGTGAACAGCTTTTGAGCTATTTCATTAAACGAATGACGGTATCCTGTATGCAGCAGCCAAGAACACTTGCGGTTGAAGTTTTTTTTGCCATCGGCCTCGTACAGCGCGAGCCATTCTTTGAGTTGACGGCGAGTACAAGTATCTATAGCTTGATAAGAATCAAGCCCTTGGAACCCATTGGGTCCGGCCGTAAATAAGGCAGCAGTCATCTCATGGAAGAACAGAGTTAGCTCCAATTGGGCTTTACCCCACATAGTTAGCCCCTTTCTTTTTATCCAAGTCTTTAAATAAGCGGATCTTTCGTGATTCAAAGTAGAGCTGATAAAGGCTCATTAACCAAAGAAGTGTGATTAGTCCAAACAGAATAACATTTATGGGAGTTGCCGCAGGCCTAGTTACCGGATCTCTAATGTCCAGATAAATAGGCAATATGTCTTCCGGGATTGCTGTCGATACAATGGATTCAGCGGGCTCCAGTAAATTCTTGTTATAAGCCTCAAGCTTTGCCTCCATAGAATCTGGCGGAAATGATGGTTTCCAATCAAGCATTTGGATGACAGAGCTTCTCAAATCTTCGTCTAAAGGGTGTACATAGCCATTAAGCTCAACTGTATTCTGCACGTCAAGCTGCTGAAGCGGCTGTTCTGTTATGAGGATTACTCGTTGTTCCAGTATATTTCCCAGATAGATGTAACCCGTAGGATTTTGGTATTCATTGAAGTGTACAAATGCGTAAGCTTGGTTTTGAAAGGTAGTTTCCTTAGAATCCAGAACGTATTTACCGATCTTGAGGTCATGGAAAGCAGATATAGGAAATGTAGCATATTTATGCTCGTTCTGGCTGTGTAATTGTTCTAATTGAGTTATGGGCATAGGCTTTCTTGAGTGGGCATTCTCTACATAGTAGTTAATGCAGCTAATAAGTCCTAAGGTGGTCATCACCGATAAACATATGTATAGTAGAATTCTGCGATTTTGGCGGTTGATATAGGACGATAACCTTGACCACACGGAGCTAGACTTCCTGGCCTCTTCGGGAAAATGTGAGCGTTCGTGGCCTCTAGTCTGGAGAACTTCCCTGAAGCTATGGATAGCTTCAGAATGCCGGCCAAGCTCTTGCTGAGCATAACCAGCGAGAATACGGGCGTCGGTATGGTTAGGCCAGACAGATAAGATATACTGGCATTCTTCAAGCATCCGGCTAGCATTACCCGTGTAGTGCCATATTCTTACTCTATACAGATAGCCGTCGACTTCATTAGGCAACAGCTCAATGTAACGATTCCAGAAAGGCAGAGATATCTCATAATCATCCATGCGCATATAGCATTCACCCAGAAGCCGAAGCAGTTCAGGATCATCAGAGAATATGGCGTATGCTTGTTTTAAGCTGCTTAAGGCTTTACTTACACTTCCGTTGACCAATGCGTGATAGCCTTGGTCCCGAAGCTTAAGAAATTCATCCACATTCATATCCTTGGCTTCGACAAGGAAGTCATAGCGCAAACCGGGGATACTGATCTGCTTCTTATAATAAGCAACAAATAATTGATAAGCAGATTCATATTTATCATTATTATCGTAGTCGTCTAGTTTTGAATCCTTCCAGTCTTCTTGCCAGCCAAAAGTATGCTCAAGCATGCTCCAAATCTCGTTAGGCAGAAACTTACGTGTTTGCAGTACCGTGAACAGCGTTTCTTTAATGACTTTTTTGGCATCCAGATTCCACAAAATATCTGCATTTAGAAGTTCCAGCCACTTTTCTTGTGAGATTCGCGAAGGAAAATGATCGTAAATAGCAATGACATGGGAGATAAACTCATCCGGTGTCTGGATTATAGGCACAGCCGGATTCATGACATCAAACTCGATTTCGTCACGCGGATCAGGGCTCGTTTCTTCCATAGAATGAAGCATCTCTATAAACGGTACATGAGCAGGGGGAGTAAGTACGCTATCGTTCCAGGGATCGCCACTATGTTCCCAATTGTCTTCATTATCCCTACTGTCCTCATCTGCTTCCCTATACTGCTCTATTCGCGGTTGTGAGGCCTGATTTTTGGCATAGGATAAGGCAGCATCATATGCCTCTCGTAATGCCTGATAACCTTTAGGATCATCTTCGGGATGGTGAACCTTTAACTGTTTGGCATAAGCGCGTTTGATGGCTTTTTGATCTGTTGTTTTACTGATTTTCAGTAGATCCCAGATAGTCATTTGAAATTTCCTCACCTTTCAAGCGAGTCAAGCTTGTGTATAATTCTATTTATCGGTGTTTAATTGAGGGTTTGTTAGAATATCCCAGTAACTTTATAATCTGAGATTCGTCTGAAAATGTAAATAAAGTTAATTGGAGGAATGACAGTGAAGCGTTTTATTTTAGCATTACTCGGTGCTTTACTCTTGGTTTCATTTCATGAGGCTGAAAATGCCTCGGCCAACTCCTTACCCGAAAAATCTAATGTTTACTTAAAAGCTGGAAAGTTCTATGTTCTATATACGAAACCGGCCTCACCATTCGTTGATGAAAACCATCGGTTACTAGTACCGCTGAGGACGTTTGAAGATTTATTTGGCGGGCAAGTTACTTATGCGGCTGCGACCAAAACAGCAGAGCTGACCTGGCTGAATCATAAGTTCATGTTTGAGATTGGCTCCACAAATGCCCAGATGGATGGCCACTCGATTAAGATGGACACACAGCCAATACTTAAAAATGGGGCCATGTTCCTGCCCATACGCATTTTTTTGGATCAAGCGGGATTAAAAAGCCACTGGGATCTTCAAGAGAACGTGCTCATTATAGAGGATGAGAAAATACTTACAGGGGAACCGTTTCAAAGTTTTGATGGGAACGATCTATTCGACAAAAATAAGGATGGGGCATTTAGAGTTAATAACTATGCTATAACGAACAATAGTAACAACACATTTAAGCTTACGATAAGTGCAACAAATATAACCGGCAAGACAATCCCCAATGGAAAGGCTGATATTCATCCGCTTGTCTCCTTCGGGGCTGAATACGGAGGCTTTGCTACCGACTCTTTCAGCCGTCCCGTGTATCCCCCGATTAAAGAGATCGGTAAACAGGAGACTATCACTGTATCGCAAAGCTTTCCTCAAAAAGAAGTTGATTATATTATTACAGTGGCGAGAGTATTTGCTGATTAGTACCACTGGTTAAAGGTTGTAAGAAGTTAACCCGGATTCATGAATCTGGGGGATGATTATCTTGTTCAAATACAATTGGATTAGGACCAGAGAGTAATCGAGTAAAGTGCCAAAGACCTCTCTTAATCTTCACGGAAAGCGAAGAGCAAGGGAGGTCTTTGTTGTTCTGTCCGTATCCCATTCTGTTGTCCGAATAACAATGGTACGTGCTCTGATAGGCTTGGAGGAAGCTTATTTGTTCATTTCCTCTACACGGGCCACATGCAATTCCTGTTCGTTCTGATGAAGTTCCTTAAGCATGTTCCGGTAAATATAGGCTTCTTGATTAGTTAAACCATCACAGTTTTCCTTCAAAATCCAATTCTCCACGTTTTTCTTCAGAATCTCTGCTTTACGTTCCAAGACTTCCGTATAACTCACGCTTGTTCATCCTTTCCCGTTGCTAGGTTTCAGTCGCCGCACGAGTGTTAAAAGGTGCTAATCTAACCGTACATTCGACGTAACATTCACCATTATACGGGAAAGTCAGGCCGCCCCCAACATGGGTCTGCCATGCTGACATGGAGTGAGAGCTTCTCAACAGGGAGCATTTGCTTTCAGCGGAACGATTCGAAGAAGTGCAGCTTAATGCTCGCTTTTCCTACTAATTTTAAATCTCTATTCCCGCAGCTCAGGGGTTCTACCCCAGCTGCTTTTAGCCTCTTCAGCTTCACGGGCGTAGTTTAGCTTTCTTTTTTTAATAACAGATATAGAAAATAAGGGGCACCGATAAACGCGACCACTATCCCAGCTGCAATGCCTTCAGGCTCCGTCAGATTGCGGCCGATAGTATCGGCTAAGAGCAGCAGCCATCCTCCGATGAACATGGATACCGGCATAAATTGCTGATGCCTCGGACCAACGAGAGCTCTGGCGATATGCGGCGCCATCAGTCCGACAAACGCGATGCCGCCGGTAAGTGAGACAGCGGAAGCCGCAAGTGCAACAGCAGCAAGCATGAGCAGGATTCGGTCTTTGCGGACCGATACACCGGCACCGATCGCCGTGGGTTCATTTAAGGCTAGCAAATTCAACGCTCTCGACTTGAATAGTACATAAGGTACTAGGACCACCAGCCAGGGAAGCAGAGCCAGGATAAACGGCCAATCGGTTCCCCACACATTGCCGGCCAACCATTTGGAGATGAAAGCTACTTTTGTCCGGTCAACGGAAGAGATAAGTACAATCATGACGCCGGATAAAGCCATGGAAAATCCGACGCCGGTAATCACCAGCCGAATCGGCTGAGCACTGCTATCTTGGGTGTAGGAGAAGACGTAAATCAGTACAGCGGTTACCAAAGCTCCGGCAAAAGCCATCAGCGGAATGACGTAAGCAAATGACTCCACCTGTATTGAAGCAAACAGGAAGAAGACGGTAACCCCAACCCCCGCGCCGGCATTAATTCCGATGATGCCCGGGTCGGCCAGCTCATTGCGGGTAATCCCCTGCAGGATAGAACCAGATAAGGCAAGGGCTATGCCTGCCAGAAGCGTGATCAGCATTCGGGGCAGGCGAATCGAGAATAGTACGAATTTGTCCTCAAAGGAGCCGTGTCCGAATATCGTCGGAATTAGCCTGTCAAGGGAAACGGGGGACGAGCCGATCCCAAGTCCGATGACTATGGTTGCCAAGGTTAGCAGCACGAGAACGGCAACAACAACTTGTTGTTTGCGAAGAAGCTGAGAGATTTTCATGATAACGAACGCACTCCTTTGCGAACAATGAACAGAAAGAACGGTAACCCCAGCACGGCTACAACAGCGGCAACCGGCACTTCAAAGGGGGCGTTGATCATTCTGCCCAGCGTATCGGCGAACACCATAAAGGTGGCGCCATGAATTGCGGACAACGGTAGAATGGTACGGTAATCGGTTCCAGCAAACACTCTCACAAGGTGGGGGATCATTAGACCAATAAAGGCTAGGTTGCCAACAAGGGCTACAGCAGCGCCCGCGAGCAGAGTAATCAGCACGTATAGCACAATTTTGACTTGTGTGGTCTTAAGTCCCAGGCCAACGGCCGTCCCTTCATTGAGGCTAAGGATCGTCAGCTGACGGGACAACAGGATAGATGCAAGAAGGCTAATCACGATAATTGGAGCAATTGCTTCGATTTGCCCCCAGGTTGTGCCGATTAATCCACCGGATGTCCACATTGAAACATTTTTGGAAATCTTGAATTGCAGGCTGATACCGTCCGCTAAGGCCGCGAGCAGCGCCGACACGGCAGAACCGGCCAGCACCATACGAAGCGGCGACAGGTTCTGCCTCCGCAGCGCAGCAATGCCGAACACCAGCATAACGCCAACAGCTGCGCCGATAAAACAGGCCACCATTGTGCCGAAATAACCGACAGCGGGTATAAACGCAAAAGTAACAGCCAGCGCCGCGTTGGCACCTGAAGTCAGGCCAAGCAGCCCTGGATCGGCCAGGGGATTGCGGGTCAAGCCCTGCATGATCGCCCCGGCAATGGCTAAGGCCGAGCCAACTAAAATGCCGCCGACCTCCCGGGGAAGCCGCAGTTCCCGAATCACAGAGATATCACCGCCTGTTGCGCCAGGGTTAGTCATGGCGGTCCAGATATCTGTCAGCGAGACGTTCTTCGCGCCGAGTATGATCGATAGGGTGAACATGATCACAAACAAAACCAAGCTGATGAACAGCTTAAACACGAAAGAGCTTGCTGACTTTCGCGGAGGCTGATTTCTCATCTATATCATCCGTTCCTTTTTCATCTGCAGAAATAGGAACGCAATTGGCGTTCCTTATTTCTGAAATACGGTGTGGTTATTTTCCGTTACCTTATTTGGAGCCAAGCAGCGATTTCGTGATGAAATCGAGCTGATAATCGAGAGACAAGGCATCGTTAAAATAGAAGGTATTGGCGTCTACTTCAAACACACGGTTATTTTTAACGGCCGGAATGTTCCTATAAGTGGAGGATTGCTGAAAGGAGGCATCCGCCGCTGGGGCCTTACTGTAGATGACGTAATCGCCCATATAATCAGGAAGGACTTCTAGAGATAAATCGTAATAGCCGGCTTTTGCTGTCATTTCCTTTACTTGGTCCGGCATCTTCAGGCCCATTGCCTGATAAATGACTTCTGTGCCGCGGCCCCAAGCATCACCGAAGACGTACAGCGATTTGGAATCACCTTCAATAACGGAAACGGTGCTATCGGCACCTATTTTTGCCTTGATTTCTTCGCCTGATTTTTGGGCCCGCTCCTTGAAGTCAGCGATCCAGTCAGATGCCTTTTTCTCCTGGTTAACCGCTTTGCCGATTTCAAGAATTTGAGTCAGATAGTCTAATTTGTTGTATGTATACGTAACCAGCGGTGCGATCTCTTTCAATTTGTCCGCGTTCTTGATGTCTGTCGAAGCGATGATCAAATCGGGTTTAACGTTCAAAATACTTTCCACATTTTCTTCGGACACTTCGGGAACGTCTTTTAACTGATCTTTGAAATTGGGATCTCCTTTGGTCCAGGAATCTACACCCGCAAGCGGAACGTCTAGTGCAAGCAGATTGCCTGCATAACCGGAAAGGGCTACAACCCGCTTCGGATGGGCGGGAACCGCAATCGGCCCGGTTTCGGATTGATAAGTGAACGTATCGGAGCTTGCGTCACTTGTAGAGCTGTTTGCTCCGGCGTTTTTGTTCGTATTGTTGCCGCAGGCGCTTAAAGCCAAGACCACAAGGACTAGCAGAGGTAATAATAATTTCTTCATTTCTGGTAATCTCCCTCTCACATACTTATTTTATGATATTGATAATCATTATCACTAACTATTAAAACTTTAAATTCTCATGCTTTGTTTGTCAATCCTTTAATTTTGAGCTTATGATGCATATCCTTCTTGGCATCAAGATTAGTGGATTGGCCACGAAAGAAGAGTGCCTGCCGTTAAAAAGATTCACCGTAAAATTGATTTACCCGTCTGTCAAGGACAGGACGAGGCAATGATTGGTAATTATTGTCTTGCACTTTTTTTCACAAGAGGTTTACAATTAAAGGGAATAAAAGTCTAGGAGGAGTAATCATGTCGAAGGTAGCAGTCGTAACAGGATCCGCGGGCGGATTGGGCAAAGGAATTGCACAGCGTCTGGCAAAGGATGGATTCAAAGTCGTGCTTCATGATATTAATGAAGAACTATTGCAAAGCGCACTCAAAGAATTTGAAGCAAACAGTTATGAAGTTCTGGGCGTAGCTGGAGACGTGTCTAAGCGCGAGGACCAGTTCAATCTGGTAAGTAAGGCGGTAGAACGATTCGGACGTTTGGACGTATTCGTAAATAATGCGGGGGTTGACGCAGTTTCGCCATTTCTAGAGATTGACGAGAAGCAGCTGAACAAACTATTTTCGATCAATGTAAACGGCGTCGTTTTCGGAACGCAGGCTGCAGCGGAACAGTTCATCAAACAGAAATCCAAAGGCAAGGTAATTAACGCCTGCAGTATTGCCGGACATGAAGCTTACGAAATGCTGAGCACCTATTCGGCGACCAAGCATGCGGTCAAGGCGTTCACCCATGCCGCAGCCAAGGAATTGGCCAAGCACCAAATTACGGTAAATGCGTATTGTCCGGGTGTTGCCAAGACCAAGATGTGGGATCACATCGACGCAGAGATGGTCAAATACAACGACAACTTGAAGCCGGGTGAAGCTTTCGAGAAGTTCTCCAGCGCGATTGCTCTGGGACGTTACCAAACACCGGAGGACGTAGCCAACCTGGTGTCCTTCCTTGCCTCGGACGATGCCGACTATATTACCGGACAGGCCATTCTGACGGACGGCGGTCTGGTGTATCGTTAAGACAGCTCTGACGTATGGATTAATTTTGAAAAAGGGAGAGACCCGTGTGAAGATGCGGGTTTCTCCCCTTTTTAATCTTAGGACTCTTCCCCCGTAGCTACCGGGTTCTCCTCATAACTAATCCAGCTGCTCCAGATAAGGAGTACACGTGCTTGGAATCTGCACAGGTTACAGCGGCAAGGAAATATTTCTCTCCGCCATAAATGGGATCAATTTACGAAATGCTATTGTGCTTGCAGCCTGCCCATCTCGTTGATAGGCTTTATAGTCTTTTCTCAAGGTGTGTTGTAAGTCTAACGGTAAATCGCGGATGTATCGGTGCACACATGCGGCCATCTGTTCCGGCGAGCCGAAATCAACCACCAAGTCCAGAACGTCCAGTAGATAAAATTTCATGGGATTCGTCTGCGGCAAAAACCATCCGGTCAGGACGGCTTGCTCAAGCACCTCGTCAAGATCTGCACCATACTTGTCCACCAATGGAACGACCTTGTCTTGAATCAACGTAATAATCTCCGCCAGATGCTTCTCCCGGGCAGCTTCCTTGGCCAGATTCCATACCTTGTCTTTCGGCTTGTCTCGGAAGCTGATCAAGCTGATATTCCAATAGACCTTTCCGCTCTGAATATTCTTGATTCGGCAAACGGCATTGAACTCTAGATAGCTGCCGGCCACATTGAAAGCACTGCTCGAAAAATGCACCTCGGCTTTAAAGGGCCCCAAGTGCTTGACCATGCTTCTCCTGGATTTATAATATTTGAATCCGCAAGGCTCGCAGGCCGCAGCAATCCTGGAACAACATTCCCCAAAAATATCCTTGCCAGTTTGATGGTCCGCCATATCGGTTCCTCTCCATTTCGCTTATTATATAAAACTTATAACACGGCCGATCCTCCTTGTGCACACCGCTCCATTGATCCACAAATAAAATTCCATTGTTACATCGGCAAGCAGGCATGGTAAGGAGCCGCCCGAAGCCCTTCGACTCCAAGCGGCACATCTACCAAGTTCTACCATTACTAGGCTGGGCAAGGCTACTTCTCTCTAGTAGCTACCGGGTTCTCCTCATAACTAATCCAATCGCTCCAGCTTCCTACATACAGCCTCACATTATTGAATCCGGCAGCCTTCAGCGCCAGCACATTCGGGCAGGCCGATACGCCAGAGCCGCAGTAGACGATGTACTCCTGCTCCTGATCGAGACCTGAGAAATGCTCCTGCAGCTGCTCTGCCGCCTTGAAGCTGCCGTCCTCATTCAGGACGTCTTTCCAGAAGAAGTTCATTGCGCCGGGGATGTGTCCCGCCTTCGCGTACATAGTCTCTTCGAGTCCAAGGTACCGTTCTCGAGAACGGGAGTCGATAAGAACAGGAAGGGGCCTGCCGAATGAAGCTGATTCGGACAAAGCCTTCGAGATTTGCCGGACTTCCTCGATTCCGGCCACCCACTCAGGCTCCAGATGAGGTGTATACGTGCTCGGAACCCGTACAGGCTGAGCATCGGTCACGGGGAAATTAGCCTGCTGCCAAGCGGTGAAGCTCTCCTCCAGAACATAGGCTTCTTCATGGCCGAGCCACTTCAGCATGAACCACAATCGGGAGGCGAAGAGCCCGCCTTGATCATCATAAGCGATAACTCTTGTCGTCTGGCTGATGCCAACCTTGGCCAGACGGCCTGCCAGCTGCTCCGGGTCTGGCAGAGGATGAGCTCCGCCATGAGAACCGGCTGGAGCGGAGAGATCCTGTTCAAGATCAAGATACACAGCTCCGGGAATATGATCTTTGGCATACGCAGCTTGTCCTGCCTCGGGGCTGCCTAATTCAAAACGGCAATCCACGATTACCAGATCTGGCTCATACATTCGGGCTAGCAGCCACTTTTTTGATACGATGGGGTTCATAACACACCTCCGGAAAAATATGGGTCTAGGGGATTATGGAAAATATACCTAGTGCATCCGATAAAGATAGAGATAGCTTTTCAGATACATACATTTTATCAGAAGAAGGAGATTTAGAATGAACAGCTTTTACAAGTTTGCTAGAAAAATGCTGCTCCCCATGCTGGCTGTAGTGCTGACCTTTACTGGAGTGGTAGTTGCCGGTCCGACAGCGAAAGCGGCAGCTAGTCCGTCAACAGATGCATACGTGTACTATGTATCCGACGGCGATTTATACCGGGTACGTATGGATGGAACCTCGGCACAGAAGATTCGTGATAATTTCTTCGGCGTGGAACTAAAGCCGGCGGGGGATTATCTCTTCCAACTCTTTGATGAGAAATCAACAACCCTGCTTAAATTGTCCATGGTTGATTCCAAGGCGAAGGCTGCTGATTTTAGCGGTGATAAGCGTATCCTTCATTACGTTACGGAAGGAAACTTCGTTTACTGCATGGACGATAAGGGCGGTATCTACCGTGTGCCGGCTGAAGCCAAGAAGGTCGTAGAAGGCACACTGATCGCCGACATGGCGGACACCAAGCATCCAGGATTCACCGTGCTGGGAGGCAAAGTATACTACAATGCACTCAAGAACGGCAGAACAACCTGGGTTGCGTCCAAATCAGCAGACGGAAGCGGGGCGGTTCAATGGATTGCCAGCGGAGCGCTTCAATCTCCTTATTACATTCATAAAGAGAATAACACGCTGTACCTTATGGTAGATACCAAACCAACGGAAACCGAGTATTCCCTGAACAGCATGGTGCTCTATACGATGCCGGTTACTGGCGGTACAGCGAAGGCCTTGAATCCAAAGGCGCCTCTGGATGCCAATGCCGTATTATCCGGATCATGGGCAGGTGATTATTACTTGTTCAATAAGGGGATTCGTGTGGGATCAGATAGTGATTTTGACTATACCAAGGGAAAAGGCTTCCTGCTGGATAAGGCAGGCAAGATCATTCAACTGAACCAAACCGGCGTCTATGAGATTGCTGCCCTAGGTGGTAATCGGTTCGCATACGTAGATGCAAAAGGCAAAGCCTATGTCAGTACGCTGGCAAGCGGCAAGATAGCAAATACCAAGGCTATTGCACTGAATAACGTTGGCTATGTACGGAATTTGATCAGTGACGGCAAAGTAAGATCAACCGTTCTGTTCGCCGAGAGCGGGGCGTATGTCCTGAATTCTGATTTGTCTCTGACCAAGATGGTCGGTGTGGAATGGGATCTCTGCGTCTATAAAGAGGATGTCGCGGGAGTCTTCTATGTTAATGCAGGCGACAACGGCCGATTGTACTGGATGAGCGAAGATGGGAAGACAACCAAGAAGCTGACGGATGAGAAAGTGTCCCGCATTGTATTAATATCCAAAAATTAAGGTGCGGGAAGCTAAATAAGCGAAACCCAAAGAACGACCCTTACACTTCAAGTGAGGGTCGTTTTTTTTGAATAACTTGTTTATTTTCTAATTTCGAAAAATTGGCAGGTCCGCCGGGAATGATATGACAGCTCGCTAACACTCGATTGGGTGATAATCGTATCTTCGGTGAACCGGATAATGATGCTGCCGGAGTCGATCATATGATCATCCTGGAATACGCGTATGGGATAGCGGCGCTGCAGGGCTTCCTCGAAGTCGGCGTCTGTGAGCAGGGGCCGGTTGATCGGCATGATGATCATCTCCTTTTCAGTATATAATGGGGATCAGTATCCTATTTTACAAGGAGGCAGGAACGTTTACCACCATGAATGCAAAATTACATTTTGTAAAGCAGAGTGATCTAAAGCTACAATAGCATAAATGCCTTACGGGTAATAGATACATTAGAAGAGAAGGATGATAGGAGTGCAGAACCTATGAATAACCAAGGGAATTTATCAAGGCTTCAAGCCTTGCGGGAACATCGGCAATACCCGGAGGAGACCAGCCAGGAGAACACGCGGGCTGCTTATGAACGAGATTATTCACGGCTTATCCATTCTCCAACCTTCCGGCGTTTACAGGGCAAGTCCCAAGTGTTCGGCGCAGGCACCGGTGATTATTATCGCACCCGGCTTACACACTCTCTGGAGGTTGCCCAGATTGCACGGGAAGCTGCACGAAGTCTGCTCCGGGCTTATCCGCAGGTGAAGACAGAGCTTGCGGAGCATCCAGGGCTGATTATCGACCCCGAGGTTGTTGAATGTGCAGCCATCAGCCATGACTTCGGGCACCCTCCCTTTGGGCATAAGGGAGAGGAAGTGCTTGAAGGAATCTTGGAGAAGCTGATCCAGGAGAAGGCGGATCAGGCGCTGAGAGGGCGGGAGGTCTCGGCTGCCGAGGTGGTGCAGATTACGGAGGAGATCCGGCGGAAGTATGAGCATTTTGAAGGAAATGCGCACAATTTCCGGCTAATGATGTTCCTGGAGAAGCGCGAGAATGTGGACGGCCTTAACCTGTCGGATGCCGTTCTGCTTGGAACGAATAAATATCCTTATCCCGGTACGGAGAATAAGAAGGGCATGTACCGGCATGAATGGCAGTACATCTCGGAAATTCGGGAGAAGTGGGGGATTCCGGCGAGGAAGAAGACCCTTGAGGCGCAGCTGATGGATCTCTGTGACGATATCGCTTATTCAGCTCACGACCTGGAGGATGGAATCAAAGCAGGGAAAATCGAGGTACATGAGCACTTCCTGCAGGATGCTCATATTCAGAGCCTAATTGTGGACAAGGTACAGACACTGGATGATTTTTTCTGGAGAGGCTGGTCTGCAGAGCAAATTCTGGCCAAGGTGGAAGAGGTACTGAGCGAATTCCTGCGGATATGGAACGAGCGAATGCCCACCTGCGAGCATGATTATTCACGGACAAGACGGGAAGTGAAGGCCTATTGGGTGAGCCGCTTTGTCGGCAGTCTGGGAGTCATTCCGGACGGTGATTGGCAGAAGGTTACCTTTGTGAAGGAAGGGGAGGAAGATGAGGATACACTGCGCACGGTGAGTGTGCTGAAAAGCTTTGCTTGGGTCACGATGATCCGCGATTTGCGGGTACAGCGGCTGCAAAAGCGCAGCGCCTGGATGATCCAGCGCTTGTGGGATGCCTTCGTGGACCCGCAGACCTCCAAGTCTATTATCCCCGGGGACTGGCTCCGCAGGTTTGACCGTGATCAGAAGCGGGAGAACCCAATCTGGACTTGGGAGCACATGGTGATTGACTATATCGCCGGGATGACAGATGCCTATGCTGAGAAAATATATAATGAGCTGTACGGGCTCAAGGTAGGCACCATTTATGATCTGGATTAGAAAATAGGAGAAAATTAAAAGGCTGCGGGCTTCATCCTATGGATGCTGCCGCAGCCTTTGATTATTTGAACCGGCTTAGAGGGGAGGATGGGCATGGCATTTTCGGCAGACCGGGTAGTAGGATTCGCTGCCCCCGATCTGGATTTGCTCTCCGGTATACACCGGCTTGCCGTCCTTGACGCGCAGGTTCATTGTCGCTTTACGCGCGCAGAACCAGCAGATCGTCTTCATTTCTTCAATCTTGTCCGCATAGATAAGCATGAGGCGGCTGCCTTCGAACAGATGGTTCTGGAAATCATTCTTCAGTCCGAAGCCCATCACCGGCACGTCCAGCTCGTCAACAATACGAACCAGTTGCAGGATGCCAGTTTCGTTCATGAATTGGCACTCATCCACCAACACACAGTACGGCTTGGGTTCGTGATCGCGGACAATCCCATAGATATCCGTATCATCATAGATGGGAATGGCTTGACGCCGCAGCCCGATCCGCGAGGAGACAAAGCCGACTTCGTCGCGATCGTCCACCGCCGAGGTGAAGATCAGGACCGGTTTATTTTGTTCTTCATAATTGTGAGCCACCTTCAGAATCTCGATGGATTTCCCGCTGTTCATGGCTCCGTATTTAAAAAATAATTGTGCCAACGCTTTCGTTCCCCTTTTCTGCTTTAAGCCTTCTTTGGTGCACACACGCCATCAACACAGCTGCCCGGATCCATGTCCTCTTGATTCAGCAAGGTTAGAGGATGTTCTTCTTCCCAGATCTTAAGCAGCGCCTCCCGGAATGCTTGTTCGGGTTGAGCCCCGGAGATTCCGTACTTGTGGTTAATGACAAAGAACGGAACGCCGCGAATGCCGAGGCGCTCACCGTCGCTCTCGTCCTTGCGCACTTCGGCCTCATAACGGCCGCTGCGAAGCGCTTCTGCAGCTTCAGCGGCAGAAAGCCCGACCTCTGCGGCCATGGAAGCCAGCGCCTCTCGGTCGCCGATAGACTCTGCGCGGGTAAATACGGCTTGGAACAGGCGCTCGGCCATTTCATTCATCTTGCCGTATTCTGCTGCAAAGTGAACAAGGCGATGGGCATCGAAGGAGTTGGTCAGTACCATGGAGTCCATATTATAGTCCAGCCCAACCTCGGCAGCTTGAGCCGTAATGCGCAGGCTATTCTCTCTGGCCTGCTCCCGGCTCATCCCGTATTTCACAGCGATTGCTTCATGTACATCATGATCCGTAGTGTGTGGGGCCTCCGGATCAAGCTCGAAGCTGCGGAGGACCACTTCCACTTCCTCCTTGTGCTCGAAGCCGCTTAGCGCTTGCTCAAAGCGGCGTTTGCCAATATAACAAAACGGACACATAAAGTCCGACCATATTTCAATTTTCATGTCTGCACCCCCATCAAAAATAGGACTTTTGCTTAAGACCTAAGCTATATCTTATCACACCTCAGAGAGATTTTTGAATTGCATCTAGCGTTCTGTTATGTTGTAAGAGTGGTAAATAGAGGTAGAAGCAGACGGATTGAATAGCGATATAGATGATAACTGAAAGGATGTTGGACTCATGCCTATGGATGTAGTCATTTCTACTCGTTATGGACAGTTGAAGGGAAGCAAGGAGCAAGGAATTAATGTGTGGCGCGGGATTCCTTATGCGAAGCCGCCGGTAGGGGCCCTTCGTTTTCGGGCTCCCAAGCCTCCGCATAGCTGGGAGGGCATCCGGGATGCCCTTCGCTTCGGGCCTCCCAGCTTACAGCCTAATGACCAGGCATCCGGCTTGATGGGTGCGGGGCAAGATATCCCGGACCCTTCGGAGGATTGCCTTTACCTTAACGTGTGGGCGCCCGACACGCCTTCGCAGACGCCCCGTCCTGTCATGGTCTGGATTCATGGCGGAGCTTTTGTCTCCGGGGCAGGCAGTGTGCCTATCTATGATGGAAGACAGTTGGCCGCGAGAGGGGATTTGATTGTCGTCACGATCAATTATCGCCTGGGGCCCTTCGGCTTTCTGCACCTGTCCTCCTTCGGACAGGAATATGATGCGAATGTAGGCTTGCTCGATCAGATTGCGGCCCTGGAATGGGTGCGGGACAATATTGAAGCGTTTGGCGGAGATCCGCACCGGGTTACGGTGTTTGGCGAATCGGCGGGCAGCATGAGCATCGCGGCGCTCTTGGCCATGCCGGCAGCCAAAGGGCTGTTCCAGGCCGCGATCATGGAGAGCGGCGCATCACAGGTGCTGGCTCCGCAGCCGTCCGCAATGATTGCGGCGGGTTTCCTGCGTGAGCTGGGCCTAGCGGCGCCGGATCTGGCGGCGCTCCGGGCGCTGCCGGCAGAGCACATCTTTGAAGCCGGCGAAGCGCTGAAGCGGCGAATCGGAGGCGAGATGAGCCTGCTGTTCCAGCCGGCGATAGATCCGGCGACGCTGCCGGAGGAGCCGGCGGCCGCCATCGAGCGGGGAGCCGCCGCAGGGATACCGCTCCTGATCGGCACCAATCGCGACGAAGGCGCCTTCTTCATTCGCGAAGGCGGACAGGTAATGAGTCCTGAAGAGATTGAACAGACGCTTGAGCATATGACGGGTATCAAGGGTGCAGGAAAGCTGGCCTCGAACTATCCAGCAACCATACAGGGCCAAGCTCAAGTATTGACGGATCTGTTCTTCTGGCGCTCGGCGCTTCGCTTCGCCGAGGGGCAGGCAGCGCATGCACCGGTTTGGATGTACCGGTTCGACTGGACCTTGCCCGGGCATCCGTTGTTTGGCCAAGCCGTCCATGCAGCCGAGCTGGTCTTTGTGTTTCATAACCTTCATCTGCTGCGCTACACAGGCATTACAGCCGATGAAGGGATGGAGCAGCTGGCAGAGCGGATGCAGGATGCCTGGATTGCCTTTGCCTATCAAGGGGATCCGCAGACCGAGGCCCAGCCGTGGCCGGCTTATGACACCGGGAAGCGGATGACCCTGGTGTTTGACCGGAAGGATTCGCTGGTCGAAGATCCTGACGGAGAGAAGCGGGCGCTCATAGGCATGTGATACCCTGCGGACTTATAGAGCCAAGGGCTCAAGATATCTTACCGGAAAGAAGTGCTTAAAATTGATAGAGAGTTCGGCTTATTCCCTTCCTGAGGTCTTATCCCGCCAGCGAAGCTGGTTCCAGCAGGGGAATACGCGTGCGATTCAGGGCAGGCTGGCAGCCTTGAGCAGATTGAAGGCAGCGATTAAGGCTTATGAGCCTAGGCTGATTCAGGCCTTATATGAGGATTTAGGCAAATCGGAATTGGAAGCTTTTATGACCGAAATCGGCATCGTCCTGGATGAGCTGAGCCGGACCTTGCGGCATCTGCCGGCATGGGCCAGGCCAAAGCGGGTAAAGACCGTGCTGACCCATTTGGGCTCCAAAGGGAGAATACTCTCAGAGCCCTATGGCACCGTGCTGATTATGGCACCCTGGAACTATCCGTTCCAGCTGGCCATTTCTCCCTTGATCGGAGCTATTGCAGCGGGAAATACCGTAGTGCTCAAGCCTTCAGAGCTTTCTCCGGCCGTATCGGGTGTGCTTGAAGAACTGCTGGCTGAGGTGTTCCCGCCAGAGTATGTTAGGGTCGTTCAAGGCGGGGTTGACGTCAGCACGGCTCTGCTGGAGCAGAAGTTCGATTATATTTTCTTCACGGGAAGCGTGCCTGTCGGGAGAGTGGTGATGAAGGCAGCGGCCCGGCATTTGACACCTGTTACACTGGAGCTTGGGGGCAAGAGCCCCTGTATTGTGCATAAGGACGCGGACATTAAGCTTGCCGCAAGGCGCATTATGTTCGGGAAATTGACCAATGCTGGACAGACCTGCATCGCCCCGGATTATTTATGGGTGCACTCGGAAGTGAAGCAGGAGTTGCTTAAGGCATTCCGCAGTGTGATCACAGAATTCTATGGGGACAAGCCGCTGATGAGCCCTTCTTATGGGAAAATGATCAGCCGCAGACATTTTGATCGGCAAACCGGATTTCTACAGGATGCAGTAGCTGTCATTGGCGGTGAATTTGATCCGAAGACGTTGAAGATTGCGCCAACCGTGCTGGACCAGGTGACCTGGGATATGCCGGTCATGCAGGAGGAAATATTCGGTCCGCTGCTTCCGCTGCTGGAGTACACGGATTTGGAGGAGGTCATACGGGTGACATCCGCCCATCCCAAACCGCTTGCTCTCTACCTATTTACCCGGGACCGGAAGGTGGAAGAGCAGGTGCTAAGCCGTATTTCCTTCGGTGGCGGGACAGTGAATGATACGCTTATGCATCTGGCCACGCCTTATCTTCCCTTTGGCGGGGTGGGGGAGAGCGGGATGGGGAGCTATCACGGGCGCCAGAGCTTCAGAACGTTTTCGCATGAGAAAAGTGTGCTGAAGCAGACGAACCTGTTTGATTTAAGCCTCCGTTATCCTTCCTCCAAACGGGGGCTCCGCTGGATTCGTAAACTGCTCAAGTAAATAGCAGATGAGGTCTAAGGCTGTTCGAGAGACTAGGTGTTTTTTGTCTCTCGAACAGTCTTTTTGATCATGCTGGGAATACAGAAATTAAATTAGGGGGCGCTCAATTTGTTATGTTAATTATCGAAAAACAAACCTAAAAGTTAGTATTGTTATTATAGACTTCCCTAAGCGACTTGCATATAATCGTAATGTGGAGCGCTTTCATTTTGTTATTTAACACAATGTGACAGGATATTTCATATTTTTGTTAGATAACAAAAGAGACTTTTGTATTGTTGGAACAGAGTAAACAGTCCCCCGCGGATTCGAGGGGGAAGGCAGTCGTGTATATGGACGATCTAATGTCAGAGTGAGATTAGAAAGCCGTCTTTTCTATAAGCGAAAGGCGGCTTTTCTATGCTTTATTTTTCATATACGGAGGCTGCGGATTGGATTAATATGTAAATAGATATCTGTAATTTAAATTTCAAGGAGGGAAGGCTTAGCGCATGAAAAAGTGGTTTGTAAATCCAAGCGGGGGGTGGAGGTCCGGCTGGGACATTTTAGCGGTGGTAGCGGCTTGTTTTCTGCTTACGGCATTATTCTCAATGTTGTTCTCTCTGAACATAGGGGGGCGCTCCTTGTTCCCGCATGCTGCATGGATGGAGCTGCTTAAGACCAGCGGGCCTTACATCATGATTGTGATCGTGTTTACCGTGAAGGTCGTTCAGAAGAGAAGCTTATCTTCCATTGGACTGACCCGGCCGGACGGCCGCAATTTTGCAGGAGGGTTTATCTTCGGAGGGCTGTCGATCATGCTGGTTCTTGGTGTACTCTGGCTGCTGGATCAGTTAACATTACAGGGCAGATTGGGAAGCCCGGACTTCTCTAATATCGATCCGGTTAACCTTCTCATCACCGCCTTGTTTGCGGGAATTTGCGAGGAGGCCCTGTTCAGAGGCTATATCCAGCATACCTTGGCCCGGCGTATGCCGATATTCCTTGCTGTTCTGATTACCTCGGCTGCGTTCTCGCTGGCGCACTTGCCGAATCCAGGCTATTCCTTCTTGAGTTTCCTGAACATTCTCCTTATCGCTTTCTTCTTCTCACTGATGACGCTACGCACAGGGAATATTTACTTCGCCATGGCTTATCATACCGCCTGGAATTTGTTCCAAGGGGACATCTTTGGAACTTCAGTGAGCGGTACACTCTTCCATGGAATCTATCCTCTGAAACTATCAGGCAGCAGTTGGCTGACCGGCGGGGATTTCGGTTTGGAAGGAGGGCTGGTTACTACCGCCTTGCTCATTGTGCTAAATCTGCTGGTCGGTATTCCTATGCTCCGTAACTCATCTGCTTATCGTTCGGCTTATCAGCAGCGCCTGTAATGTGCGTTTGTAGTGTGACCTCTTGAATTGCAAACCCCTGATCTTTGATTGATAATGAAAGTAATATATGCCTATTTGGTAGGGGGTACATAACCGAACATGAAACCGATCACTGAAATAGCAAGACAAACAGGAATTCTGGAAGAACATTTGGAGCCCTATGGCAGATTTAAAGCAAAGCTGAATCCGTCGCTCTGGAAAGAGCTCAAGGATAAGCCCGATGGCAAGCTGGTATTGGTTACGGCGGTAAATCCTACTCCTGCGGGCGAAGGGAAGACATTAACCACGATTGGGCTTGCGCAGGCGCTAAATGCAGCCGGACGACGCACAGTTGCAGCGCTGAGAGAGCCTTCCCTGGGCCCATGCTTCGGCATGAAGGGTGGAGCAACAGGGAGCGGGAAGGCGCAGATTGTTCCGGCAGAGGACATTAATTTGCACTTTACGGGAGATCTGCATGCGATTACTTCCGCCCATAATTTGCTGTCGGCATTGATTGACAATCATATTTTCCATGGCAATGCCCTACGGCTGAATCCAGGCCGTATTGTCTGGAAGCGGGCGATGGATATGAATGATCGCGGTCTGCGCAGCATCGTTACCGGGCTTGGTCCCGGCAATGGCACCGTGCGGGAAAGCGGCTTCCTGATCACATCCGCTTCGGAGGTGATGGCCGTTCTCTGCCTGAGTGAGAATATGCAGGACTTAAAGCGGCGGCTGGGGCGAATGCTGATTGGTTATACGGAGAACGGTGAGCCGGTTACAGCAGAAGCCTTAGGTGCAGTAGAGCCCATGGCCGTACTGCTGAAGGAGGCGCTCAAGCCAAACTTGGTACAGACTCTTGAAGGGACTCCCGTCCTGGTTCACGGAGGGCCGTTCGCTAATATTGCCCATGGCTGCAGCAGTCTTATTGCAACGAAGACTGCTTTGAAGCTGGGCGAGATTGCCATAACAGAGGCCGGATTTGGCGCGGAGCTGGGAGCTGAGAAGTTCTTCGACATCAAGTGCAGACAATCGGGTCTTCGACCGGATGCAGCCGTGCTCGTGGTGACAGCCAAGGCGCTTAAGTATAACGGCGGCCTTCCGAAGCAGCAGCTGGGTGAAGAGAATCTCCCAGCATTGCGGCAGGGTATGGCGAACATGAGAAGGCACTTAATGAACCTACAGAAATTTGGTGTTCCTGTGCTCGTGGCGATCAATCATTTTGAATCGGACAGTCAAGCAGAAGTTGATTGTATTCTGGAAGAATGCAGCAAGCTTAACATCCCGGCCGAAGTGTCGAAGGTGTGGGCGGAGGGAAGCCGCGGAGGCGAGAAGCTGGCACAGCGCTTGATCCGTCTTCTGGATGTAGAGCCTTCCCGCTTTGCTCCACTGTATGACAGCAGTCTAGATTTGAAGAGTAAGATTGAGACGATTGTTAAAGAGGTATATGGAGGAGCAGCCGTATCCTATTCTGCAGCAGCGGGCAAGGCTCTTGCCGGTATAGAAGCTTTAGGCTATGCTGCTTATCCGGTGTGCATGGCTAAGACGCCGTACTCTTTCTCCGATCAGCCAGCTCTGCTCGGTGCTCCAGAGGGCTTTACAGTGACAGTCTCAAATGTCTCACTCTCTGCAGGAGCGGGCTTTGTGGTGGTGGAGACCGGGAATACGATGACGATGCCCGGACTGCCCAAGGTTCCGGCAGCTCAGCAGATTCGCCTGACTGAGGACGGGCAAATTGAAGGACTCATTTAGAATCATTCATAGATGTTCTTTTGATCGAAACAGCACCTTTTCAGCGGCGGAAATGCTAAGAAGAGGTGCTTTATTTTATTCATGGAAGTTCACTTGTACTTACATATTTCACACTGGATTTGGGATGGATCGTCAGACTGCGGCTGTAGCGAATGATCTCGATTTTGCAGCCGGGTCCAATCACAATATCTTCTCCTTCAACAAGCTTGGCATGGGGGCGGTACAGGTTGATGTGCGGGCTCTTGAGGGTGTGGCAGTAAGTCTTCGGAATGGCTGCATCAGGGTATTCAGCATACGGGAGGAAGGCTTGACGATAATGCTCTGTCCGGCCTTTATCTGTTCAGCGCGGCAGGCTGAGCCTAGGCGGCGCTCAATCGTTCGTGTCGTGAATAGGCGGTTTTCCCGGACTGCTTGTTCCACTACTGAAAGATTGTTAGCTTTTCAAATGAGTTGACTCATGAGGGACATATGTAGTTTCTAAAACCTGACATAACAGCCAGACTTTTTAACGTTTAAGTGTATTTATTAGAGATTTATAACTTATTAATCACTCACGCCAAATTTTGGATGGTTTCAATATATAGACATAAAAATACACTTCATTCCAATAAAAGTAAGTTTCCGATGAGAAAATTAACATATAATGTATTTTAATGATGTTAAAGTATACAAAGATTAAAAAAATCGAAATGAGATTTATTTGAGAGCGTAAAATATCTTGTGTCAATAGATGAATAGAAAAAAGGAAGACTTTTTCTTGTAGAATTGAGTCACCAAACAAGATTTTTTCGCTCTCACCTGGAATCTGCTATGATCATCTGCTTGAAATGGAACTCAAATGCCAAGAGATCGTTGCCAGCGACTCAATGATGTGAAAAAGTTGTAAAGGAGAAAATTAAAATGGAAGTTAAATTACATGGGATTACTAAAATTTACAAAAAAAATAATCCAGTATTAAGAGATGCTAATGTTACGTTAGATCATGGTGTGACGGGATTACTTGGACCTAATGGAGCAGGAAAGACGACATTAATGAGGATTATGGCTACCATTATTCGAGAGTCGTCAGGACATATTACGTTTGATGGTAAAGAATTAAACAAAAACAATTTGGATGAATACAGGAGCAAGATCGGGTATATGCCCCAAGAATTCGGTTTTATTCCTAACTTCACAGTATTCGATATGATTAGCTACTATTATTCTCTGAATGGTTCTAAGGGAGATATTAAGCCCAAAATCATAAAATTTTTAGAGATGACGAATCTTCAAAAATATGCAAATAGAAAAATGAGAAATTTATCTGGCGGAATGAAGAGGAGAGTAGGCTTGATTCAAGCCATGATCAATGAGCCTGATTTATTAATTATAGATGAGCCTACTGCCGGTTTAGATACAGAAGAAAGACGTAATATAAGACGACTCCTCGTGGAATATGGTAAAACACACGCCGTGCTTCTCTCTACTCACTTAATCGAAGATATTGAAAATACATGTAGCAATTTAATTATGCTCGAAGAAGGTGTCATCCGATATGAAGGAGACGTTCAGCGATTAATCCACATTGCGGAAAATCATATTTATACAACGAGTTATATCGAACATATGGAAAACCCAGGGATTGAAGAATCGCAAATTATTAATAAGACGATGAATGGTGACAAGACGGTTATTAAGTTTTTTAGTAATGAAGCATTAAATTTCACACCTGTATCACCTACCTTAGAAGATGCATACCTGTATATCAAGGGAGGTAACTATGATCAATTTAAAAGCAGTGAAATTAGATCTGAAGTCGATATTTAGAAACTATCTCTTTATTGCTGGTGCAATCATTATATCCTATGTAACTTATACCCATGTCGCAAATTATGTTGATTATGCCCCCAATTTATCTGCCGAACGTTTTAATAGCTTATATCAAAAAGATGGTGTAAGTGATATTCCAGGAGTCCCCACCAAAAATAGTCTTTTAAATGTACCTCTTAAAAATGAAAAAGAACGCATTTTTTATGCTAAAAAAGATTTAATATCTAGGCTGACTGAGTTAGCAAAACAAAAGGAAGCAACGCCAGAGGAAGTTACGCAAGAGGATCTACAGTTAATTAAGAATGAACTTAAAGATGACACATTAGGTGTGAATGAAATTAATGCAATAGTAGAGAAATATATAGGAATACCTGGTTATTTTGATTTTTATTATATGAACACCCAAAATGCCAACAAAGGATATGAGGCGTATAATCAGTATGCAAGTGGAAAAGTTGCTGAAAAAGGGTTCCCATTTTATTTCGGGATGAAATATCATGAGTTTTTGTTGTTATATATTGTTTTTTTCTTGATCGTATTTATTCCAATTCATTTATTCTTTTTTGTGAAAAAAGAGAATATAGAGATTTTACGTTATCGAGTGATAGGTTTCTTTAGTCCACTTACAGAGAAGGTATTGTCTTTATTGATTGCCTTAACTACCATTTTAGTTCTCAACAATTTATTTTATACTTGCATATTTCTGATTAAGGGGTTAGGCGGGTTCTCTGAAATCTTGCTTTTCTGGCTTAATAGTTTAATTATTCTTGCTCCAATCTGTTTTGTATGTAGTGCTTCATTGTTTATTTGTATACTTTGTAGAAATAGTATTGTTATATTTCCAATCTTAGTTGGAAGTATACTTTATAGTAATTATCCAAAATTTTATGATGACGGAACTGTTAGATGGGTTGTACGACCGTTATCAATTTTAATTAGGTATACAGAATCATTTTGGGAAAATAGTGCCCCTGATAATTTATATCTACATAGTGCAGCACTAGTGGTTATATCTGTGATATTCATATTTGTCGGAAATCTAATAATTCGGAGGAGAAGTAATGTTTTCTAAGCGGTTAGGTTACGAACTACGGGCATTAGTCGATATACCGTTTTTGTTTTGTGCTTTTTTGTTGATCATGATTACAAGCTTTTCGGCGCACGACTCAATGGAAAGTTCAGCATCATTGCTAGAGCGGTATGTTGCCTTAGCCGCTATCGTATTATTCGGAGATATCTTTTTTTCGAGGCAGAGACACAATGTTGTTGAGATTGAAGCTCAATTTCGATATTCCATACGAGGAAAACTTTACAGAAGTACATTCATTATGATGCTATTATTTTTTGTCATCATGATATGTACTTACAGTATTGGTATGATAAAGACACAAGACTATAGCCTTTCATTGTTGTTATATTTGCTAAATATGTATAGTGTCATTGCATTTTTTGGTTCGGTAACTTTATTTGCTTACTCGTTAACTAAAAATTTAGGAATTACGCTCATTTTATCTATTATTGTATGGTATCTGAATTCTGCAATTAATTCTTTCATACCTGAGGAGTTCAAAATATTTAATTCTATAAGTGATGAATATTGGCTGCGGATCAAGATTGCCTATCTGGTGATAGGTATGGTGCTTTTTATTATTAGCCAATGGATCTATAACAAAAGATTCCAATATGTATTAAGTAAATGAGGAGGTTGTGGTGACATAAACACAATTTGCCCAAGGTTCCGGCAGCTCGGCAGATTCGCCTGACCGAGGACGGGCAAATTGAAGAACTCATTTAGAATCATTCATAGATGTTCTTTTGATCGAAACAGCACCTTTTCAGCGGCGGAAATGCTAAGAAGAGGTGCTTTATTTTATTCATGGGAGTTCACTTGTACGGCATGTTTCACACAGGATTTGGGATGGATCGTCAGACTGCGGCTGTAGCGGATGTTCTCGATTTTGCAGCCGGGTCCAATCACAATATCTTCTCCTTCAACAAGCTTGGCATGGGTATGGTAAAGGTTGATGTGCGGGCTCTTGAGAGTGTGGCAAGTAAGTCTTCGGAATGGCTGCATCAGGGTATTCAGCATACGGGAGGAAGGCTTGACGATAATGCTCTGTCCGGCCTTTATCTGTTCAGCGCGGCAGGTTGAGCCTAGGCATAGCTCAATCGTTCTTGATGCGAACAGACGGTTCCCCCGTACAGCGCCATCAACCCATATTTCTTCGGCATCAGCCTGTTCCTTGATGGCAAGATACCCTGAAGAGAGAATCTGTCCAGCCTTTATACGGTGAAGACGAAGGCTGCCCAAATTGTGAACCTCGCGGGCGTGCAGCTGTTTTTTAATTGAGCAGTCACCCTGTACTTTCAGTTTGCCCGTAAAAACATGACCGTGTACCAGCAAGCAGCCTATGACATCTATGGAAATGTGGTGGATATCCTCTCGCTTGATGATTGTACCTCTGACAGCTAATGGCGAAGTCTCGGCAAGGCCAGCAAATTCTATGTTCAAGTATATAGCCTCCAAGAATATATTTTAATTGCTAAAATATATTATGATTAAAACTTATTGCAATTACAATACTTTAGAGCGATAAAAAAATACACGGTTCACCTCAACAGGTAATCCGTGTATATTATTTCATCAGGGAGCTGCGATCCCTGCCATCAGTTTATTAATCCTTTGCAGGGTGGAAGAGATCTTATCCAGCTCTTCTTCGGGTATCGTGCTGAACAAGTCATGCACTCGTTTTGTTCCTTGCTCTGTGAGCTGGATATAGACGACTCTGCGATCCTCTTTGGTTCTCGTCCGTTCTACCAGCCCCAGCTCTTCCAGCTTGTCACACATTGACGATGCAGCCCCAGGAGTGATCATAAAGCGCTCGGCAATATCGGTTATCTTTAGGTTTTGGGTCAATTGCAGCTGCATCAGCAGCATAATTTGATTCTGAGTCAGAGACTCCCGGCTGATAATCCGGGCTATGAATGACTGGGATCTTTGCTGCACGATCGCCATTTGATCCATGACCTGGTGGATGGCGGCTTCCCGTTTTGGGTTTTCCATGATAACACTCCAGTTTGTTATATTAATTAAAATATATATAAGCTATAACTTTTATGTCAAGAAAGCTACTTCCTTCAGGGGCAGGCCCACCATGCTGAATTCTCTGCATGTGCTAGCGAAATTTGAAGACAGCAATCTAATTGGAATGGGGTTCATTTAACCGATTACTCAACCTCATTAACACAGCAAAAAATGTCCTGTAGCTGCCAATCCACGTGATTATAATGAACATAATCCGCTTATGCAAGGATGTGAATGGTTTGGTAAGTATGGAGTATTTGCAGAAGACGATAGATTACATCGAAGAGAATATAAGAGGCCCCATTACGCTTGATGAATGTGCTCGTGTCTGTGGATTTTCCAAGTTTCATTTTCATAGGCTATTCAGCATTCACCTGGGTATGACTTTGTGCGAGTATACCCGGAGGAGACGGCTATGTTATGCCATGCTGGAGGTGATTCAGGGACGAAGAATTCTAGATATCGCCTTGGATTACGGGTACAGCTCCGAGCGTGCGTTCAGCAGGGCATTTCTACAGGAATTCGGCCAAATTCCTAGTAGATGTCGGAATGCTAAATATTCCATACCTTCTAAACCCGTTCTATCTGATTCTTTTAAAAATTGGAATGGAGGCGTTCAGATGGATTATTTAAGTGATGTAAGCATTGTTAGTTTGCCAGAGATGACCGTCGCAAGTGGGGCCAGAATTAGCCGGGATCCTGAAGATGAAGTGATTGCATACATGACCAACTGGGCAGGCACGGTAGGGATTGGGAGCGGAACAAGGCAGTTCGGATTTGATGTTCCCGTATCTGATGAGGAGCAGAGTCAGGGCTTACGAGGATATGAGTATTGGGTAGTTGTTGACGAGAATCTATCTCCTGCTGTCTTGCCGGCGGACATTACAATGAAGCAGGTTGAAAGCTGCAAATACGCCGTGCTGCGAATCACGGAGCCGTTTGTCGATCCCTTTGAACGAATTCCGCTCGGTTGGAGAAAAATAGCTGAATGGGTGCACAGCCGCGGATACCAAGCAGCCTGCGATAAAGAGCGCTATTGGCTTGAGGAGAAGCTGGAGATAGACGGTTCCACACTCATGGATATTTATTTTCCCATAGAATAATCCTTCTAAAAGAAGTTCCGAGCTTGTCATGCCCGTCTGCATAATTGGCCAAGTTCCCACATAGACATGTATCAGTTCAGGAAAACCAATGTGCTAAAAGGGGATGATCTTTTGCGTCGGATCACGTGGGTGCTCGCCCTGATCGTCTGCTTCTCGGCCATTCTGGCTGGTTGCGGCAAGAAGGATGCGAATGCGGTTGTTAAAGATTTGGACCAGGTGGTGTCAAAGCTCCAAAGCTATGAAGGGTCAGGGACCATGACCTTACATACCGGGGAAACACCGCAGCAATACCGGGTTGAAGTCTGGTATAAGAACCCGACTTACTACCGGATTGCATTAACCAATGCTCAGAAGGACATTACACAGATTGTTCTGCGCAATGACCAAGGGGTCTATGTGCTGACACCTAGCTTGAACAAGAGCTTCCGCTTCCAAAGCGATTGGCCGGAGAATCAAGGACAGGTTTACTTGTATCAGACGCTCGTTCGGAGTATATTAACTGACAGCTCCCGCCAGTTCGCGGACGAGAAGGACAGCTACGTCTTCGAGGTAGCAGCCAATTACAATACGCATTCTCTTGTCCGTCAGAAGATTTGGCTGAGTAAAGACGATTACAAGCCTAAGCAGGTTCAAGTCTCGGATTCTTCTGCCCAGGTTGTGGTGGAGGTTCAGTTCGATAAGTTCAGCTTTGACAAGAAGTTTGATGATAAGGCGTTCGATATGCAGGAGAACCTGAAAGCGTCCGGTCCTGAAACGAAGGGAACGATGCTGGAAGTTGACGAGAATGGTCAGCTTGTAGAGAAACCGGTGGATTCTTCGCAGGCAGCAAGTGTAGACTCTGCAAATACACCAGCGGCCGAGGAGGATTTATCCAAACCATTTGGGGAAATCATGCCGACCTATGTGCCTGAAGGGTCACAGCTGAAGGACAGTAAAGCCTTAGACGGCAAAGAACGCAGCACAGTACTGCTTCGTTATGATGGAGAGTACCCGTTTACAATTATGGAATCGCGGTCACCTGATCGAGCTGTATCGCTCTCCGCAGGAGAGGTGGTGGATCTCGGATTCACTTACGGGCTTCTGACCGGGGAGGAACAGCAGACGCTTACATGGACACAGGACGGCTTGGAGTTCCGAATTACGAGTGATAATCTGCCGGTGACGGAAATGATTAAAATTGCCGCTTCTATGCAGGATCAAACGGGTAAATAATAGACTAAAGACGGATAACGGCGCTTTGGGAGGCACACCTCCTGCGGCTTTCGTCCATCCGTCTTTTTGCTTACTCCAAGGTTTATGGCGGCTGCTCTCTTCGCATAGGATGCCATATCCAATTGACAGCCTGCATCATGAACATTACGATTAATCTATTGTCTAATTGGACTTACATTTCTATAGAAGGTGACCTCATGCAAGAGAAGTACAGACCGACCCGAGTGGAAATTGACCTGGATGCACTGGAGGCGAATTATAAAGCGCTGCGTGCAGCTCTGCCAGAAGGCATGAAACTGCTGGCTTGCGTAAAAGCTAATGCTTATGGACACGGTGCAGTACAAGTGTCCCGGGAGATGGAGCGTCTGGGAGCCGATTACTTAAGCGTTGCGTTCCTGGAGGAGGCTCTCGAACTGCGCCAAGCCGGCATTAAGCTGCCGATTCTGGTGCTTGGTTATACGCCGCCGGAAGGCGTTCAAGTAGCTTGGGAACAGGATATTACCTTATGCCTGTTTACCGACGAGGTGCTTGAGGCGGCGCAGACGATCGAGCGGGGAAGCTCGAACAAGAGGCTGAAGGTGCATATCAAGATCGACACGGGCATGGGCCGGCTGGGTCTGCTGCCTGGAGAGAATGCGGCGGAGTTTATTGTAAGAGCCTCGAAGCTTTCCACAGTGGAAGTAGAAGGCATGTTTACGCATTATGCAACCGCCGATGAACAAGAGAAGAGCTATACACTGGAGCAATACGGACGTTTTCAGAGCGTGGCGGAAGCGCTGAGGGAACGGAATATCACCATCCCGATTATACATACGGGCAACAGCGCCACGGCGATCGACCTGCCGGGGATTTCTTGCGATATGGTACGAATTGGCATTGCCATGTACGGTTTGTACCCTTCGGAGGAGGTTCATCGTCAGAACGTGAAGCTAATCCCGGTATTAACGCTGAAAACTCAAATGGTCTATGTGAAGAAACTGCCGCCCCGCTGGGGAATAAGCTATGGGAAGAAATACGAAACCGATCGGGACGAAGTGATAGCGACACTTCCGATTGGCTACGCGGATGGTTATTCCCGTATGCTTGGCGGTAAAGCGCAGGTACTGATACGCGGCCGCCGCGTCCCGGTTGTCGGAACGATCTGTATGGACCAGTGTATGGTCTCGCTGCAGTCTTTCGCTGAAGAAGCAGAACAAATTCAGGCTGGTGAAGAGGTTGTTCTCATCGGCCAGCAGCTGGGTGATTTCATTGCCGCAGCCGAGCTGGCTTCCTGGCTGGGTACGATCCACTATGAAGTAATCTGCATGCTGGCACACCGTATTCCGCGTGTCTATATAAGGGCAGGAGAGCCTGATCTTTGGGTTAATCCACTCCTTAAATAGATGTGCGGAACAAATTGTCAAACAAAACTTTTTCCTTGGTGTGAAGGAATTTCAAGAGGGTTTCCCGAATGTAACAAGTATGAAAGTGGCGACAAGTATATACGCCAATATAGTTCTAGTTTATAATGGGATGCAGCATACTTGATATACGGGAAGCATATATTCCTTTGTATATATTCCCTTGGATAATGCTATACTGATCACAGGGAATAAGGCTGAAAGGTTTTGTGGGGGTGGAAGTAATAGTGGCCAATATGCAGAACACCAAAAGAATCATGATCAGCTTGCCGGATCATCTTCTGCAGGAAGTGGATGGGATTGCCCGGCTGGAGAATTCCAACCGCAGTGAGCTCATTAGGCAGGCCATGAAGCTCTATTTGAATGAGCGGAAGAAACGCTTTATTCGGGAATCCATGCAGCGCGGCTACATGGAGATGGCCAAGATTAATTTGTCTATGGCGTCCGAAGCGTTTCATGCGGAGGAAGATGCGGACAGCACTCTCGACCGCCTAGTAAGCGGGGTGTAGACATTGATTGTCAAGCGCGGCGATGTTTTTTTTGCAGATCTCTCGCCTGTGGTGGGTTCCGAGCAGGGAGGGGTAAGACCGGTGCTGATTATTCAGAACGATATCGGGAACCGATTTAGTCCGACTGCGATTGTGGCGGCCATTACGGCCCAGATCCAGAAGGCTAAGCTGCCGACCCATGTTGAAATCGATGCGGCTGCGCACGGTTTTGACCGGGATTCGGTTATCTTGCTGGAGCAGATTCGCACCATTGATAAGCAAAGATTGACAGATAAGATCACGCATCTGGACGAAGAGACGATGAAGAAAGTGGACGACGCTCTTCTGATCAGTTTGGGCTTGATTGATTTTTAAGCCTGGTTGCGCTGGTCGTCATACCATCTTATGTAAGGAGACGCGCCGGATATGCCGGCGCGTCTATTCGTTTATGACTCGAATCGGAAGGATTTGATGGTCCGGTCTGATCTAGCTCAGAACGAAGGGGTGCGTCTGTGGTGGAAATGTAGGTGGATTTTTGCCATAATATAAGGCAGTAATCAATTCGATAATAAGCGGCTTATTGGCCGAAAAGAGGGATGTTGTCATTGGTAGAACAAGAAGTGTTGAACCAGGAAGAACAAGCGGTGAATCAAGCTCAGGAGCAGGAGCGCATCGTTAAGCAGATTGCTAAGGAGCTGAGTCTTGCTCCCAAGCAGGTGCGCACCACCATCGGCCTGCTGGACGAAGGGAATACGATTCCTTTTATCGCTAGATACCGGAAGGAAATGACCGGAGAGCTGGACGAGAACCAGCTTCGAAATATAGAAGAGCGCTCGAATTACTTGCGTGGCCTTGAAGACCGCAAACGAGAAGTAATTCGAATCATCGACGAGCAGGGGAAGTTAACCACGGAGCTTGCCGAATCGATTAAAGTCGCTGAGAAGCTTCAAGAAGTGGAGGACCTATATCGTCCTTACCGGCAGAAGCGGAAGACGCGGGCTAGTGTTGCCAAGGAGAAGGGGCTTGAGCCGCTTGCTGAGTGGGTGTTTAGTCAGCCGTCTAAGGGGGATCCTCTTGAGGAGGCAGCTCGCTATGTGAACGAAGAGAAAGGCGTTGAATCCCCCGAGGCAGCTCTGCAGGGGGCGATGGATATTTTGGCCGAGAGATTGGCAGATGAAGCTCAAATTCGTGCATGGGTTCGCCGTTATACGCTAGATCACGGTATGATTGCTTCCGAAGCTAAGGATGCTGAGCAGGAATCCGTCTATGAAATGTACTACAGCTACCGGGAGCTGGCCAAGAAGATGCCTCCCCATCGTATTCTGGCCATTAACCGGGGGGAACGGGAAAATGTACTCAAGATCGGCTTGGAGGTTCCGGCTGAGCCTGTACACAGCTACATAGCCAAGCAGGTCATCAAGGGACGCTCCGTGACAGAGACGGTGCTACAGTCGATCATTGAAGACGCCTATAAGCGTCTGATTGCCCCTTCGATTGAGCGTGAGGTTCGGGGTGAGCTTACAGAGAAGGCGGAAGCTCAGGCAATTACAATCTTCTCAGCGAATCTGAGAAGCCTGCTGCTGCAGGCTCCTATTAAAGGCAAACGGGTGCTTGGTGTAGACCCGGCTTACCGGACGGGCTGTAAGCTTGCGGCGGTAGATGATACCGGGAAGCTGCTGGAAGTTGCAGTGACTTACCCGACGCCGCCGAATAACAAGAAGCGGGAAGCGGCCGCCAAATTCCATGAGCTGATTAATAAGTACGATATTGAGCTCATTGTGATCGGGAACGGTACGGCATCTCGCGAGACCGAACAATTCGTGGCAGAGGTTATCGCCGAGAGCCCGAAGAAAGGTCTGGCTTATCTGATCGTCAGCGAAGCGGGAGCCAGCGTCTACTCCGCATCGAAGCTGGCCCAGGAGGAATTCCCGGATCTGGACGTTGCAGAGCGGAGCGCTGTCTCCATTGCGCGGCGATTGCAGGATCCGCTCGCAGAGCTGGTGAAGATCGATCCAAAGGCTATTGGCGTTGGGCAGTACCAGCATGACGTATCCCAGAAGCATCTGGAGGAGAGTCTTAAGGCTGTGGTAGAATCGGCCGTTAACCATGTCGGGGTAGATGTGAACACTGCATCTCCGTCTTTGCTCTCCTATGTTGCCGGAGTGAACGCAACCCTTGCCAAGAACATTGTGAAGTTCCGTGAAGAGAACGGGAAGTTCAAGAACCGGAAGCAGCTTCAGAAGGTGCCTCGGCTGGGTGCCAAGACGTATGAACAATGCGTCGGCTTCTTGAGAATCACGGAAGGCGAGGATATGCTGGACCGGACTCCGATTCACCCGGAGTCGTATGATGTGGTCAAGCGACTCTTTGAAGAGCTTGACATAGATCTTCGGCAGCTGGGCTCGAAGGAGCTTGGGGAGCGCCTCGCAGCCCTTAATCCGGAAGAGCTGGCGCCAAAGCTCGGCGTAGGGGTGCCAACCCTGCGCGATATTCTGGACAGCTTGCAGCGTCCAGGACGAGATCCGCGCGAAGAGCTGCCGCTCCCGATCTTCCGCACGGATGTGCTGAAGATTGAGGACTTAGTTCCGGGAATGGAACTACAAGGCACGGTACGGAATGTAATTGACTTCGGGGCGTTTGTTGATATTGGCATTAAGAGCGACGGACTGGTGCATATCTCGCAGCTTAGCAGCGGTTATGTAAAGCATCCGATGGATGTAGTGTCTGTCGGGGATGTTGTAACCGTCTGGGTGCTGAATGTTGATTTGAAGAAAGGGCGCGTTGGCTTGACCATGCTCCCGCCTAAGAGCAGCACTTCAGCAAGCCAATCATAATCATTAAGAGGGATTCTTTGTAATAGTATCCCCTCAGGCAGATCGGTGAAGAGAGATCGTGTTACGATGAACTCTTCACAGGAGAACCTGAGGGGATATTTTTTTATTAGGCAGCGAAGAAGGGGGCAGCATTCATTGAAATAGTGAGGAAAGTAGGGCATAGGCAATAAGTGGCATGATTTTAGGATCTAGATAGAATGAACTAAAGAAATGAACGTTATAGGACCGTATTAGGCCGTGATAACAGAAAATTAGATGTAAAACTATAGTTCAATCTATATAGAATTTCAACTAGAAGGGTTTAATCTATAAATTGGGATAATACATGATTGAAGTGATCACGCTCCTCATAGAACGGCCCATGACCACTATAATGAAACGGTATAAGCTGGGCATTACTTATGAGCTTCTGAACCTCCAGCGCTTGGGCAAACGGAATGACTTTGTCATGAGTACCATGGATAATCAGGGTGGGTACGCGGATCATTTGAAGGTCAGCCGTAAGGTTGGAATCTCTAAGCGTCCTGATAATAGCCGCAGTGGAATAGCCTGCTGCTTGATAGCCGAGCTGCGAGAACCAGTCTCTGAAGGCTTCGGAGATTTGTTGGAAAAAGAAGTTGCCGATGGTGCTTCGCCACATATTCGGGCGGTCACTGTACGTCTCCTCCAACAATTGTTTGGCTGTAGCTGCGCTAAATCCTGTAGGGAGCGCTCCATCTACCAGCACCAGCTTAGAAATGCCGAATCCGTTATAGCGGGCGACATATCTTGCCGCGATCGCGGCTCCCGTAGAGTGTCCTACCAAGGTTAAGTTGTCTAGGCGCAATTCATGGATCAGCGCTCTTAGGTCATCAGATAACCTGTCGTAATCGTAGCCTGTGTAGGGTTTGTCGGAGTGGCCGAAGCCTCGCCAGTCATAACCGATGCAGCGATAACCCATGGCCGGAAGCACATTATACTGATACTCAAATTGCTGATGGCTCAGCGGCCATCCATGAATAAACAGGATTGTTTTGGAACCGCCTGGATGAATGTCTTCTACAAATAGCTTTACGCCTTGGTCAACCGTAACATAATATCCCATATGAGCCTCGAATCCCCCTTCAGCTTCAGTACGTTATACACTTAGGGTATTTAAGAGGCTGGGGATAAATGACCGATATCGCTATTTTGAGCGGGATACAAGGGCTGCTTCATGATGAAGAGAAATACGGGGTGGCGCTTATATAAAATTCGGCGACTTCTCCCTGATCGAATGTTTGGGAAAAGCCGCCGTGTGTAATTAGAGGCCTTCGGCATCTTGAGTATCGGACCTGCGGTTATAGTAGAAGAACCAGCAATCGTTCAGCAGTCGGACTTGTCTGCGGTCCTTCTTGTAGAAGGCACGCATCATCTGATTGCACAGCCATTTAGGCAAGGGGCATCTCCCTCCTTACGCGGTAATCCCTTTGGTATGCTTAGCATATGGGAAGATGCCCCAAGATGTGCAGGTCCTAATGAAGGAGACCTTCTGCCTCCTCCTCGTACCACTGCTCCAGTTGGGCCTGGAGGGCGCGGATTTCGGTTAGCAGGGAGATCAGCGGGTAGCTGCTCTCTTGAATGGAGGAGAAGGCCCTTTCCAGTTCATTAATATAATCCAGACCCTGAATTACGCTGTCCGTCTCACGAAGAAGATCGAGCTTCTCGCACTCAGCTACTGCCAGAGGCAGAGAAGGCACCTGCTCTGCAGTAAGCTTGGAAATTTCCTTGTTCAGACGCAGGTTCAGCGCGCTGAGCTGATAAGCGTAGTCTGCTGGCATTTCAATATAAAGAAGCTCATTGTCCAGCTGCATAATACAATATCGCATGTTCGGCATAATGATGATTCTCCCCCCAGGTTCATTCCTACTTGACAGTGTAGCGTAGAGGGAAGTTAAAATTCAAGTACATGAAAGAGGTGAGCAAAAGATGAGTAATGATGAGCTCCAGGCTTGGATTGAGGAAATTTCACTGCGTTCCTTCGGCGTACCCTTTCTCCATCAGGCAAGCTTTAATGCAAGGCTGCGTTCGACTGGAGGACGATACTTTATGAAGAGCCATAATATTGAGATCAATCCTCATCAACTGGAGGCCTATGGCAAAGAGGAGACGGAGAAGATCATCAAGCACGAGCTGTGTCATTATCATCTGCATTTGCGGGGACGAGGATACCAGCACAGAGACCCGGAATTTAAAGCCCTGCTTCGGCAGGTGGGAGGAAGTCGCTATTGCCAGAGACTGCCGGAAGCCAAAGCCAGACAGCCGCTCCCTTATAAATATAAGCTGACCTGTCAAAGCTGTGCTGCGGAATATCTTCGTAAGCGCAGGGTAGATCCAAGCCGCTACCGCTGCGGCAGATGTGCTGGGAGGCTGAAGCTAAGCGAGCTTTAGAGAACGTTTGTCCAGCTGTCAAGTACCATGAGGGATAAGTTTATAGTATAATGGAAGAGAAGATGATAACTAAGGAGTGATTGATAATGGCCAAATCTGCTGCTAGAAAACAGCGGGATAAGCTCGTAAGGGAAGGGAAGAGGAACCCGGCCGACAGCCGGAGCATGTTTGCGGCTATCGATTTGCGATCCCGAACAACGAAGACGAAGAAGGAGCTGCTGAACAGCAGTCGACACCTGAAGAACCAATTCTCGAAGTATGGAGAAGATGGTTCTTTTTTATTTTGGGAAAAGATCACAGCTTGACTTTAGGAGGGGGGCGTGATAAAGTAATAAATGTTCTTATTCATAACGTTCCCTGATAGCTCAGTTGGTAGAGCACTCGACTGTTAATCGAGTTGTCACAGGTTCGAGTCCTGTTCGGGGAGCCATTTCTTTTGGAGAGATACCCAAGTGGCTATAAGGGGACCCTCTGCTAAGGGGTTAGACTGCGTAAGCGGTGCGAGGGTTCGAATCCCTCTCTCTCCGCCATATTAACTCATCATACATAACAGCGTGCTTCTTTGTGAAGTACGTTGTTTTTTTTGTGCGTGGAATTTTTCTTTTGAGTGCTAATAAGGGTTTGTGGAGTTCCCTGGTCTTTGGTCTTACGAGCGGTCTTCTGGGCAGCTTCGGTACTGTTGCTGTTTCGCTCTGTGTGCTAAGAAGCCGCCGCAAGTCCTTCGGCAACCCTGCGCGGAGAATCTTCGGCGGCTTGCTCAAAGCGTGTGACAGGCAGCTGGTTCCCTGCAGGTGGACGTTCTAATTGTCTGTAACGGGATGCTCGGATTTCATGGTTGGTACCTTTCGGAGGGGATTGGTAAATCCGCTTCTTGAGCTAGTGTGCTTTTGATTCACCCATAAATATCCATTAATTTTCTTGTGAAAAAGGCTTGTCAGGTGTCATTAGTTTTGCTATACTCAATCTTGTCGCTGCGAAAGACAGCTTATGCAGTAAGTAAGTTACTGTGGCCCGTTGGTCAAGCGGTTAAGACACCTCCCTTTCACGGAGGTAACAGGGGTTCGATTCCCCTACGGGTCACCACTTTATTAAATGAACACTTTCATTATAAAGACTAGGTGCTTACGTACATCATGACTGACATCATGAGCCATTAGCTCAGTTGGTAGAGCACCTGACTTTTAATCAGGGTGTCGAAGGTTCGAGTCCTTCATGGCTCACCATTTAATATTTGAATATGCGGTCGTGGTGGAATGGCAGACACGCTATCTTGAGGGGGTAGTGGGCGTACGCCCGTGGAGGTTCGAGTCCTCTCGACCGCATTACGAGAATGGGGAAGGTTGTCTTTGGACAACCTTCCCCATTTTTTGTTCCGAAATTTGCTGATTTGTGCAGATTTAGATATCGGTGGGAAATATGGTACAATTTAATGGACTATATAGAATGAACTATAGAAATGGTTGCTATAGGGTCATATTAGGCCGTGAACATAGAAAGTTCATGTAAAACTTTATTTCAATCTATATAGGTGTAAGTTCTGGCTGAATTACTGCTTAGGGGTGTTCAGAATTGAGGCGTATTTAGGATATACCCTGCGAATGCAGTCAGGACATATATCGTGTGTGAATTCAGTGTGGTAGCATTTTTTTAGATAGCTCTCAATGGTATTCCACTCCTCGTGATCGTCTCGAATTCGTTTGCAGACAGCACACATCGGGGCCAGATGATTATTGTGGGAGGAGAGCGATATAAAAGGCTCGGTTTCCCTAATGATTAAAGTGAGTCCTGAGATCTCCTGCTGTGAGTCAGAATGCCATGGAGCAATATCAAGAGACAGCCACTTGATATCATTGCAAGAGTTCTTGCTATATTCCATAGGGATATAAGAAGTCTTGCCATGAAGTCCCTGCTGGGCGGCATGAAGAAAGCGATCCGAGAACAGGTCGCCATCCGCTGCACGGAACTCGGCGATTTGTATGAGATTAACTCCTTGCCATCCGAAATAAAGCGGTAATCCATCCTTGGCTGCGAACGTTTCCCAGGAGGAATTCGATTCAAGAATGCGTCCGGCCCGATCCGTGATGGCAATGCCCTGCTGCAGGGATTGTGCAGCTAACTTCCAAATGTTGTACCCGTTTGTCAAGGTAACTCTCCTATACTTACAAAATTCATCGACTATATAGAATAAACTGAAGAAATAAATGTCATAGGCTTATTGCGCCGTTATCACATGAAGTTCAACGCAAAACTTTAGTTCAATCTATGTAGTTTCAGCTGAGTTAAGGATTACGGATTTAAGTATATACGAAATTACGTAATTTTACAATATAAATTACTGATTTGCGCGATTAAAGCGCAGAGATAAAAGGAAGGTCTATGAGATATGCATTCAATCTACGAACGAATTGAACAGCTTATTAAGCTTAATGGCATGACCAAGAAAAGGTTCTGCGAGCAGCTTGGAATCAGCACTGGCAACTTAGGCGATTGGAAACGGGGAAAATCGACCCCGAGCTCGAATAAATTGATTGAAATTGCTGCTTTCTTTGACGTTAGTCTGGATTGGCTGATGCTCGGCAAGGAGAGAAGGGCTCAACAGGTTAAGGAACCGCAGGGATATTATGTGCCGAATCTGGCAGCTTTAGACCAAGCGAATCTGACACCGGAAGAAGAGGCCTTTATTTTGGAATACATAGAATTTGTGCATTACCGCAAACGAACTAAGAATGGAGAAAAGCCTGAGTCGAATTAAGATTTGGGCTTTTTTTATAAAAACACTTTACTTTCTTGCTTGCTAGCTGTATAATGTTAAATGTTCGCTTGAAACATTATATTGTGCGGTCGTGGTGGAATGGCAGACACGCTATCTTGAGGGGGTAGTGGGCGTACGCCCGTGGAGGTTCGAGTCCTCTCGACCGCATCATAAGATTTAACAAGGAAGCCGTCCTTATTGGACGGTTTTTTCTTGTTTATTAAGAAGAAACGGGCGGTTCATCCTATTCGATGAAATGCCCGTTTTTTGCATATCTGTCAGCCTGAGAAGGTTTGAACGATGAGGAAAATGTTAAGCAGGATGATGATGATTGTGATCACCCAGGCTAGGATTTTGATCCATAGCTTGTTAGCGAACTGTCCCATCTTGTTTTTATCGCTAGTAAAGCGTACAAGCGGCACTACAGCAAATGGCAGCTGAAGGGATAGAATGACCTGGCTGAACACCAGAAGCTCCTGTGTCCCTTTTTCCCCGTAAAGGATAGTGACAATGACAGCTGGAATGATAGCAATCAGCCGGGTGATCAGACGGCGCAGCCATGGCTTCAGGCGGATATTTACAAAGCCCTCCATCACGATCTGACCGGCCAAAGTCCCGGTAAGTGTGGAGTTCTGGCCCGAGGCTAACAGCGCAACGGCAAACATGACGCTCCCAAGTGTGGTGCCTACGAGCGGTGTAAGCAAATGATAAGCATCCCCAATGTCAGAGACCGTAGTCATACCCGCTTTGTTGAAGGTCGCCGCAGATACGATTAGAATCGCGGAGTTAATGAAGAGAGCGAGGGTCAGTGCAATGGTGGAATCCCATGTCATAAACTTGATTGCTTGCCGCTTTCCTTTCTCGTCATTATTGTAATTTCGAGTCTGGATGATGGAGGAATGCAAGTATAAATTATGCGGCATGACCGTCGCGCCCAAAATCCCTATCGCCACATACAGCATGCCTGGGTTAGTAATAATCTCAGCAGATGGCACATACCCCAGTAATAAATCCCCGAAATGCGGTTTGGCGAGAATGAGGTCAACCCCGAAGCAGATTCCGATGGTTGCAATGAGTACAATTACAAAAATCTCAAGGGACCGGAAGCCTTTGTTCTGAAGCAGCAGAATCAGAAGAACATCAAAGGCTGTAACAATTACACCGTATAATAACGGGAGCCCGAACAACAGGTTAAGTGCAATTGCCGAGCCGATCACTTCCGCCAAATCGGTGGCTGTGATCGCTAGCTCACACAAGATCCAAAGCGCGATAGCAACAGGCTTCGAGTAGTGGTCGCGCGTGGCCTGAGCCAAATCTTTTCCGGTCACAATACCAAGCTTGCCGGCTAAATGCTGGAGCAGAATGGCCATCAAGTTGGAGATGAGTATCACGGAGAGCAGGGTATAGCCGAAGCGAGATCCACCTTCAATATCTGTAGCCCAGTTGCCTGGATCCATATAGCCGACAGCAACCATATAGCCCGGACCTACAAAGGCTAAAAATTTCTTAAGACCAGATCCCGTATGAGGAATGTGAAGAGAGCGATGTGACTCTGGCAGTGAAGGTTGTGCCGAGTTCGTTCTCCATCCCTTCATGTGGGGAGCTGATCCTTCTTCTTGGAAGTTATCCATAAATATCACCCTTAATATGAAGGAAAGTAATTTTATTAATATTGTATACCTACAATAATTTTTGTCTAGGGAAACTTTTTAGTGTAAACGTTTTAATTGGCACATTTTTGATGGAATGAACAAAAAAGATATTTGGACATCCTATATTTCATATTTGATCTAGAGGTCACAACGTCATTTAAACCGGATTCTAAAGGGGTAAACGATACCTCTGTGATATTCGCTTATATGTGCAGTTTTGGTTTCAAATATACTCAGGGGTTTATAGAAATTAGTGTAGGTTCTAACCCGATTAAAAGGAGTGTTGAAATATGGAAGCATTATATACTGCAACAGCAACGGTAAAAGGAGGACGCACTGGCTCGGTGGAATCCTCGGACGGTGTCTTAAAACATACGTTAAGTATGCCCAAAGAACTTGGGGGATCTGGCGGAGACGGCACTAATCCGGAGCAGCTTTTTGCAGCAGGCTATGGAGCGTGCTTTGAGAGCGCGCTTGCGAACGTGGCCCGCAAAGAGAAGATTAAGACGGATGGAACGGTCGTAACGAGCCATGTGACTATCGGCAAGGACGAATCCGATGGCGGCTTTCAGCTATCTGTGCAGCTGGATGTGAAAATACCTGGGGTAGACAAGGCTCAAGCTCAGGAGCTTCTGCATAAAGCTCATGAATTCTGCCCATACTCCAAAGCTACACGCGGCAACATTGTGGTGAAATTGAACGCTGTCGAGTAAGCAGCTGCTTAAATAACTTTCCGCTTTTACTTCTGCGGGAAGTTATTTTTATTGTTCTTTACGGTAGAACGGATCGTATGTATTTGACAGGGCGTTCAAAATTCATTACTATGTCTAAGTACTATAGAGGTAACGAAATTTAAAATAACGGGTGATGAGGATGTCCTACAGACCGAATGTTGAGCACGTAACTAAAGCCAGCAGTAACGATAAAGAAGGCTTGTACGAATTTATTGTCCATCTGCAGGATGGAACAGAGTGCCGCGTATTCTATAACCGGTTTCCAGAGTGGAAGCTCACCAATATCAGCCGCTTGCAGAAGACGCCTTGTCCGGTATGCCGCAAGGATTTCATTTGTAAGTGCATGGATAACTTCTCGGATGATATCGGGCAGCAAATGCATGATGGACAGTGGTTCAGCAAGGCTTTAGGCGAGTAAGACAGGCATTGGTATTCATCAAGCAGCGCGGAGAGTGATCCGCGCTTTTTGGTATACTTTCGGGTAGGGAGGTCATCTGCTGTGAAGCCGCATGGAAGGTTTGATGCACAGGCCGAACATGCAATTGTGCTTATTGATGGAGTATGTCATCTATGCCAGGGGTTAACCCGTTTCATCATCAGGCATGATCTGCCAGGTTATTTTCGCTTTGCCTCACTTCAGTCTCCGGTTGGCAGACAGATTCTTGCTCAGCAGGGTCTCACATCTGTGCCTGAAATTCCGGATACGATCATCGTGATAGAGAATGGGCAGGTATACGTTCGTTCTGAGGCGGTGGTGAGGATTGCGATGCAGCTTTCAATGCCGTGGAAGCTGGCGGCTGTTTTGCGTTTCTTTCCAAGAAGCTGGCGCGACCGAGCTTATCGTTACATTGCCCGTAACCGATATCGCTTCTTTGGCCGTGATGATACTTGTATGGTGCCCACGCAAGAGCTGAAGGAGCGCTTTTTGGATCTTGGGGAGCCCCGTTAATCTGGCTTGCCAGGAGGTTGGATCTGTGCTATTCTATTTGTAAAAATAAGGAACGTACAACGGAAGCACCGTTAAGAACCGATATTCGGTTTTTGACGGTGCTTTTTTTTGCGTTCTTTGAAAGGATTGATCACTTTTGGGTCCTGTGCGAATTGTACTGGGTGTAGAGGATGAGCAGTATATTGAGCTGTTTCTGGACTACATCCGCTGCAGCGAATACAGTAGGCGTGCACGAATACAGGCGTTTAGCCGTATTGATGATTTTGTAGAGCATCTGAATATGGGGGATTCGGGGAAAGCGGCTGTTATTCTTGCGGAGCTTCCTTTTCTAACCGAGCTTTCGCAGAGTGGACAGCCGGGAAACGCCGTTTACTGCTTAAGTGAACATGGAAGGGAGGATTATGCTGGGCAGGTGTTAATGAAGTATCAGCCGCTGAACGAGCTGCTTGATGCTGTGCTCAAAGGCCGGCCGGAATCAGGGGGGACGCTGAGGGAAGGAGGCCGGTCGCAGGCTCGGGTAATCGCTGTATATTCTGCTGCAGGAGGTAGCGGGAAGAGTACGGTAGCCCAGCAGCTTGTTAAGCTGCTGGGCACCGAGGGGATGAAGGTGTTCTATTTAAATCTTGAAACCTTCCAGGGGACAAGCGGAAATAGAACAGCCGGGGGAGGGCTTGAGCAGCTTCTATATGACTTGAAGGCAGCCTCCGAGCAGCAGGCTTACCCGGACCAGCCGGTATCACATTATGCCTCGGAGTCATCGGCGCTTAATGCGGATATCTTCGCCCCAGTAGAGAATATCAATGAATTGCTGGAGATGGATCAGGCCGATACTCTCCGCTTGATTGATTACATTGCAGATAGCGGGGAATATGAGCTGCTTGCGATAGATCTGGATTCCTATCCCAATGAGCGCACAAAGGCTGCTCTGGAGCGATGTGACCGGATCGTATGGCTTCTTACAGATGACATTGCAGTCTTATGCAAGGAGGCGCTTTGTATGAGCCAATTGGAGAAAGAACAGCTCTCTTTGACAAAACCAATGAATAAGACGCTATTTGTTCTCAATCGATACTTAGGAACCTTCCTGAATCAGACTCTCGGATTGGAAGTGATACCAGAGCTTACCCTCGCGTACATCCCTGAATGGAAGCAGTGTACACAGAGTCATGAGCTGCGCAATTCCTCGGCATTTCAGAGAGACCTGCTGAAGCTGCGCCGTGCCTTATTATCCGGAAGCTCCTTCGGCTTGAAGGAACAGGAGGAGATTTAAGTGCTGGAGTCCGAATTTAAAGCGCTTCGGACCGGAATTCGGTCCGGGCTGGATGTTACATCCTCCTATAGTGACGCGGAGCTCATAGCATATATTGAGAACTATTTGCGAAGAGAACAGGCGCTGAGTGACCTGACAGCCGGAGAGAAGCGCAGGCTTGTCCGACGGATGTATGATTCGTTCCGTGGGCTCGATCTGCTTCAGCCGTTAGTAGATGACCGCTCTGTAACGGAGATTATGATCAATAGCCATGAGGAGATTTTTATTGAGCGGGAGGGGAAGGTCGAACAAGTGGCTCTGGCCTTTGAGTCCAGGGATCGGCTGGAGGATATTATTCAGACTATTGTAGCTGGGGTGAACCGTGTAGTGAATGAATCTTCGCCTATCGTAGATGCCCGTCTGAAGGACGGGTCACGGGTGAATATCGTTCTCCCCCCTGTTGCCCTGAAGGGGCCGACGATGACGATTCGCAAGTTTCCGGAGAAACCGATGACTATGCAGGAGCTGGTTGAGCGTGAAGCGTTAAGCGGGGAGGCAGCAGAGTTTCTGAAGAAGCTGGTTGCAAGTAAATACAATATTTTTGTGAGCGGCGGAACTGGCTCCGGGAAGACGACCTTTCTGAACGCCCTGTCTCAATATATCCCGTCCGATGAACGGGTGATTACAATCGAAGACTCCGCGGAGCTGCAGATCGTGACCGTTCCGAATCTTGTCTCCCTGGAGACGAGGAATACGAATACCGAAGGACGGGGTGAGATTACGGTACGGGATCTCATCCGCTCATCTCTGCGCATGCGTCCAAACCGGATCGTAGTCGGCGAGGTGCGCGGCAGGGAAGCGCTGGATATGCTGCAGGCGATGAATACTGGGCACGATGGATCACTTTCAACTGGGCATTCAAACAGCACCAAGGACATGGTTAGTCGGCTTGAGACTATGGTACTCAGCGGTGCAGATCTTCCGATTCAAGTTGTTCGTCAGCAGATAAGCTCTGCTATAGATATCTTTGTGCATCTTGCCCGGCTTCGCGATCGCAGTCGCAGGGTCATGGAAATCTCTGAGGTAACCGGTCTTTCTCAAGGAGAAGTGATCATTCAGCCGCTTTATGTTTTTGAGGAGGCCGGGGAGCAGGAAGGCAGGATCTGTGGGCGGCTGCGGAGGACAGATCAGCAGCTGCAGCATACGGCTAAGTTAAGGATGGCCGGATATCCCGAAGAAGAAGGAGGGGAACGATACTGTTGAAGCAGAGCCCAGGACCAAAGTGTAAGAACCGGATAAGGACTAAGAGCTCCGGTGAATCAGGACTGCCTAGATATGATGAGTACGTGCTGACGCCCCGGCAGCGCCTTCTTACCTTGATGGCTGGCTGTGCTTGCCTGTTTGGAGTAGGCTATGTGTTTTTTCATCATTGTTTCCTGTCCTTGTTATTAGCGTTAGGCGGGGGAAGAGTCCCAAAATACTGGAGCCGGTATTTGCTACGAAGAAGACGGGAGATTCTTGGGCTTCACTTTAAACAGGCGCTGTATTCTTTATCCTCCTCTTTGGCAGCAGGCCGCTCTGTGGAGAATGGATTTCGCGAAGCTATACAGGATCTTCGCATGCTATATCCGGATGGGAACAATGACATGATTCGGGAGCTGAGCATTATTGTAACTCGTTTGGAGTACGGTCAGCCGATTGAGGAGGCGCTCATGGATTTCAGCCGCCGGGCAAGCAACGAGGACATTAACAATTTTGCAGATGTCTTCGTGACCTGCAAGCGCACTGGAGGGGATTTGGTTGAAGTGGTACGGAGGACCTCCAATGTGATTGGAGAGAAGCTGGAAGTCAGCCAGGAGATTGCTGTTCTAATCGCGCAGAAGAGGCTGGAATCCAAACTTCTACTAGGAGCACCAATTTTCTTTTTGATATTTATGAATTTAACATCACCTGACTATATGAAGCCTCTTTACAGTGGAGGAGGACTAATTATATCAGGGGTTGCACTGCTGCTGTTCGGGCTGTGCATGTTGTTAATCTCCAAGATTATGGATATACGCGTCTAGAAAGCGAGGGTGCTGCTATGGGTATTTGGCTGGTTCTTCTGGGAGTCATGACAGGGTCTTGGCTGTATCTGTTCCGTCGTTCCAAGGGAAAGTACACGGCATTCACCGTTCTGACTATGGAAGGGGTGAGGCTTCAGAGAATATCACCGCCCATGCTGTATTTGCTTGAAGCTATTCAGGTTTCGAAGAAGTTCCCTAACTTTTTCTTCAAGCTTGGAAGATCGGTGCGCAAGGTATATGGCGATTGGTCCAGTGGAGAGCTCGTTCTGCTGTATTTGGCGGAGATGCTCTCTTACATATGGCTCCTTATATGCAGCGGATGCATCCTTTCCTTGCTGATGGAAGGACAGGCTATAGGGTTTGTAGCAGGTACACTGTTGGCAATATTAATCCCTACTGCGCTCATCAGTGATCTCCATAGAAAGGTGGTGAAGCGAGAACAAGAAGTGATCATGGAGCTACCCGAACTGCTCAACAAGCTGATGCTGCTGGTAGGAGCCGGGGAGACTGTTCAGCGGGCGATGAAGCAGTGCTTGCAGCGCAAGAAAGGCAGTGAGTCTCATCCGCTTTATCGTGAATTGTTCCAGATGATGCGGGAGTGGGAGAGCGGATATTCTTTTCAGCAGGCCTTGGAAGGCTTTAGCCGCAGATGCGGAATTCAGGAGGTATCCGCCTTTTCAACAGCTGTGCTGCTTAATTTCCGCAGAGGGGGCAATGATTTTACGCTGGCGCTCCGGGACTTGTCGCATTCCTTGTGGGAGAAGCGCAAGGCGATATGCCGTACTCGGGGCGAACAGGCTTCATCCAAGCTTTTGCTGCCCATGCTGCTGTTGTTTGTAATTGTGCTGATGTTAGTTGGAACACCTGCTTTTATGATGATGAGTTTATGACGATATCCTTGGGAGGAATAGGGATGGAAATGAAGATGCATATTTCAAAGAAATACCGTGATTTTATGAGAGATGATCGGGGGTTGGGGATGCTTGAAATGATTCTGATCATAGCCGTGATCGTTATTATCGCGATTATTTTCAGAGACAAACTGAAGGACATTGTAGAGAGTCTGCTAGGGAAAGCGCAGAGTAAGACTGAGAAGTTTATGGATGATAAATGATTAAGTTTATTAAAGATAACCGGGGCGGTTTTACTTTGGAAGCTTCATTAGTTATGCCTATTGTGTTTATTACGCTGTTGATCTTGATGTTCTTCTGCATGTATCTCTATCAGAATGCAGTGCTTGGACAGCTGACGACGGTAGCTGCCGAACGAGCGGCATTTTCATGGAATGATAGTCACCGGGCGTCCCGTACAGGAGGCTTCGATGTTCGTGAGCGGGATCGTCTCTACTGGCGAATTGGGGAAGACGGTATGCTTAACGCCATATTAGGCAGAGATCATCAAGACGCAGCCAATCGGCTTCAGCTTCCGGCTTCAGCTGATGAGAGCTCTTCACTCTCCCTGAAGAAGCTAGCGAATACCGCTCAAGAAATTCCAAACCCGATGGAGGGGGCCATGGTTTACTCACACAGTTTGATGAAGCGGACAATTCAGGCTGAATTCACCCGGCTCGTGCCGCTACTTCCACTGGAACGGGTGCTTGGTCAGGAGCCAAGGCAGGCCGCTGAATCTGTAGCTTATGCCGTAGAGCCTGTAGAATGGATTCGCAGTATTGAGCTGGCCCGTTATTTAGGAGCTAAATTCACTGGTTCTGCATCAGCAGGCTTCTTCAGCAAGGAGGATGCAGGGAAGACGCTGGACTTATTCGGCAAGTGAGTCAGCTGATAGGAGTGTTATCATGTTCGATCACAAGCGCTCCGAACAAGGAGTAGTATCGGTATTTCTGATTCTAGTATTTGCGTTCATTTTTGCCTTTGTAGCTGTGTTTATTGATTATACAAGAATGGCTGCCTTACAGGCGCAAAGTGAAGTTAATGCCCACCGGGCGGTAAGCTCGGTAGCCTCGGCTTATGATCCGGAACTCCTGGATCGATATGGGTTATTCGCATATGGTCAGACAGATGAAGCGTATATCATGTCCAAGGTATTGCAAGACGGGTTCCATTTCAGCAGCCGTGAAAACAGTTTTAATCTGCTGGGCATCAACCTGGAGTCTTCCGAGCTTGATATGCTGCAGCCTCTTGGAAGCTACCCAGTTTTCGAGCAGCAGCTCCGTGAACAGATGAAGTATAAAGCTCCTATTAATTTCACCCTGGAGATATTCAATCATTTGCGCCCGCTGTCCCAGGTCATGAAGGAGGCATCCACCACGATGGACGTAATGGGGAAGCTGCAGAAGCTGTTTGATCAGCGAGAGCAGGTCTTGGATAAGGCGTTAGAGATTCAGAGAAGAGCTGCGGAGAAAGCAGGAAGGATGTCTGAGCTGGTGCCAGGCAGGAGGATCAGTTATATCTCAGACCAGACCATAGGCGGGACAATATCTACAGCCGAGCAGTCTGCCGCAGCATATGAGGACTATCGTACCAAACACCAAGCAGATAAGGAATTGCCTCCACTTGAAAGGCAATATTCTATGGAAATCATCGCATATCAGAGGGATGTCTCAAAGCTGTACAGCCAGCTTCAGAGCGGGCTGCAAGCTGCTAATCAGGAACATCTATCTTTATCTGAGGCTGAAGAGTTCATAAATAAGGCCAAAGCTTATAATGCCGAGATGGAGGTCGTCATACGGGAGTCAGAGCAGAGGCCTGCTCTAGCTAGTTATGACAGTGTGTCCTCATCAAAGACTGCTGCCTTGTCAGAACATGTGCCTGGAAGTGAAGAGATTGAGAAGATTCGGCAGCAATCTAGAGGGCTGCTTCGCGATGAAGCATTCTTTGAACAAGCGCTTGCTGTCATTCAAGAACAGCGCATGCACTTCAATCAAGTGAAGCCGGCTGTTCAAGCATTAAGTAATTATAGTGGACCCTTACTGTCCGGATCTGCCGAGCCCTTCGAGCTTAAGAGCAGAGTCATAGAGACCGCAGGACAATTAGCCGGTTATGCTCAGAAGTTCATCGATAAAGGTACCGGGAATGCCATAGATCAGACTGCTGCACGGGTCGATGCGCATCGTACCCACGAGACTGAGCGGAAAGCACTGGAAGCTAAGGCGAAGGGGGGATTGAAGGAAGCGGGAAATATGCTGGGGCGTATTTCTTCGCTGAAGAGCAGGCTTCAAGCGCAGCAGCGATCTTTTGACCTGCTGAAACAGTATGGCGAAGAGAACGAGAGGTTTAACGAAGAAGCTGCAGCTCATGAAACGGCCGGCCGTAAACTGAATAGCACCGACATATATGATGAAGGTACAAATTCTATGAAGAATATGGATGATCTCTATGGGGGACTTGCTGATTTGCTCACAGGAATGACGGATAGATGTTTTCGCTCAGAATATGTAGCTGAGTATTTCCAAGCATTTGATGTTACTAAGCTAAAGGAGCTTATAGGCGGAAATGATCAGGATTTCTCCGGAGCCCTTGATCAGTTTGGCAGCGATCAACAGGAAATGGAGTATATCTTATACGGATTCCATAATCCGGTTGGTAATGTAGCCGCTGCTTACAGTGAAATATTCGCGACGCGCCTTGCTATTCGAACGATGGAGGGCTTTATCGTAAATGCGAACAAAGGGCACCCGCTAATTATCCTGGCTGCCGCATTGCTGTATGGGATAGAACATGCGGTTCAAGACCTGGTGACCTTAACGCGGACCGGCAGCATTCCGGTTAGCAAATACATAAAGTTCGAATTATCTTATAAGGATCATTTGCGGATATTCATGCTCTTACACGGGGGAGGAAATGATCAATTGACCCGCATGCTGGCACTGATTCGGCTGAACACATCCATTAATCCAACTGAGCGTGCTACATATGTATCCAGTAAGGTTACAACTAGTATCCGTTTATTTTTTTTACCGGGCGTAGCCAGAATGCTGAATGCTGCGGGAATAATCAACGGGCGTGTGAAGGGAAGTCGATATTATGCTGTCAAGCAAGCCGACTATTCCTATTAAGGAGCTGAAAGGTACCAGAGGGAGCATCGTTCTCGAGGCCGCGTTAGTTCTGCCCTTCTTCATAATGTTTTTGTTCTTTTTTATCTATTTTGTTCAGATGACGATCATCTCTACGAGGATGAATATGGCGGTTACCAATGCAGTCAGGCAGGTGTCTGCTCATATTTACCCGGTGGCTTTGGCAGTTCATTCTGATGACGGTGATCCATTGGAGCGCAAAGGTAGGGAATTGGGTCTGCCTCGTCTATCGCCAGAGGATTTAGCTAAGGAATATGGATCCAAGCTTCCTGAACCACTCTCAGGATGGCTGCAGTCTGCGGCAGCTGCTGGACAAGAACCACTAGAGAACCTGAAGAGTCAGGCTGCGGAAGCTGTCCTGGACCCTGCACTTAAGCCGATCTTGAAGTCCTTTGTTATAGAGGCCGGATTGGAACTGGATCGCCTGCATGTCACGGGCGTTACAGTACCTGATTTGAAATCTGGAAAGACACCGTACTTTGCCATTGAGGTTAGTTATGTTCTGCCTATAAGAGTACCCTTTGTCTATCGGCCAGTTGTCCTTCAGACCAAGGCGGAGGAACGCTTATGGATCGGGGACACGGATGAGCTGGCGGGTGCAGGCAAGGGGGGAGATGGCGAGGGGGGCACAGGCCAAGCGGCCGTTGTTCTTGAGAAGCCTAACCCGGCACTGGCCGGGCATAAAGCCAAGATTAGGGCAAGGCTAGCTCCAGGAGTATCTGCAACCCTGTCCGTGTACTACAAGAGTGGGCAGAGCGTAGCCAAATATTTGGGACAAGCGACGGCAGATAGCAATGGAATTCTGGAATGGAACTGGCTTGTAGGAGGGAATACCACTCCCGGAACTTGGCAGTTTGTCATAGAAGCAGCGGAGGGTGCGCGTACTGTGGATATTTTTACGGTTGGAAGCCCGGAGCGGAAATAGGAGGTATTTATGCAGTTGCCGTATATAGGGTGTGCATTGTTTGTTGTTTTAGCTTTCATTACAGATATCAGAACGATGAAGATTCCTAATAAGGTCACGATATCATTTTTCTTATCTGGTTTGCTGTATCAACTGATTGCCGGGGGCTGGTCTGGGGTTGTATACGGTTTGAAGGGATCCCTATTAGGATTTGGAATTCTGTTTCTGCTGTATTGCTTCCGTACGGTTGGGGGAGGTGATGTGAAGCTGTTCGGCGGAATTGGGGTCTGGACGGGCATGAGCTTCACATTATCATCCCTTGTTTACTCCATTGTTATAGCAGGAATCATTGGCTTCTTTATTCTGCTTATTCGGCGAGAAGTATTCCGCCGGATTAGCCTTGCCCTCCGGAGCATCCTCGGCGCGGTGATCATTCGTAGTCTGCTCCCGATCCGGCATGTAGAAGGGGAGATGCTCCATTTTCCCTTCATGCTGGCCGTACTGCCAGGCTGTATCTTAGCTTATCTGTATATATAGGGGTGGATAGACGTTGGAATTGTTGAGCGGATGGAAAACCGAATTTGTCAATGATGGGCATACTTTTATGGTCCTTACTAAAGAGAGTGGTCTTCACTCTGCGGATCTAAGCCATATTCAGTGCAATATGCTTGCTTCTGCGCATGTCCCTGGGCTGCTGGAGCTGCATGTGAAGGAAATGGACTATAAGGCAAGTCTTCATTATGGCATTTCAGGACTTAGGATGCTGGCTCAAGGCATGAAGGGTGAGAAAATTGCAATGACAGACTATTATGGACTGCTGCTGCAAGCTGTTTCCATTCTGGATAATTGCAAACTCTACATGTTGAAGATGTCTAATTTTATATTGGATGAGAAGTATATATTTTATAGGGATTCTCTTATTGGAGGAAGAATCTATTTTACCTACCTTCCGCTTCAAGACGGGGGGCTGAATGTTGCCTCAAATGAGGCAGAGCGTTTTCTCGCCTTTGCTATGAGGCTGGTGACATGTGTAAGTAGTTTAGAGGGAATAGGGATTCAACGACTAGTGGATTTTTGCGGCAGTGGCCAATTTTCCTATGGAGCCCTTCGGACGCTATTGCTTGAATTACTAGAAGGACGGACTGGGCTGGCCGAGGTGCGGGATAGTCCTCAAGACCTTCAGTCCTCCTTATCAAATCCCTCGAGAGAAAGAGATCAACGGAAAATCATAGGAGAGCGAGGCAGGGAAGCGGGGGGCGACAGAAGTAATGGGAACAGTGGGCCAGCGTATATGAAGATACAGGGGAATTCGCCAGCCGCAGGAGGACGACTGAAGAAGCCGTTCCAAGAAGACCAGCGCTTTGCGGCAGCGGGAAGGATCTCGTCTTCTACTTCAATACAGGAGCAGGAGGCATTGCCCGATTCCGAACATTTTCCGTCCAAAATAAGAACTTATCTATGTTTGGGGGCTGCGCTTGCGGCGTCTCTTGTCTGGAAGTTTCTTTATCTGGATAGACCGGGCACTGTCCAATTATGGATTAGCACAGCATTAACCGTAGTCATTATAGCCGGTGCCTTTGGGATGGTCACGGGAAGATTGCGTATCCCATTCTTTAAGCAGGAGACGGACAGTGAAGAGCTTGAAGCGGAGGATAGTAGTAGCAGGGGGAATTTCTCATCTGCCAAAGTAAATTGGAACGAGATTTTCTCTGGAGAATCATTGGAAAGTCATCAGCATAATGTTGTGAGCAGGCAGTCGGTAGAGGATGAACCGCTAATTCCACCAAGGCAGCCGATTATTCGCAAGAATGCAGAGTATGAGGCAGAAGCAAAATGGCGGTGGAATGATGCCTTTCTTAGTTCAGAGAAGAGCTCAAGCTTATTGGGAGCCGCTGCAGGCTCGGAGAGGTATGAGCCCAACGTAGAGCAGGTGATGGATGATCGGTCTCTTTCGGAGTCCTATTATGCTGAACTGGGCGGGCGAACTCAGCTGTTATCCTCCCGGCGAGAAGCAACTGTTCTCCTAGGTAAAGACAGTCTTATAGAAGAACGGGGCAGCGTAAACGGTTCGCTAAGCCGTCCAAGCCGTTACTTGGAACGCCGGGAAGGAGAGCACGGGATACCGGAGCGGATTGAGCTCAAGCCAGGAAGCTTCATCATTGGCCGGTCAGGGGAAGTAGCCCAGTACGTCGAGACAACGGTCGGCGTCTCCAGGGCCCATGTAGAGATTATGCTGCAGGAAGACAGCTGCGGATTGAAAGATCTGGGTTCCAAGAACGGAACCCTATTAAGAGGAGAGCCGATGGTCCCTTATAAAGACTATCAGCTGAAGCCTGGTGATGAATTTACAATTGCAGCAGCTATTTATAAATTATGCTAGGCGTATGCAGGATCATAAAGGTTAGGAGTAATTTTGTTCGACATATAACCATGCACAAATTATCCTTGTGCACTTGGCTCAATCGAGGGCTGACCCTAAAGCTCCGCTGTATCGTAGATCCTTCAGAGCACTTTTCAAATCTGCAAATTGAAACTGGAATCCGCTTTGAAGAGCTTGCTGTGGAAGGACACGCTGCCCATCAAGCAGAAGGGTGGCACGCTCACCCAGCACGATGCGCATCAGCCTCTCAGGCAGTGGGAACCAGTGGGGTCTGCGGTATACGCTGCCTATCGTTCGGCCGAACTCATCATTGGTTACAGGCTTTGGAGCGGTCGCATTTACCGGTCCATTCAGCGTGGAATGCTTTATACAATGATCAATAAGCCGCACTAGATCATGAAGATGAATCCAGGACATCCACTGGCTGCCGCTTCCTATCCGGCCTCCAAATCCGAGCATATAGGGAAGCTTGATCAGAGGGAAGGCTCCTCCTGAATGGCCCAGTACAAGCCCTGTTCTCAGCTTTACTGTGCGTATTCCAAGCGATGTGAAAGCATCCGCCTCTGACTCCCAGTGCACACAGACCTCCGATAAGAAGTCTGAGGGGCAGATCGTAGAGCTTTCGTCAAAGGTATCCTCTGTGGAAATTCCATAGATACCTACGGCAGAGCTCTGAATCAGCACTTTCGGCTTAGTGGTGAGCTTTGCTAAGAGGCTGGAGGCTTGTTTAACCGTCTGGACTCTCGAATTTAGGATGCTGTTCTTGGCCGAAGAGGTCCACCGCTGATTGAGAGACGCTCCGGCCAGGTTTACAAAGCCATCCAGCCCTTCAAGGACAGTGGAATTGGCCAGGGCCTCCTCCCAGGTTATGTGCTTCACCTTTTCGCTGCTTATCTGCTTAGTTATCTTGGTTATCCTTCGTGACAGGACAATAATTTCGTGTCCTTCCCGGCTCCAATATTTCGTTAAGGCTTGACCGATGAAGCCGGAGCCCCCGCCTATGGCAATGCGCATTATACAAGCCTCCTTAGAATGTTTCAAATGCTCGTATTATTGACCTTGAATTATACCTTATTTCTAGATTTATTTCAGAATTCAAGATAAAATAAAGCTTATCTTGATTGGAGAGACGCTTTGAATGGCTAAATAAAGCCGGAAGCGGTTTTTCCAACAGCTGAAAGGGGTACTTTGAAATGCTAAGAATTGGCTCCCACGTTTCTTTCTCCGATAAAGGGTTGATCAGCGCGACGAAAGAGGCGGCTTCCTACGGATCAAGCTCGTTCATGATATATACCGGTGCACCTCAGAATACGCGCCGCAAGCCTATAGAATCGATGAATATTGAAGAAGGCAAAGAGCTCATGAAGGCTGCCGGCATGGATGATATTGTTGTACATGCTCCCTACATCATTAATCTAGGCTCTTATAAGTCGAACACCTATGAGCTTGCTGTTGATTTCCTACAGGAGGAAATTCGCCGCACCCATGCGATTGGGGTCAGCAACATTGTGCTTCATCCGGGAGCATACACAGATAAGGACGCAGACTATGGGATACAGCGAATTGCGGACGGGTTAAATGAAGTGCTGAACGGAACAAATGAGACAGATGTTCATATTGCACTGGAGACGATGGCTGGAAAAGGAACGGAGATGGGTCGTTCTTTTGAAGAGATCGCTCGAATTATTGACAAGGTTACTCACAACGAAAGGCTCACTATCTGTATGGATACCTGTCATATCCATGATGCGGGCTATGACATCGTTAACGACTTGGATGGAGTGCTGGAGCAGTTCGATAAGACGGTTGGACTAAACCGAATTGCTGTGGTTCATATCAATGACAGTAAGAACCCGGTCGGAGCGCGCAAGGACCGCCATACTCCGATTGGGACAGGCTGGATCGGCTTTGAGACCATTAACCGGGTCGTTCATCATGAAGCCCTGCAAGGTCGTCCTTTTATTCTTGAGACACCTTGGATCGGCAAGGATGCGAAAACACAGCGCCCCATGTATGAAGCTGAAATTGCACTGCTGCGGGGGGATACGGCTGAACGCTTTGGTGAAGGCTTCTTGACAGAGGTTGAGATGCTCGGATCATTCTTCACTAAGCAAGGAATCGTTCCGCGCAGCTTTGTGCTTGATACATGGACCCTGTTGAAAAATGATGCCAAGGCGAAGAAGGCGGATCCGCGCGAACCGCTGGAGCGGCTGTATGACCTTGTTGCTGAAGCCAGCATCTTTCCTGAATTGTCGGAAGAAGCTATTAATCAGCGTTTGATTGCGTGTCTGGCACAGGGGTAAGCGGGCAAGGGAGTCTTAGCCGTTTATGAGAAGATCACCAATTTGAGGAGGCAGGAGAACAAGGATGGATACACACTTGAAGAACTACAATACTGGCGGATTACAAAGCGTTAAGAATAGCAACCGGGCACGTATGCTGATTTCCTGCCCCGATGGGCCTGGGATCGTAGCGGCAGTATCCCGCTTTTTGTATGATCACGGGGCGAATATTGTCCAGTCGGACCAATATACGATGGACCCGGAGGGTGGCATGTTCTTCATGCGAGTGGAATTTGACCTTGCGGAGCTGGACAAGCGCCTGCCTCTACTTGAACAAGACTTCAGTAAGGTGGCTGAGGGCTTTCAAATGGAATGGGCCATTTATCCGCTTAGCCGCAAGAAGAAGCTTGCCATCTTTGTCTCCAAAGAGGATCATTGCCTGGTAGAGCTGCTATGGCAGTGGCAGGCCGGGGATCTGGATGCAGATATCGCTATGGTGATCAGCAACCATCCTGACATGAAGGAATATGTGCAATCGTTCGGGATTCCGTATCATCATGTACCTGTTACGCCGGACACCAAGCCTGAAGCTGAACGGCGACAGCTTGAGCTGGTCAACGGGCAAGTAGACTTGATTGTTCTGGCCAGATACATGCAGATTGTATCCCCGGGATTGATCCAGCCCTATCGGAACCGGATTATTAATATCCATCACTCCTTCCTCCCTGCCTTTGTGGGGGGCAAACCCTATGCGCAGGCCTATGACCGCGGGGTAAAGATTATTGGAGCAACGGCTCATTATGTTACCGAAGAGCTTGATGGCGGGCCGATCATTGAGCAGGACGTTCAGCGAGTTAGCCACCGCGATGATGTTGCCGAACTGAAGCGAATTGGCCGTACCATCGAACGGGTTGTGCTAGCCAGAGCGGTCAAATGGCACATTGAGGACCGGATTTTGGTGCATCAGAATAAAACCGTTGTATTTTAAAGTGGAGGTACCTTTAGCTTCTTGAAGTAGGGTAACTCTATCTATATAGCGTTTCTACAGCACATCGATGCTTAGAGGCGCTTTTTTCTATCCAAAAAATGTAGACTAAAAGTTTGCTGCCCGTATAAAAGGCTAACCAGAAAGGGTAATGTATGGGAGATGGGACCTCAGGGCAATAGTTCTGTATAAAGAACATTCTCCAAACGGTATAGATATCAGCTCGCAAAGTATGTTACAATAACTGCGCATATAAAAAGTCAGTTTGACTTTTTCAAAGTGATGTAATTGAATTGAGCAACCCCAAACCAACATATTCCTAGTAGGAATGAGGAGGAAACAGCGTAATGAGTTCTATAGAAGACAACAAAAAGATCGACGCTCTGTCGATTACAACCATCCGGACTTTGGCGATTGACGCCATTGAGAAGGCGAAATCGGGTCACCCTGGCATGCCTATGGGATCTGCGCCAATGGGATATCAATTGTTCGCAAAGACAATGAACCACAATCCTGAAAATCCAACTTGGATCAATCGTGACCGTTTTGTACTGTCGGCAGGACACGGTTCCATGCTGCTATACAGCCTGCTTCACCTGAGCGGATACGATCTTTCTCTTGACGATCTGAAGCAGTTCCGTCAATGGGGAAGTAAAACTCCAGGTCACCCTGAATTCGGACATACTGCTGGCGTTGACGCTACCACTGGCCCTCTGGGACAAGGGATCTCCATGGCTGTAGGTATGGCAATGGCTGAAGCTCAACTTGCAGCTACTTATAACAAAGGTGATCACAACATCATCGACCACTATACTTACGGCATCTGCGGCGATGGCGACCTGATGGAGGGTGTATCCTCCGAAGCGGCTTCTCTTGCTGGCCATCTGAAGCTTGGCAAGCTGATCTTCCTGTATGATTCTAACGACATCTCCCTGGATGGCGAGCTGAACCTCAGCTTCTCCGAAAATGTAAGACAGCGTTTTGATGCTTATGGTTGGCAGACGCTGCTTGTGAAGGACGGCAACGATTTGGACGCACTTGCTGCAGCTATTGAAGAAGCGAAGAAGGACACTTCCCGTCCTACCCTGATCGAAGTTAAGACCGTTATCGGTTACGGAAGCCCGAACAAGCAAGGTAAAGGCGGCCATGGCGGTACTCACGGTTCTCCGCTCGGCGCTGAAGAAGCTAAGCTGACTAAAGAATTCTACAAATGGGTATACGAGGAAGACTTCTACGTTCCAGAGGATGTGCGCAGTCATTTTGCCAAAGTGAAAGAAAGCGGCATTGCTGTGAACAAAGCTTGGGATGAGAAGTTTGCGAAATATAAAGCAGAATTCCCTGAGCTGGCTGCTCAGTTTGAGCAAGCTACAGCAGGCAAGCTGCCTGCTAACTGGGATGCTCAGCTACCTAAATATACTGCTGAAGACAAAGCGCTTTCCACACGCGTGGCTTCCGGTAATGCACTGAATGGTCTGGCTCAAGGCGTTCCTAACCTTGTGGGCGGATCTGCAGACCTTGAAAGCTCCACAATGACTCATTTGAAGGGTCTTCCAGTATATACTCCAAGCAGCTATGAAGGACGCAATATTTATTTTGGTGTGCGTGAATTCGGTATGGCTGCTGCCATGAACGGGATTGCTCTGCACAGCGGACTGAAGGTGTTTGGCGGTACGTTCTTCGTATTCACCGATTACCTGCGTCCAGCTATTCGTCTGGCCAGCATCATGAAGCTGCCTGTGACTTATGTGCTGACCCATGACAGTATTGCTGTTGGTGAAGATGGACCTACGCACGAGCCGATCGAACAATTGGCTTCTCTGCGCATTATTCCAGGTCTGACTGTCATTCGTCCGGCAGACGGCAACGAGACTTCTGCAGCATGGGCTTATGCTGTTGAGAATACATCGAATCCGGTAGCTCTGGTGCTGACTCGTCAGAACCTGCCTATTCTTGAGAAGACAGGTGAGCTTGCTCGTGAAGGTATTAAGCGCGGCGGTTATGTAGTATCCGAAGCGAAGGACGGCAAGCCAGTAGCTCAGATTATCGCTACAGGTTCAGAAGTTCAGCTTGCGGTTAAAGCTCAAGCGAAGCTGGCAGAAGAAGGCGTACATGTACGCGTCATCAGCTTGCCAAGCTTTGACCTGTTCGAGAAACAGGATAAAGCTTACAGAGATTCTGTAATCCTGCCTGACGTGAAGGCGCGTGTAGCTGTTGAAATGGCGAGCCCATTCGGATGGGAACGCTATGTAGGCGACAGCGGCAAGATTCTTGCAATCGATACGTTCGGTGCTTCCGCTCCTGGCGACAAAGTGATCGAAGAATACGGCTTTACCGTAGAGAATGTTGTGAAGCTCGTTAAAGAACAGTTGTAAGATAAATAGGGAATAGGTTATAGCGCCCCTGGCGCTCATCTTTGACATGACGAAGGAGCGGGATCCGTATGGCTCAGCTGCAAAATGTTACGGTCGATAAGGCTGCTAATGTATATTTTGAAGGCAAGGTAACCAGCCGTACAGTCTGGCTTCAGGACGGGAGCAAGGTGACGCTGGGAATTATGCTTCCGGGCACCTATGAATTCGGTACGGATTCGGCAGAATTGATGGAGATTCTCTCCGGAGAATTGAAGGTGCTTCTGCCAGGTCAAGCTGAGTGGACTGAGATCCGGGGACAAGGCACCTTTGAGGTGCCTGCCCATTCATCCTTCCAGGTGGAAGTACGCGCTGTAACGGACTATCTTTGCTCCTACAGCAATCAATAAGATAAGAAAGGGCGGGCCCCGTATACCGGGGTTCGCCCTTTCATTATTTTTGTAAAGCAGGATGAATCACGCAGATTAGGATTCGAGCGGTTTGCCGCCGATCGTTTGTCCGATCCACTGCTCGTACACCTTGACGACAGAGGATAGGTCTTCATCGCCAAAGCCTTGGGTTTGTCCCGCCTGGAACAAGCTCTTGGCCATGTTCAGCATAGGCGAAGGGATGGAGGCGTTGTCCGTCAGGGAGGAAGCAAGCTTCAAGTCTTTAAGCATCAAGGCGAGCGAGAACTGGTTCGCAAAGTTATGCTGAATGATTTTGCGGCCTTTGAGCTCGGCTGCTTTGCTGCCGGCCGATCCAAGCTGTACCAGCTCCAGGAAGGAATCTGCGGGGAGGCCGGATTTAGAGGCGATGGCGAAGCCTTCGGCAAGCGCAAGATTGTTGATGCCGACAATCGTATTGTGAGCGAGCTTAGCTACCGATCCGCTGCCGTTCTCACCCATAGGAAGAATCTTTTTGCCGAGGGTGTCAAAGATATCGCTATGGGCCTGAATGGCCTCAAGAGGACCACCAATCATAAAGACGAGCGTGCCATCAATGGCAGCCGGAGAGCTTCCGGTTACGGGCGCATCGAGGAAGATGCCACCGAGCGCTTCAGTCTTGCGGGCTAATTCGCGTGATAGGGCTGGAGAAATGGTGCTGCAGTCGATGACCGTGGTGCCTTGTCCAATTCCGGCCAGCACGCCTTCTGGGCCTTCATAGACGTCTGCGATGGAAGTATCGTCACTAACCATTGTGATGACGACTTGCCGGCCAGCTGCAGCTTCACGGGGCGTCTTAGCAAGGGCGGCACCTTCCTTCACAAGCTGCTCAGCTTTAGATGCTGTGCGATTATAAACGATCAGGTCATATTGCTGCTTCAGCAGATTGGATGCCATGGGCGCACCCATTGTACCTAACCCGATAAAACCGATTGTTTTCATAGTTTTCACCTTCTATGCGTATTGGTTAAGTCGTTATAATTCTAACATGCTTGAAGAGGGAGTGTATATGATGCCCTTGTCTTCCTTTTCGATTTACAGTATCCTAGGTTTAAGTTGTGTGTTAGCTTTGGATAGAATCCATACAAATTAACGGAGGCGTTATCGAAATGTCTAAAAAAGTAAGCTTCGACTATAGCAAAGCCCTTTCTTTTGTAGGCCAACATGAAATCGACTATTTTGCTGAGCCGATTCGCCTGGCACATGAACAATTACATAAAGGAACCGGTGCAGGTTCTGACTATCTGGGATGGATCAACCTTCCTACTGATTATGACAAAGAGGAGTTTGCCCGCATCCAGCAGGCTGCGAAGAAGATTCAAGGCGACTCTGACGTTCTGATTGTTATCGGAATCGGCGGCTCCTATCTGGGAGCGCGCGCAGCGATTGAATCCCTGTCGCATTCCTTTTACAATCTGCTGCCGAAGGACAAGCGCAAGACTCCGGAAATTTATTTTGCCGGCAATAACATCAGCTCCACTTATGTGAATCACCTGCTCGAGCTGATTGAAGGCAAGGATTTCTCCTTGAACGTCATCTCCAAGTCCGGTACAACCACTGAGCCTGCGATTGCTTTCCGTATTTTCCGTGCAGCTCTGGAGAAGAAGTACGGCAAGGAAGAAGCTCGCAAGCGGATTTATGCTACAACAGACCGCGAGAAGGGCGCTTTGAAGAAGCTGGCTAATGAAGAAGGCTACGAAACCTTCGTTATTCCTGATGATGTAGGCGGACGCTATTCTGTGCTTACAGCTGTAGGTCTTCTGCCAATCGCAACTGCGGGCATCAACATCGAAGAGATGATGCAGGGCGCTGCGGATGCGGCAAAAGAATTTAGCAACCCGAACGTGGCCGAGAATGGTGCTTATCAATACGCGGCGGTTCGTAACGCTCTTTACCGCAAGGGTAAAGCAACGGAAATTCTCGTGAACTATGAACCTTCCCTTCACTATGTATCCGAATGGTGGAAGCAGCTGTATGGCGAAAGCGAAGGCAAGGATTACAAAGGAATCTTCCCGGCTTCCGTAGATTTCTCCACCGATCTGCATTCCATGGGTCAGTTCATCCAAGAAGGCAACCGCAACATCTTTGAAACGGTGATTCAAGTAACGGAAGTGCCTAGCCACATTACCATTGAATCGGATCCTGCCGATCTGGACGGGCTGAACTTCCTGGCCGGCAAGACGCTGGATTTTGTAAATAAGAAAGCATTCCAAGGTACTCTGCTTGCACATACGGATGGTCAAGTACCGAACCTGATCGTTAATATTCCAGACTTGACGCCTTATTCCTTCGGCTACCTGGTTTACTTCTTCGAGAAAGCCTGCGGCATCAGCGGATATCTGCTCGGCGTGAATCCGTTCGATCAACCGGGCGTTGAAGCTTACAAGAAGAATATGTTTGCTTTGCTTGGCAAGCCAGGTTATGAGAAGGAAAAAGCAGAACTGGAAGCAAGACTTTCCGAATAAGCATGAAGCAAAATTTCCAAATCCCATAGGGTAGGAAGTACCAAAGAAAGCAGTTCACCGTGGATCAAGCGGAAGGGCTGCTTTCTTGGCACATAAAAGGGTGGTTGTATCATATGCTGGATCAATACAAAACCGTGCGTTCCGCAGGGAATAAAGAGATTGTGATCAAGAAATCAAGATTTATTGGCCATGTTATGCCGGTTGAGCGGGAAGAAGACGCGATTCAATTTATTGAAGAGATCAAGAAGAAGCATTGGAATGCGACTCATAATTGTTCTGCTTACATGATTGGGGAGCGGGATGAAATCCAGAAGCAGTCTGATGATGGGGAGCCAAGCGGAACAGCAGGCAAGCCTATTCTTGAGGTGATTAAGCATCAAGGCCTCAAAAATGTGGCTATCGTAGTTACCCGTTATTTTGGCGGTATAATGCTTGGGGCAGGCGGACTTATTCGGGCTTATACCGATGGTGCTGTAGCGGCCATTGAAGCTGGAGAAGCGATTACGAAGGTGCTGCATAAAGAGATCAAGGTGGAGCTAGACTACACCTGGCTAGGCAAGGTGGAGAACGAGCTCAGAAATAGGGAAATCCGCACAGGGCCCACTGCATTTGCGGACAAGGTAACACTCATGTGCTTGCCACTGGATCGGGAAGCCGAATCCTTCAAGGCTTGGATGACGGATTTGACCCAAGGTCAATCTGCAATTACGGAAGGTGATAAGATTTATTATATCGAAGGGGAATAAGCTATGGCGAGAAGAGCAGTCGATCAGGAGCTGTCCAGGGAGCGAATTATGGATGCCGCAAGGCATCTATTCATAACCAAGGGATATCGGGCGATTTCGATGCGCAGCATTGGACAGCATTTAGGATACAGCCATGGTTCGCTTTACTACCACTTTAAGGAGAAGGCAGAACTGTTTTACGCAATTGTTGTACAGGATTTTGAGCATGTCTACGTGCTCTTTGATCAGGTGATATCACGTCCGCCTATCGCGGGCTTCAGCACAATTGAACAGCTGATGCTTGAATTTATTAAATTTGGTTTGGAGCACCCTTTTCAATATGAGATCATGTTCATGTTAAGAGACGATGAGATTTTGGCATACTGCCGCTCTGAACAGAACAAGTGCTTTGATAAATTTTCTTGTATTGTCCGCAGTTATATGAAGGAAGGGCAAATTGACCCGGAGCATAGCTCAGCACTGGCGCAGAGTATGTTTCTGGGCATACATGGCTTTATTTCTTACCATATTCAAGGTAGGACGGCTTTTGAAGATGTGCAGTCAAGTGCTGTTCAACATGTCAAAAATCTATGTCGCTGCTTGTAAATTAACGTGAAGAGCGTTTTTATTTTTAGTCTCTTGCTTTATTCAATTACATTATTATAGCTACAACTCTTTAAAACGTTGCATGATAGATGTATCATTATGTACTGAAGGATGCTTATGTTGTTAATCGGAGCGCACCCGCCTTTGGACACACCCTATGAACAAAGGATCCCTTCCGCCCTTATTATACACTGATATGTGCCTCAGCATTTGAGCCCATTAGGTGCGCCCCTTCCTCTCCTTGATAGAAGACGGGGCTTTTTTATTTCCGGGTAAAAAAGTATAGTTAACATTAGAATAGAGATCTCTGTAGAAAAGCAGGAAGAGGAGTGAATGCAGCAGGATGGACAAGCTATATTTTTGGGGAACCGGGGATGCGATGGGGGTTCCTAGAGTATACTGCGATTGTGCTGTCTGTGAGGAGGCCCGAATGGAAGGCGTCAACCGGCGCTACCGCTCTTCCGTGTGGGTTGAAGGAGAGCAGGACTTCCTTATTGATTGCGGGCCAGACTTCCGGCAGCAAATGGAACGGGCAGGACTCAAGTATGCCGAGCATATTCTCATCACCCATGCGCATTTTGACCACATTGGCGGCTTGCCGGAATGGGCGGATGCTTGCCGCTGGATGGGCCGGCGGGGACAGCTCTATGCTCCGCAGGAGGTACTCGATATGATCATCCGCCAGTATCCGTGGTTAAGCAGAAACCTTGATTTTCATATTGTAGATCCGGAGCAAGGCCTCATGCTAGGGGGCTGGAACATTACAGGCTGGAAGGTGAACCATGGCAAGAACGGCTTTGCTTACGCTTACCGGCTTGAGAAGGAAGGCTACGCATGGGCCTATTGTTCCGATTCCATTGCTCTCTCCGAGAAAGAGAAGAAGCCGCTATATGGCTTGGATCTGCTTGTGCTGGGGACGAGCTTCTATAAGGAACAGGCAGCTTTTGAAACCCGTTCGGTGTATGACATGGTTGAAGCCTTAGAGCTGATTGAAGAGGTTAAGCCGGAGCGCACCCTATTTACGCATATGTCGCATGACGTGGACTTGAACCGGGACTATGCGCTGCCTGCTTATGTGCAGATTTCCCATACAGGGCTGAAGATCGAATTAGCCAAGTGCAGCAAATAAACTATGAAAATAAACAGGCGCCTTCTCTCCAAAGAGAACTAGATTGTTCTCTTTGGAGAGAAGGCGCCTTAACTCTGTGTATTGAACAAAATCCGCTAACGAAAAATTATGCTTCCTGGCCTAATACGAACTTGTCGATGACATGCTTAACGCCATCTTCATTATTGGACAGTGTTACATAGTCCGCAAGCTCCTTAAGCGGAGCAATGGCATTGCCCATGGCAACACCCAGACCGGCTGTTTCAAGCATTTCATGATCGTTCCAGGAGTCACCGATGGCGATCGTTTCGCTTAGGGAGCAGTCAAAGTGCTTGGCAAGGAACTCAAGGGCAATACCTTTGGTTCCCTCTTTGTGCATGATTTCCAGGAAGTAAGGCTTAGACTTGGTGATATGAACACCGTCACCCAGCAGCTCGCGAAGAATCGGGGAGAGCTCGTCCAAGAAGTCGGGATCGTCAATAATTAGCATTTTCGGGGTCGGACGGCTGACGAGCTTCTCAAAATCTGGCTCAATGGTATACGTGGTGCCGTTCAGATTCGCATAATCAATCAGTTTCTGGTTCTCCTCACGCGCATACAGGTGATCTTCTACATAGGTCTGCAAATGCAGGTTATGTTCGATGCAGTATTGAAACAGCTTGCGTGCAGCATCTACAGGTACGTAGCGCTCGTACAGAACCTTCTCATCCAGCAGATTCTTAACCAGAGCTCCCTGATACGTAATAATGGGAACGTTCAGACCGGTCTGGCGGGCAATGGCCTGAGCAGAGGCATAGGCGCGTCCGGTTGCAAGGGTTACGACAACGCCGGCAGCTACGGCCTTCTCTAAGGCTTCTTGTGTAGCGGGGGTGACTTCTTTGTTATCGTTGATCAGCGTATCATCAATATCTATAGCCATCAGTTTATACTTGGACATGGTTCTCTCTCCTTCTCTTTAAACAGCCTGCTGCTTGCTCTTGCTATACTAGTAGACAGGCTGCATCTCTATTTTCTGTTCCCGAGCCTATTCCTCCAGGAATACCAGACCGATGAAGTCTTCCTTCTCCAGGTTTCCGAAGTAGTGCTTCACATCAATGTCCTCCAGAGCTTTCCGCACATCGTTCTCCTCATAGCGGATGCCGCGCAGCGCATTCTCGATATCACTTACGTCGCCAACTCCGAAGAAGTCACCGTAGATTTTGATTTCCCGAATGTGGCCTTCCTTAATATCCATCCGAATATCAATGATGCCAACAGGGAATTTCTTCGCATGCTTCACATTGCACTCCGGCGATAAGCCGTAGTTCCAGTCCCAGTTCCGATACCGCTCTTCAGAGATCTGGTGAATCTTCTTCCAATCGTCTTCCTTCAATACATATTGAGGCACCGCATTGGGTTCCATTCCGAAAATGTGACGAAGCAGCTCAGAGCGGAACTCTTCAATCGTCATCTTGGTATCCATGAAATCAATAATATTGGCTACACGGCTGCGTACGGACTTGGTGCTCTTGGATTTGAACTTCTCCGGATTGGCGTGGAGGGAAGCCTGTACATGCTCCAAATTCAAATTGAACATCAGGGTACCGTGGCTGAACATCCGGCCGCGGGTAGAGAACTGGGCGTTCCCGGAAATCTTCTGCTCGCCGACCTGCAGATCGTTGCGGCCTGTCAGCTCTGCCTGAACGCCGAACTGGTGCAGCGCCTCAACCACCGGCTGGGTAAATTTGCGGAAGTTGTGAAAGGACTGACCGTCGTCCTTGGTAATAAAACTGAAGTTCAGGTTGCCAAGGTCATGGTATACCGCTCCTCCGCCAGACAAGCGGCGGACTACCTGGATGCCGTTCTCCTTCACATACTCTGCATTAATTTCTTCAATCGTGTTCTGGTGCTTGCCGATGATGATAGACGGCGCGTTGATGTAGAAGAGCAGATACGTCTCATCCGCAGGCAGGTGCCGAAGCGCATATTCTTCGATCGCTAGGTTGATCGAGGCATCATGGATGCCCTGGTTATCGATAAATAACATAATCGTTGTGCCTCCAGTGTGATCTGAAATTCGAAATACTCGTCCTTTCTATTGTAAACCAAGTGAGGAATCAGCACCAAAGATTTTGTCAGGGTTTTTCCTTATTATTGTATATCCTCTCTTTTTCACCTATAATCCTATAGAGAAAGAAGCCTTGAGATAAGCGAATACCTCCAATCCTCATGCGGTCCCGGTCTGCAGGCACCTGCCTTAGTAGCGCCGGGTTAATAGGGAATCCGGTGTAAATCCGGAGCGGTCCCGCCACTGTAACCGGGGACCTTTGCCAAGATTCAAGAAGAGCCACTGATCTGCGCCACAGCAGATGGGGAAGGTGAGGCAAGGGTTAATTAACCCGGAAGTCAGGAGACCTGCCCATGAGGGGAACCGATAGTCCTTCGAGGAAAAGGATAACGTTCTGCCGGAAATGACGCTGTACTCGGCACCGCTTTCCTTGGAAAGCCTGGGGCCCTAGGTAGGCGTACTTTACTACGTGAACGCCAGTCCCTTTCTGCTGCTAATTGCTAGAGAAAGGGGCTTTTTGATTTGCGCCGAATGAACTTAACTGTGAAAGGGTGGATATTCGCCTCCATGCTATTTTCTAAATCGAAAAGATAGGGGAGAAGTTAGCTTGAAGAAATGGACAAAGTTGTGGGGTGCCTGGCTGGTTGTCTTAGCCTTGGTGGTGCTAGCGGGCTGTGGCTCAAATGAGGCACAAGGCAACAAGCAGGCTGCTAATCAAACGAAAAATACGGCACAGCAGGAGGCTGCAGCACCGGAGCAGCAGGCTGCGGCGAAGACGGCCTATCCGCTGACGCTGACGGATGGAACTGGACAGGAGATTACCTTTGAGGCCGCGCCTCAGCGTATTGTATCTCTGGCACCGTCCGAGACGGAGACGCTCTTTGCGCTTGGGCTGGACGAGCAGATTGTCGGCGTGACCGACCTGGATGACTATCCGGAGGCGGCTAAATCCAAGCCGAAGATGGGCGGGTTCCCAGTGAATACTGAGGCGGTTGTAGCCGCCAAGCCGGACGTGGTCTTCGTGGCGGGGATTTCGGATGAGAAAACCATTCAGAGCCTGCGGGATCTGGGACTGAAGGTGTTCCAGTTCAATCCGAAGACGCTGGATGCCGTAATTAAGGACATCGGGGTGTACGGGCAAATCACGGACCATCAGGCCGAGGCCAAGCAGGTTACGGATAATATGGAGCAGCAGCTGAAGCAGGTAACCGATGCAGTGAAATCCGTGACCCCGGATCAGAAGAAGAAGGTCTACATTGAATTCTCAGAAGGCTGGACGGTGGGCAAGGGTGAATTTATGGATGAAATGATCACCCTGGCTGGAGGCATTAATGTAGCTGGCGATACAACGAGCTGGAATGCGATCAACGAGGAGAAGATTATCAAGTCCAATCCGGATGTGATTCTGTATGCCAAGAGCGTTGTGAACGATAAGAACCAGACGCTGGATCAGATCATCAAGGGACGCGCTGGCTGGGATCAAATTACGGCGATCAAGGAGAACCGGATTGCCGGACTGGATGATAATATGCTAAGCCGGACAGGCCCTCGCTTGACGGAAGGATTGATCGAGATCGCCAAGGCGGTCTATCCTGAACTTATGCAATGAGAGTAAAGCTGGCGGCATATGGATGCATAGGCTTAGCTCTGCTTGTCCTTACGCTTCTCGTCTGTGTGGGCGTCGGCTCGGTCTCCCTGCCGCTGGGGGAAATAGCGCGAATTCTACTGCACAAAATCCCCGGGATAGGCTCGCTGATTACACCGGACTGGGATATAGCCTCCGAACGCATCATTGTGCAGGTTCGTCTGCCGCGCGTCCTGCTAGGCCTGCTGGCAGGCGCAGCATTGGCCGCAGCGGGTGCGGCCTTCCAGGGCGTGCTGCGCAATCCGTTAGCCGATCCGTTTACGCTGGGCGTCTCGTCAGGCTCCTCACTGGGAGCTGCCGTGTTAATCTTCTTCGGCTGGCAGTATTCTGTCGCCGGAATTTTTACCCTGCCGCTGGTGGCCTTTGTCACCGGTGCCGCCACGCTGGGTGTTGTGTTATGGCTGTCCAGGGAGAATGGCAGGATGCCGACCGAGAGCTTGATTCTGTCCGGTGTGGTGATGCAGTCATTCCTTGGGGCAGTGGTGGCCTTTCTGACCGCAATGTCGAAGCGTGCGGTCAATGAGATTCTGTATTGGACGATGGGCGGGTTGAACTTGCGGGGATGGTCTTATGTAGCGATCCTACTTCCCTATGCGGCTGCTGGAACGCTGCTGTTATGGACCCAGGCACGCAAGCTTAATCTGCTCGCTCTGGGCGAGCGCCAGGCTGCTCATTCGGGTCTTCACGTCGAACGGACCAAGTTGTTCGTGCTGGTGGTCGCGACGCTGATGACTGCAGCCGCCGTGTCGGTCTCAGGCGTGATCGGCTTTGTCGGCCTGGTTATTCCCCATATGATTCGCCTGTTGGTCGGCCCAGATTATCGCCTGATTATGCCTCTATCCGTGCTGGGCGGGGGAATTTTTATGATGTGGAGTGACCTCGCTGCTCGAACTGTATTATCACCTACAGAAATTCCGCTTGGCGTGGTAACAGCCTTCGTAGGCGCTCCGTTCTTCGCCTATCTGCTCAATCGCCGCCGGAAGCAGCGGGAGGGAGGAGCCGTATGATCGAGTTAGGATGTATTCAAAAATCGTTCGGTCCCCGTAAGGTACTTCGCGAGCTAAGCTGGAAGGTGGAGCCCGGGCAATTCTGGGGCATTCTCGGTCCCAATGGCAGTGGCAAGACCACGCTGCTGAATGTAATTTCTGGCGTAGAGCCGCCGGATTCCGGTGAGATCCACATCAAGGGAAGACCTTTGAAGTCCTATGATCGCAGGAGCCTATCCCGCCTTGTCGCCGTTCTTCAACAGGATGGACTGCCCACCATCGGCTATACGGTAAGAGAGGTCGTTGAGATGGGCAGGTTCCCGTATCTGAACTGGCTGGGCCGCGATCAGGCTCCGCATGCGGACAGACTGATTGAAGCTGTGATGGATAGGCTTGAGCTGCTGGAGCTTGCGGATCGCCCGCTGAATGAGCTCAGCGGGGGGCAGCGGCAGCGGACGGCGCTGGGGAAGGTCATGGCCCAGCAGCCGCAGCTGCTCCTGCTGGACGAGCCCACGACCTATCTGGATGTGCGTGCCCAGCTGCAATTTATGGAGCTGGTCTCCTCCTGGCAGCGTGAGGAAGGGTTGACCGTGATTGCAGTGATGCACGATTTGAATCTGGCGGCACTTTACTGCGACCATTTGCTAGTGCTGAAGGAAGGAGCTGTGGCAGCCTCAGGCGACCCTAAGAAGATCCTGGAGTCGCAGTTGATTTCTGATGTGTTCGGGGTCGACTCGTATCTAGTCCCTCATCCGGACAGCGGGGTTCCTCAGGTGATGTTGCGCAAGAAATTTTGAAGAGCAGCTGAATATACAGAATCAACCAGCGGCAGGGAAGAATGAGCTTCTCTGCCGCTTATTGGCATGCCCGAAGACGATCAGCCTCACTATTGCAGTCTGATCAGGAAAAATGCTGGCGTCAGAGAGGGGTGTAATGTTACACTATTACTTGCTTTGTCTAACGATCCGGACAAGGCCGCGGTTCGTAACCATCCCGCGTAATCAAAACTAGGAGGCCTTTTGAATATGTTTAATTTGTTATGGGGCGCACTGTTCGTGCTTGTAGGCTTTGCGTTCTTTCTGCTGTGCTACCGCTTGTTCGGCAAGAAGGGGCTGTATGCCTGGATTGGTGTGGCAACGGTTATTGCCAATATTCAGGTTGCCAAGACGATTGATCTCTTCGGCATTACGATGACGCTGGGAAATACGATGTATGTCAGCCTGTATATGACGAGCGATTTGCTGAACGAGAAGTTCGGTCGTGCAGAGGCTAGAAAAGCCGTGTGGTTCGGTTTTTTCACCTTGATCATGACCACGATTATTATGCAAATGGCACTGGTGTTCAAGCCTGGAACAGAGGACTTTGCGCAGGATTCGCTGCAAGTTATCTTTGGCCTAATGCCTCGTCTGGCGCTTGCCAGTCTGACGGCTTACTTCGTCAGCCAGCTGCTCGATGTGCGGCTGTATGCCTGGATTCGCCGGTTCTATCCCAAGCGCAGCCAGCTCTGGATTCGCAATAACGGCAGTACGATGATCAGCTCGTTTGTGGATACGCTAATTTTCTGCTCGATTGCCTTTCTGGGCGAAGGGTACAGCATGGGAACCTGGCTGGAGATTCTGTTCACGACCTATATCATTAAGTTCGTGCTGACCGCAGTCGGTACGCCCTTCATGTATATTGCCCGGAACTTCCACCATGAGGAAGATGGGGCAGAGCTTCCTGTACAGTCATAAGAGAAAAAGATCATCGGCCTGGGGCCGATGATCTTTTTTTTATCGACAGGAAGAGGTCAGCCAACTACAGTCAGCGTCTTAGGAAAGGTGGTCAGCACGGCGACTCCATTCTCCGTGACGAGTACATCGTCTTCAATGCGCACGCCGCCTTTTCCGGGAAGATAAATTCCGGGCTCGACAGTAAATATGTTGCCGGATTGAAGCTTGTCATGATTGCCGGCATGGATGGAAGGATACTCATGGACATCGATTCCCAGCCCATGCCCTAATCTGTGAATGAAGTAGGGGCCGTAACCGGCATCCTCAATGACTTGCCGGGCGGCCAGGTCGATTTCGCTGAAACTTGCCCCTGGTCTGGTGGCGCGAATGGCCTGCTCGTTAGCGGCAAGCACGGTATTATAGACCGTCTGCAGCTCGGCGGAGATGTCTCCCACGGCAAAGGTACGGGTGATATCGGAGGCATATCCCGCGGCGTATACGCCGATGTCGAACATCAGCAGATCGCCCGGCGCCACCTGCCGCGTTCCCGGTGTACCATGAGGGAGGGCGGTTTTGTCGCCGGTCAGCACCATGGAGTCGAAGGAAGGGCCGTCCGCACCCAGCTTGCGGATCTGATACTCCACCTCGGCCACCAGTTCATTTTCAGTGACTCCCACCTTGACCTTGGTTAAGCTCTGCTTCAGCACTTCTTCAATTAGGGACACCGCATGTTTAATCTTTCCGACTTCTTCGTCGGTCTTCCGAACCCGCATCGCTTGAAGCCAAGGGCCGATATCGACAGTTCCCTTGCCTCCAAGTGCCTCAGTGATGGCCTCGTAGCGTGCCAGCGAGATGTAATTCTTCTCTAATCCAAGTATGCCGGAGCTGCCCCTAAGTGCCTGTTTCAGCACCTGATAGGGATTGTCCGTATCGGTATGGGTGTAAATTTCTGTGACAGCGGAAGCTGAGCGTGCCGCTTCTTCATCCAGGGCTGGAACGATCATGAAGGGCTCTCTCCCCTGGATCAGGATAACACCGAGGAAGCGTTCATGAGGCTCGCTCAAGAACCCTGTTAAATAATAGACATGCTTAGGATCTGTAATCAGCAGCGTATGTACTCCATGCGTTTTCATATGCTGCTCTAGGACCGACCATTTCTCTTTCATACCGTACGATCTCCTCTCAATTCATTTCTATTTGGATATCTTATTGATTGCGGTATCCGGATCACCCTGATAAAGTCCGCCGTGATAGCATAGAACCTGCTCGGCCCCACGGCCTACAAGCTTGTTCAGCGACTTCAGCGAGAGCGGCATATCCGGGGTGAAAGGCTCGTTAGGACCGACAAGCTGGCCGCCTTCGACACGGAGGGCATCTGCAGCGATGATCAGCTTGGCTTCATGCGCATAGAAGCTGAGGTGACCCGGCGTATGACCCGGTGTATGGATGACCTCCAGCCCACCGCCAAGGGGCAGCAGCTCACCGTCCTTGAGCAGGCGCGACACTTGCAGCTGTTTAAGCTCCTCAAATAGCTTCAGGAAAGCTGCACGGCTCGCTTCAGGCATCTGCTGGAGCCGTTCCTGGCTCATCTTGAGCAAGGGCTGCTTGCCCTCGATGACCGGACTGTCACCTTCATGGGCCCAAATTTCCACTTTTCCATTCAAGGAAGCAACAACTTCTGGAAGGTTCCCGATATGATCAATATCCTGGTGGGTCAGAATGACCCGGCGGATTTGGGTCCAACAGGTTCCAGTCGCTGCGACCGCTTCCTGCAGCTCTGCGAAGCTGCCAACCATGCCGGTGTCAATCAGGGTTGCCCCATCCTGCTCACTCCACAGCAGAACGGGATAGATCGGGAACCCATTAAGATTCATATCTAAGGTGTACATGTTGGCTGTAATTTTCATGGGCTGCCGAAAGAACTACGTCTTCCGGCCTTCACCTCCTGTTATGTATTGTTTATAGGAACAGATCATCTTGTAAACAATCTTTAAGATGATTACATTATATCAGAATTTACATATTCGAGTGAATCAAGTGGATTATTGGCGCTGCATGTATGTATTGTAGCATTTTTGTGAGAAAAATTAGAAATGGGGCCCCACCTGTTTGAACAGGAGAAGATCGCGGTATTAAGGGGTAAGCGTAGGGAAAGCGAGGTGAGTATAGCTATGAATAGCCAAGAACAACAGCCGCCAGGCAAAGGGCCATCCGGGATGGACCATCCAGAGCAGGTGAAGACGAATAAGGAGAGCTTATTTGACCAATTTAAAAGCGAGCAGCACGTCGATCCGATTCCCATGGAGGATTTGAACGAGGAAATGAAGGAAGAGCAGGACAAAGAGGGAACGAAGCGTCATTCCTCCAGCCCGAAGAAATTCAATACCGGCTTTGAATGAGCAGTGGTGGGACCAAGCGTATCAGAAATACGGTTGGTCCTTATTCATTGGACAAAAGTGCTTTAGGTAAAAATGACTTTATTTCCGGCGCCCTGCGTGCTTTTATAATATAAAGAACTTATGTTAAGTCTTAGGAGGAGCAGGGAGTATGAACAAGCCGGTGATCGGGGTCGTTCCCTTATATGATAAGGAGAAAGAAAGCTACTGGATGGTTCAAGGCTATATGAAAGGGGTTGAGGATGCCGGGGGAATTCCGGTTATGCTGCCATTAACTACAAATCCCGAAGCTATTCGGACGATGGCGGATACGTTTGACGGCTTCTTATTTACAGGCGGCCAGGATGTAGATCCGGCTTGGTATGGAGAGAAGAAGGAGCCTTGCTGCGGTGAAGTATGTGAGGAACGGGATAAGATGGAGAAGATGCTGTTAGAGCGTGTGCTGGAGCAGGATAAACCTGCTTTTGGCATTTGCCGGGGCCTGCAGCTGTTCAACGTCTGTCTGGGCGGAACCTTGTATCAGGACCTCCCGTCACAGCGGGCATCAGGGCAATCCATCGTACATAAACAAGAGAAGCCTTATACCGTTCCTGCACATCAGGTGTATATTGAGGAAGGCAACTTTTTGTCTCAAATTCTGGGCACGGAGAGCATATCCGTTAACAGCTGTCATCATCAAGGAATCAGAAAATTAGCTGAGCCGCTGCTGGCTGCCGCCATTGCAGAGGATGGCTTAATTGAGGCCGTGTATATGCCTGATAAAAAGTTCATGTTGGCCGTACAATGGCACCCGGAGCTGATCTATACATCTGATCCGCTTCAGTTTAAGCTTTTTCAGGCATTTGTGAAGTCATGTGAATGCTAGGGCAGACCATACTGAAGATTAGAAAAGAGAACGGAAATATGTTTGTATAGTATAGGGATAAAAGGACTTATGCATTGGTGTTAATGTATAAGTTCTTTTTCATCAAAAAAGGTGGGAAATCGAACTCTATGCAATATATATTTTACATTTAGCAATCTATATGATACATTGATGAAGGGTTCAGGTTTGGAGGGAGTCATATGGCAGAGAAGAACATGAGGCTGAAGGTCGCCAGGCTTAAGAGGGATATGTCTCAGGAAGAGCTGGCGGAAGCGGTAGGCGTTACTCGGCAAACGATCGGGCTTATTGAGGCGGGGAAGTACAATCCCACGATACGGCTTTGTGTTTCCATATGCAGAACGCTTGGCGTGACCTTAAATGATTTATTTTGGGAGGAGACTTATGAAGAAGAAACGAATCGTGGATGAGAGAATTTCCGGACAATTACATATCTATGGCTATCAGGCCTTTAATTTACTGTTTGTTGGATTGATGATCAGCACCTTTGTAAAAGTGTTTGTTCTCAGGTTGGATCTTAAGGATTGGCTCGACAGCTTTCTTATCCTTATGGTCGCCTGTGGCTACTATGCCATCCGTTGTGTTGCGGGAGGTGTGTTCTCCATGCCGGACCGGGAAGATGAGCAGCGTAGTCTTAAGCGGAAGAATCTTATTGCGAACGGGATTGGGGCGATCGTGTTCGGAGCGCTAAGCTTCTCCTTCGATGCTTCCGGCAGCAGCCGTTCTGAGCTTATACGTAACCTGGCAGGCAGCCTGGTAGCGGCGATTATTTTTTTTGCGGGGATGACATGGTTCAGTCTTCTGTATCGAAAAATATCTCATCGGATCAATGAGGAGAAGCTGAAATAGCAGCTCTGCGATTAAGTTCGTGCTAGTTTTCCATACATTATAAAATAAGGCCCTTGCGCAGCAAACTGAAATTGCTGTACAAGGGCTTTTAAGCAAGTGTTCTAAGCTATTCAGCTGTCCTGTCTAAGCTCCGGAATGACATGAGGCGGAGTCTGGCCCTGCAGAGCGGCGACCAAGTTTTCTGCGGCAACCATCGCCATTTCATCACGGGTCTGCTTGGTAGCCGATCCGATATGAGGCAGGGTCACTACATTCGGGAGGGAGAGCAGCGGATTACTCGGCTGCACAGGTTCCCGTTCGAAAACATCGAGGCCTGCCGCGAAGATGGTTCTCTCCTGCAGGGCACGAGTCAATGCTTCTTCATCCACAGTCTGACCGCGGGATGCGTTGACGAAGACGGCTGTGGATTTCATGAGAGCAAACTCAGCTTGCCCGATCATATGCCGGGTCTCGGGCGTTAGCGGTGTCATCAGCACGATGAAGTCTGAGTGCCGGAGCAGGTCCTTCAGCTCCCTGTATTCGGCTTCCAGCTTGCGCTCGGCCTCCGGCTTGCGGTGCCGGTTGTAATACATGATCTCCATACCGAAGCCGAACCGGGCTCTCTTGGCTACGGCTTCGCCAATGCGGCCCATGCCAATGATACCGAGCTTCTTGTGATGGACATCTACACCGAACAGGCGGTCACCTTCGCCCTTCTTCCATTGCCCTTGCTTCACGTAGCTGTCAAGCTCCGTCACCCTGCGGGCAGCAGCAAGCATTAAGGCAAAGATCAGATCAGCGACTGTGTCGTCAAGAACCCCCGGCGTATTCGTTCCAATGATGTTCCGAGCCTTCATAGCGTCCAGATCGAAGTTATTGTAGCCAACGCTCATCGTACTGACTGCTCTTAGCCTTGGCGCATGATTCAGCAGATCGGCGCTCACTCTGCCGCCGGCCGTTAGCAGCCCCTCGGCATCAGCAAGCTCCTTCACCAGCTCTTCATGGGAAATAGGATCATGATGAGCCCATTTGCTGTAGCGGCAATGCTGGGCGATATACGATTCTACTTCGGGCGGGACGGGTCTAGCTATGAATACTTTTGGTTTCATTTTTACGTCCTCCTTGTCATTTCCGCGTTATCTACGATCCATCTATATAGATTGAACTAAAGTTTTACATTGAATTTTCTGTTATCACGGCCTAATACTGTCCTATAACATTCATTTCTTTAGTTCATTCTATATACCTAATCTTATTTTACACAGAAATAACTAGAGAGAAAAATGGATTACCGATTATCGACCTTTTCAGGATATAGGTCATGCTGGAACAGACGCTGCTCGGCCATGGCTTCATATTTGGTGCCCGGCTTTCCATAGTTGCAGTACGGATCAATAGATATGCCGCCGCGCGGGGTGAATTTGCCCCATACTTCAATGTACCTGGGCTGCATGAGCCCGATCAGGTCATTCATGATGATGTTGACACAATCCTCGTGGAAATCGCCGTGATTACGGAAGCTGAACAGATACAGCTTCAGCGATTTGCTCTCAACCATCTTGATGTCGGGAATATAGCTAATATAAATGGTAGCAAAGTCCGGCTGGCCGGTGATCGGGCACAGGCTGGTGAATTCCGGACAGTTGAATTTCACAAAATAGTCGCGGTATGGATGCTTATTATCGAAGCTTTCCAATACCTCCGGGGCATAGTTGGAAGGATACTGGGTTCCTTGGTTGCCGAGCAGGGTTAAATCCTGCATTTCATTAGTTTGTCTGCCGCTCATCTTATGTCCTCCTAAACGGTTAAGTTGTTAATGTCATACGCCGCGCTTGTTTCCCCATACGAGGGTATGCAGCTGGGGCAGTACGCGCACCCGGTTCAGCTCCGGCGCTGCCACCACTTGTTCAATGAGTGCTTCATAGCTCGATAAGAGCTCGGAAGCATGCTGACCCTTATCCATCCGCTGTACGTCGGGATTCCCCACCTGAAGATAAAGAGGGGCACTTGGATACAGGCCATGCACCTTCTTGGCGTAATTCAAGTCCTCTTCATTGAAGATAACAATTTTCAGGCTATAGGCATATGGGGCGGGTCTTGCTGACAGTTTATCGATAATCTCGCTCAGCTTCTCCCAGTTCGTCTCCATTCCGGAGCTGGGCGGCTTGGGCGAGAGGGTCACTTCATGAACATCTGTCAGCCAATCCTGCCAGCGCGAACCTTGGGTTTCTACCGCAGCAGCGATTCCTTTCTCCTTCAGCAGCTGAACCAGCTCACCAAGCTGCGGGAGGAGGGCTGGGTTCCCGCCGGACAGAGTCACATGGGAGAAGCGGTCTCCTCCGAGACGCTGGAGCTCTTCCCAGATCGCCTCAGGCGTCAGCAGCTGAATCTGGTCCTTCGCACTGCCGTCCCAGGTGAATGCTGAGTCACACCACGAGCAGCGGTAATCACAGCCAGCAGTGCGGACGAACATCGTCTTCTGACCGATGACCATGCCCTCGCCCTGCACGGTAGGGCCGAAGATTTCTAATACCGGGATGAGCTTGGCCCTGGCTGAATCTATTGTAGTCTGCGGGTTCATTCCTGCATCCACTCCCGTCTTACCTCGGCGTAGCTTGTAGGGGTCTCGTACAGCCTTACGAATTCTACACGAGCTTCCTGTAGGCTACCAGCTATATTGTGCTCTTGCAGCACTTCTTCCATCTGTTCATGCATCCAGACAACCATATTCTCGGCGGTTGTATTCATAGGCGGCAGCGTCTCGTTCAGGTAGCGATGGTCCAGAAACGGTTCGATTCGCTGCTTCCAGATAGATTTGATCATGCCAAAGTCAACGGTAAGTCCCACTTCGTCCGGGCGGGCGCTGATGCCAAAAACAGCCTTATAGGTATGGCCATGCAGATTTTTGCATTTGCCTTCATAGGCATGCAGATGATGAGCCGCGTCGAAGGTGAACTCCTTGCTCACAAGGACGCGGCGGTTATGATAGCGCAGCTGGCTAGGCTGAATATCTTCGCCTAGACGCTGTAAATGTTCAACAATATGGAATTCTCCCGGAGCTCGGCTCATAAGGGGCTTCCTCCAGTGCGGCGGGCCAAATACTTCTCCAGTCCGGCTTGCCGGAGCTTGCAGGCAGGGCACTGGCCGCAGCCGCTGCCAATCACGCCATTGTAGCAGGTTAAAGTCCGCTCGCGCACAAAGTCAAAGGAGCCTAGCTGGTCGGCCATCTCCCAGGTTTGGGATTTATCCAGCCACATGAGCGGCGTGTGAATCACGAAGTCATAGTCCATCGCCAGATTCAGCGTGACGTTCAGGGATTTAACGAAGCTGTCCCGGCAGTCAGGATAACCGCTGAAGTCTGTCTCGCACACGCCGGTTACCAGATGTCTGGCTCCGACCTGTTTGGCCATGACGGCGGCGAAGCTTAAGAATAGATGGTTGCGCCCATCGACAAAGGTGCTCGGAAGCTCGCCTTCCTCCTGGGTGATGCTGATATCACTGCGGGTTAGCGCGTTTTGGGTCAGCTGTCCCAGCAGGCTCATGTCCAGGAGCGTGTTCTTCACCCCGAGCTCTTCAGCAATACTCTTGGCACATTCGATCTCCAGCTGATGGCGCTGGCCGTACATAAAGGTGACCGTCTCTATTTCGCGAAAATTCTCTTTCGCCCATAAGAGACAGGTGGTGCTGTCTTGGCCGCCGCTGAATACGACAACCGCCTTTTCGTTTTTGAGCATAAAAAAATCTCTCCTTCTTGGATATGTCCGCAAAGCTTGGGGAGCATTACGGCAGGCTCGAAGTGAGAGATTCATGAACTGCTGTTCCGCGCAAAAAAACAAGCCCCTGAATATGCAGCCTTCAGGGCTTCTTAGTTTTTTATAGAGGGAGTTCTCGAACCTCTCCCATGCCGGGTTTAGCGGCATGGATTTATTGCTTCGGTTGTTGTGCTTGTAAGCACGGGCCTTATTATAGCATAATTCAAGGTTTATGCTAGAGCACCTTTTTATGTAAGGTTTGCCTTTCGCTTATAGGATGGTCTATGCTTTTAGCATGTAGAGGGAGCCGAATTTTGAGCTCCTACCTGGCTATAAAGGAGGCGTAAATGCTCAATGAAGACGGTAATGTTTGAGAAGGAAGGAACATGGTGCCTAGGGATCAAGAGGGATAAGGGGATTCTGGATGTCTCCTCATTCTATTCGCTGGAAGAGTTATTGTCTTCAGGGCAGAAGGGAAGGGAGCTGCTTGAGACCTTTGCGCAGCAGGAAGAGCAATCTAATGAGGCAGTATTCCTGGATGAGCAGCTGCTGAAGCTGGGCCCCTGCGTGCCAGCGCCTTCCAAGATTATTTGTGTAGGCCTGAATTATCGCAAGCATGCGGAGGAATCCGGAATGCAGCTGCCGAAGGAGCCGATTCTATTTAGTAAGTATACGAACGCCTTAAGCGGGCACCGGCAGGAAATAGAGCTTCCCGCCATCTCTAACGAGGTGGATTATGAGGCAGAGCTTGGCGTGGTCATCGGGCGCAGGGTCAGAAAGGTAGGTAAGGAAGAAGCGCTGGATGCAGTATATGGCTACTGCTGTGCTAATGACTTGTCTGCCCGGGATTTACAGTTCCGCAGTTCTCAGTGGCTGCTTGGCAAGAGCAGTGACGGGTTTGCACCTATCGGACCATATCTTGTCACGGCAGATGAGATTAAGGACCCTCAATCGTTACGGATTCGGGCCTATGTGAATGGCGAGCTCCGGCAGGATTCCAATACCCGGGATATGATCTTTGATTGCGCTGAGATTATCAGCTATATATCCAGTGTCATGACCTTGGAGCCGGGTGATTTGATTCTCACCGGAACCCCAGAAGGCGTCATTATGGGGCAGCCGGAAGCGCAGCGGTCCTGGCTGAAGCCAGGGGATGAAGTCACGGTTGAGATCGAGGGCTTGGGCCGCTTGACCAACACATTCCGGAAGGAACAAGGATAAGAGCTTACACTGGGGAAAAGAACAAAGAATACCTGCTGGATCTGCAGGTATTCTTTTTGCACTGTCTTTTTCGAAATTAATTCACTTCTGCTACGGCTATATAAATAGAGACTTGGCCTTCCTCTGGGGCCGCGGAGTCAGCTGAATAGATTTCAAAGTCACCACTGAAAGTACGGGCATATAGGCCGTCCCCCTGCCACTGCCAGATGCGCTGCCATGTTTCTGCAGAAATTTGTCCCATCGGACCTTTGCGGCTCGTGAATACAGCATATTTGGCAGCTGGCACATGAGCGTGCTGCAGCCCGGACGGGATTGAATTCTCGCCAGCAACAGGCAAACCGATGAGCAGAGTGTATTCACCTGCCGCTCCATGGGTATAGTCTGAATAAAGTGCGTAAATAGAAGTTTCTTCAGGGACTGCAGCCTGTGTACGGGCAAGCTGTCCAGGGATATTCTCTGAGAAGAACCGTTCCCACAGCTGCGGAATGACGGCCCGCTCTGTGAATTCTTGCGCATTTGTGGTCCGGGTTGATATTCCGGCAAGCTGAAAGGCAGGGCGCTCTTCGAAGGAGTCAGGACCTTGCAATCCGGGTTCCGTACCCGACCAGCGCTTAAGTCCAGGGAGGGATCGGGTCAGTAAAGCCTCGGCTTCCCCTGCGTCCATACCATTTTGAACCATGAAAGGAACACTGGAGCGGATCATGTCTTCCATGGTGCAATCCGGATGCTTGAATGCTCCGTTATCGTAGCAATATACGCAGTACTCTGTAGAGAGGCTACCGTCTTTCTCTGTACCCAGCACCTCGGGGGTTAAGGGCATACTGCAGCTTTGGCAGAAAGGGGTATTCATCGTCATTTGATATCACTCCTGTTCAAGTTATAGTCTTACTATAAAAAAACGAACCTGACAGGTGTCTGTCAGGTTTGAAGGCTGGATACATATTTATTTGCCATGCTTGTGGCCATGTCTTGAATCCGGCAGCGAATATGGGCCGGCTCTAATACCTCCATTTGATCGCCGAAGCTGAGAAGGAAGCTGTACAGCCAGCTGTCCTCCGGATAGCTGCTTCTTACCGTGAAGTACTCCTCTTGCGGTTCCTCATACAATGCTTCGACTCCGAAGAATTCCTCGGCCAAATACCGGGCCTCCCGATTGAAGCGCAGGACCAGATTCACCGTATCTGCCGCAGAACGCCAATCTTCTGTCAATGACAGGTCACTGAGATTCACCGCCTGTCGCACAAAGCTGGTCTTGTCCTCCTGGAGCTCCTTGATGCGCTTTAGCTTGAATAGACGGAAATTACAGCGCTCCTGGCAGTACCCGTAAAGGTACCAATTCTGTCCCTTCATGACCAGCGCATAGGGCTCGACTCTGCGCCGGGTGCTGGATCCTTCAGCATCCACATAGGTGAAGGAGACCACTTGGCACGACGCAACGGCTTTCTTAAGGAGAGCAAATTTATGTTTCAGGATGCCATCGGCACCCCAAGGAACAAAATCAATGAGCAGCTGGTTGCTCTTCAGCAGAAATTCTTCGCTCTCTTCTGGCAGGAGTGAGGTTAATTTGCCGAGCAGCTTCTGAATGTACGGGTCATCCGCATATGGCGTAGATACACTGCGAAGAGCCGCGACAATGGCAGCTACATCCTCCTCGGTCAGAAGATGGCGTTCCAGCCTGAACCCTTCTGCAAGCCCAATACCACCGCCTGATCCTTGGAATGTGATCACAGGAATGCCGGCTGTATTAATCGAATCAATATCCCGATAAATCGTCCGGACAGATACTTCGAAGCGGTCCGCCAGCTCCTGCGCTTGGACCATTCGGCGGTTGATCAGAAGAATGACGATGGCAAGCAGCCGATCTATTTTCATTTGGTACAAGCCCCGTTTCTGTAAATTGGTTACATCCATTATAGCGCCGGGCCTGGCCGCTAACCAGATAATATTGTTCTAGCGCCGAGCATAGGCTTATACAAGCCTGTCGTTTACTCACAGCGGCCAAGGGGTATTAACAAGGAAGTATGGACAAACTTAACACATCAGAAAGGGGGCTTTATATATGCCAAGGAAAGGAAAGGGCTGCCTGCTGCCGATCATTATCGGGGTAATCCTGATCATCCTTGTCGTTTCCGTGTTTGCCGGAAAATATAATACGTTCGTGAATGCTGAAGAGAATGTGAATCAGAAATGGGGCCGCATCGAGGTCGATTTGCAGCGCCGGTATGATTTGATACCTAACCTGGTGAATACGGTGAAGGGCATTGCGAAGCAGGAGAAGGATGTCATTGGCGAGGTGACTAAGGCGCGTGCGGCACTTGGCGGAGCGCGGACACCGGATGAGAAGGCGGATGCCAACGATCAATTATCCGGGGCACTCAGCCGTCTGCTTGTGGTGGTTGAGAATTATCCGACCTTAAAATCGGATGTGCACTTTACACAGCTGATGGATGAGCTGGCCGGGACGGAGAATCGAATCGCAGTGGCCCGTGGAGACTACAACGATGCGGTAACAACCTATAATAAACAAATCCGCAATTTCCCGGGCAATCTCATCGCTGGAATTATGGGCTTCCACAAGAAGGAACTCTTCGAGACGACAGCGGAATCGCGAACCAATCCGCAGGTCGATTTCGGTACGGACAATACGGAAGGAACAACACCATGAATTGGAGGGACCGGCAGATGAACAGGCGTATTGTTCGCTGCTTCGGCCCATTGCTGCTTGTACTCCTGCTGGTGTTCCCAGCAATATCTGCGCCTGTTTCTGCGGAAGTATCCATCCCTAGACCGCAAGGAGATATCTATGTTCAGGACTTTGAGCACTTGCTGACGGATGCGCAGAAGAATGAGCTTAACAGCCTGGGCCGGGCATTAGAGGATGCTACAAAAGCGCAGGTTGCCGTATTAACTGTAGATTCATTTGGAGGAGCAACCATTGAGAGCTATGCTAATCAGGCGCTTCGGGAATACGCGCTGGGAGACAAGGAACTTAACAATGGGGTGCTATTTGTATTATCGGTCAAGGAAGGGCAGGCCCGGATTGAGGTCGGCTATGGCTTGGAAGGTGCGATTCCCGATGGGAAGGCGGGCCGAATCATAGACACGACAGCGATTCCTTATCTGAAAGAACTAAAGTACGACCAAGCCGTCATTCAAACCTACAGGGCGTTATATAACGAGACGGCGAAAGAATATGGGGTAGAGGGTAAGTTGTCTCCCGTGCCGGTGGAACAGCCGGGGAGTGAGGGCTTTTCCGGTGATGGTGGCGGCGGCATCTCCTGGGTTTGGGTTATCGTTGTGGTTTTGCTGCTCGCAGCTGACTTCATTCTGTTTCGGGGCAGAATGACTACGTTCCTCCTTCAGATGCTGCTGATCTTCGGCGGCCGCGGAGGGCCAGGTGGGGGCGGCTCTGGCGGTGGAGGCTTCCGGGGCGGGGGTGGAGGCTCCGGCGGCGGAGGCGGTGCAAGCCGGAGATTTTGATATCATTTTAAAAGGGCTATCTTCAAGTCATCTATGATGATTTGAAGATAGCCCCTTTTTTCGAATGATGGCTCTATTTTTTATACGGCTCAATATGAATATGAACATAAGAGATGTCATATAGATCAAGAATTCTTCGTTCAATGACCTCCGTGATCTGATGTCCCTCCGCCACATTCAAGCTGCCATCCACTCCGATGGTGGCATCCACCAGTGTATTATTGCCGAGCACGCGCGCCTTAAGATCAAGGAGTTCTCTAACCCCAGCTGTCTCCTGAATGGTGACCTTGATCTCTTCCAGGAGCTGATCGTCAAAGCCGTCTGTGAGCGCATGGGTGGAATCGCGGAAGATCGTCCATGCGGTCTTGCAGATAATAAGTCCTACAAGGACCGCGGTCAGCGGGTCCAGCCATGGAAGCCCGAGCTGTGAGCCCAGAATACCTACAAAAGCGCCGATGCTGACAAAAGCGTCTGAACGGTTGTCCTGAGCCGCAGCACGCAAAGCGCCGCTGTTAATCCGGTTGGCCAGTCTGATATTGTACAGGTAGACGCCGTACATCACTCCTGCGCACAGCAGTGCTGACCAGGCAGCAATCATATCCGGGGATTCGGCGGCACTGCTTCTGAATTGGCTAACCGCCTGGTACAGCACTTGAAGACCTACGGCAAACATAATAAAGGAGGCAACCAGGGCCGCTACGGTCTCTGCCCGGTAATGCCCGTATCTATGATCCTTGTCCGGCGGCTTGCGGGAGATGCGAAGTCCTGCCAGAACGGCCAACGATGCGACGATGTCGGTTGCATTGTTCAGCCCATCGGCGGATAAAGCTTCTGAACCCGTACTGTACCCGACGATCAGCTTGAACGCTGAAAGGATAAGGTAGGCGATAATACTAATAAGTGCCCCTTTTTCACCCTGCTTGATGCTATCGTAGTTATTCTGCAATATTTCAAAACCTCCGCCCATTTATCGACTAACAGAAACTATCATACTTGACGAAATCCGTGTGGGTCTAGAGAAACAGTGTTGAGACGCTCTTGAAAAATAGGTGCAGGCTTACAAAGTTGGCCTGGCCCAAAAAATAAAAAGCGCCTTCATGATGAAGGCCGCTTTTTGGCGTCTTGTATAATTCAAAGTCTAAAGCTTGTCTTCTTGAGCTCTTCCGTACTGAATAGCACCTCATAGTCTTGAATGGCTGCGCTGTGCGTAAATTGGGTGACCGTGGTCATGACCTCTGCTTTACTCTTGCCGTGAATCATAGCGTATAAATTATACGGCCAATCCGGTGCAGGGTACCGCTCATAGCAGTGGCTTACGGATTTCAGCTGGGACAATCGCTCTCCCATAGCTTGAATATGATCCGCTTTAACCCGGGCAACGAATAGCCCGTTCGCCGTATAACCGGATTTACGGTGGTGCAGTACGGCTCCAATTCGCTTGATGATACCTTGATCGGTAAGCCTTTTTAGCCTATCTAGCAAATCCTCCGGGGTACAGCCGAGTTCATTCGCCAGCTCTCCCATAGGATCGGTAGAGAGAGGAAGGTCTCCCTGCACTCGCTGAAGAATACTCAGGTCAAGCGTATCCAAATTGACTGCCATGGGCCTCACCATCCATATCAAAGAATACTCGCAGCTTGAAGGTCTGCTGTGATGGAAATTCATAGACGCGCGCACATCCGGATACGCGCCGAATCTCGTCCAGAATGAGCTGCCTTTCGTCATCTGAACGGGTGGATAAGGTGAACCACATATTTAGACGGTGATCACGCCGGTAATTATGTGTGACACCTTGATATTGATTTACCGTTTCTGCGGTTTGGTAGAATCGATCTTCAGAAACTTCAAGCGCATATAGCTTGCTCTTATATCCGAGCTTTACGGGATTCAGCACTGCGCCAATCCGCCGGATATATTTCTGCTCTCTCAAATCCTTTAGCCGCTGGACAGTTTCTTCGGGCGCAAGACCCAGCTGCTGCGCCAGAGCGTGATAAGGCTTCGGGTCTAGGGGAATTCCCTGTTGAATCAGGTTGAGAAGCTGCTGATCTATGGTATCCATTCTTTATAACCCTCCTGTTCGTTTGTAGCACCAAGGTTCTTCGGCCATCATATTTCCGCCGCTGTAATAGTAAGCACGGGCACGGCAGCCCCCGCAGATGCCCTGATCTGGGCATAAGCCGCAGGCTCCTTCATACTTGTCCGCAGTGCGGAGCGTCTGGAAGATGCTGCTGTTGTTCCAGACTTCATCAAAGGGGGTCTCGCGTACATGCCCGGCTTTGACGGGGAGATAAGGACAGACATGAACCTCGCCGTCAGGAAGGACGCTGCAGTAGCTTACCCCCGCAAGACAGCCGCGGGTGTACCGCATCGGGATGCCCAGCTCCTTGGCCATCGGCATAAATTGGGGAGCACAGGTAGGCTTGATCTCAATCGGTGTGCCCGGCTGCTTCTTCAAGGTCGCCTTGAGCACATCGAAATACTGATCGCGCTTCAGCGCGTCCTCCTCGATGTTGATGCCCCTGCCGGTTGGCACGAGGAAGAAGGGGTGCAGAGCGTGCACGCCGAGCTCCACGACCTTGTCCGTGAGTGCCTCGAAGTCGTCGGCATTATGTTCGGTCATGGTCATGTTGACCTGTACCCTCAGCCCGGCGTCAAGCGCGTGCTCGATGCCCCGGATCGCCCGCTGCCAGCTTCCGTAAGAATTGCGGAAGCGGTTATGGTGGTCCGGGGAAGAGCTGTCGAGGCTGATGGCAACGCCGCTTAGACCGGCCGACTTCAGCTCCTGGGCAGCGCTTCGCGTCATTAAGGTTCCATTCGTACCGAGTCCGGTGCGAAGATTGGCGGCGTGGGCCTCGGCGATTAATTCGGGCAGATCCTTGCGAAGCATAGGTTCGCCGCCGCTGAGGACCAGCAGCTTGAAGTTGGCCCGGGCAATCTGCCGGATGAGCTGCTTGCCTTCGGTCGTATTGAGCTCGGCATGGGTCGCCGCATCCGGACCGGAGTCTCTGTAGCAGTGGTCGCAGAATAGATTGCAGCGCTTAGTGATATTCCAGGAGATCAGCATCTGCCTGCACCTCCGTGCTCGGGCGCGGTGCCTTGATCTCCTCATCTGTCAGATAGCAGGAGGGATCGGACGCCCAGAAGCTTCCGGTTGCCAAGGCTCTGGCCCGGAAATTACCGTTGCAGAGTGCAAGCCAGTGGCATTCACGGCATCTGCCTGCAAGCAACGGCTTCCGATCCCGAAGGCCTGACAAGATGGGGTGGCTGAGATCAGACCAAATTTCGCTAAAGCTTCGCTCACGGATGCTCCCGAGCCGAATGTCCCTTGTGAACTGGTCGGGATAGACTTCGCCGTGCCAATCAATACAGCCGATGGCGACCCCAGACCGATTCCCGCCATTCGCCTGAAGGAGCGAGAAGATCCGCTTGGCCTGAAGCGGATCTCGCTCCTTCATCCATTGGTAGAGGTACACGCCATCCGCATGGTTATCCACGGTGAGGATTTCCGCCGGACGTCCCTTTTGATAGAGCTCAAGGGTTTTTTGAACGATCATATCCATAGCTTCCCTTGCTTCCTGACGGGTGATGTCTTCATTCTGCAGATGCTGACCTCTTCCCGAATAGACGAGATGGTAGAAGCAAGCCCTGGGAATTTGCTCTTCCTCGATCAGATTCAGCACCTGCTCAAGATCCGCCAAGGTATGTCGGCTGATCGTGAAGCGGAGTCCTACCTTCTGGCCTTGCGCTAAGCAGTTGCGAATGCCTTGGATGGCCCGTTCGTAGGCCCCAGATTGGCCGCGGAATCTATCGTTATTGCTTCCCATCCCATCAATGCTGATGCCAACATATCCGACTCCAGCCTGCTTGATTCGCTCGGCCATCCTGGAGGTAATCAAGGTGCCGTTGGTCGAGATGACCGTACGGATGCCGCGCAGCTTGGCGTAGCGAAGAAGTGGGAGCAAATCCCGGCGCATTAGCGGTTCTCCCCCTGAAAAGAGGAGGACAGGAACTTTGAAGCGGCTTAGATCATCGATCATCGCCATAGCTTCCCGGGTCGACAGCTCAGCTGAGGCCGGCGAGGAGCAAGCATCCGCATAGCAGTGCAGGCAGTTTAGGTTACAGGCGCGGGTGGAATTCCATACAACTACGGGACCGCGGCCCTCCGATACGCCTTGAGCCGGCTGTGTGCCGGTATGCGGTGTATAACGAAGCGCATCGCCCTCCCCCTGAAGGCCTGTCAGAAGCTTGGTAACGTTAATCAAGGGATTCCCTTCTTTCACGTGAGTATACAGAGCAAATTCTTCCAATATTGCTTCAGTATTCCCCACTGAGGGAAGGAAACATGAGGGGCAGGTTGTGAACAATTATTGAACTTCGAGAGGAGGAAACCGAAGAAACCCCATGATACGGGCAGATAGTAAGCCGAAATCATGGGGCTTTTGGCGAAGATGTTCCATCAGTTCTGGACGATCTGTAGGGGGAGCCGCGGTACGATGATTCAGAGGACGGTACTCATATAGGGCTTTATAGAGACTTGCTAAGCTCCTGTAGTGGCTGCAGCTCTCCAGCAAGGCTCTCGCTCAGAGTGTCTTGCTGGAGGAAGAGCGGCGGTTGAAGTGATGTCTGAGCCCTTCACCAAAGACGTTGAACGTCAGGATGGCATATAGCATGGCGAAGGCTGGGATCAGCACATTCTGGAACTTGCTGACAAAAATATCATAGGTATGCGAAGCCAGCATCCCGCCCCAATCATTGCTTATATTGACCATGCCTATTTCATTAGAGAAGCGCTGGGTAAGGAAGAAGCCAAGTACGCCGAGCTGCCCTAGCAGCAGCAGACATTTTCCAAGATCCAGACAGAAATTCACAATGAGATCCGGCATAATAGCAGGCAAATAATATTTGAGAGACAGCCGTCTTGGACTAAGGCCAAGGGCATTCCCAGCTTCTACGAACGGTTCCTGGGATACGCTGAACGTCTGCTGCTGTACGAGATAACCGACACGACCTGCTTCAATGATCCCCAGGAACACAACGATCCAGAAGAGGCGGAGGGGCTGATGGACAAGCAGCGGCAGGCTGATGAAGAGAGCCGCAGCCAGGATAGGAGGTATGTAAGAAAAGACCATATTCATAACGCCGAGTATATGATGGGCAAGACCTCGCTTCTTGCGTGCGAACAAACCTAGCGGGACTCCGACAAAATAGCGGATGAGTGCAATAGACACTGTTAGCATCAGGGTAAGCTTGGCACCGACGATCAGCCGGCTGAGATTATCAACACCTTTTTTGTCAGAGCCGAGCGGGTTGTCAGCTGAATATTTATACGGGGGAAGGATAAGTTTGTTATTAGGGCCCCAGTGGTAAGGGACAGGCTTTAACTCCCGATCAATGATTGACATATAGGGACCAACGAAGGTTACGAGGAGCAGGAAGAGAAGCATGACGCTTCCAACCCAGAGCATGATATTCTTTTTCACAGGTCAGTCTCCTTTCTGTACAGATCTTGGATCAAAATATCTTCTAGCTGCGTAGGAGATCAACTGGAAAGCGAAAATCATGAGCATGAAGAAGAAGGCGATGCCAATAATCACGCCGGGTTCAAACCCGTCTCCGCTCATCCCCATAGATGGGACGAAATCAATGCCAATCATCATTCGCCGGGCAGCGCCGAGCACATTTCGGAAATATTCAATCAGGACAAGGCTTGAGATAATATAGACACCAAGAGGTGTAATATGAGTTAGGATTCTTCCGATGCAGTTCGCCATGATGTGCTTGAAGAAGATTCGCAAGGAAGTGAGGCCTTTGGCTTTGGCTGTCTTGATGTACAACTGTCCTTCCTGGGTAGCAATGGCTGCGTAAGTGATCCGTGCCACATATACAATCGGGTAGATCGAAGTCAGGATGACAGGCACATAATATCCGGGCCAGCCTCCATCGCCCATGAAGCGAATCTTGTTGCCATGGTGGATGATGTACCAGAGGGCAAGCAGCAGCATGAGGAAATCAGGCACCGATTGAAACAGCCAGGTCGTTCCGCTGCCGAGGAAGCTCAGCCTTAGCTTGGATAGTCCATAGTCCAGCATGCCTTTGAGCATGCCGACAAAAAAGCCGACTACAAGTGCTGAAGGAATGATTAAGGCGCTCTTGGCTACAGCCCTCAGCACGGCTATATTCGCCGAATCGTTGTATTGGGTCTGACCCAGACTTTGATGCAGGATGAGATTGCTGAAGAAGGTACGGATATTATTCGCGTATTCTCTCCAGGAGAACGCCGTAGATCTAGGAAATAAGACAAGCAAGATGACGACTAAGAATGCGATAAGACCAATAATTAGAGACTTCAACCACTGTGAACGTAATCCCATAAATCCCCCTCAACTGACTAAATTCCACATTGTTCCAAATGATATTGCATAAAATGATAAAAGGTTGTTTCAAAAACCACAAATAAAATAAATTGATAAGGGTATAAGGAATATCAATACCTTTAGCAATAAAAAAAGCAGAGCCTTCGTTTAGGAAGACCCTGCTTTTAAACAATAGAAATCAAGACATGTTTTTTCCATAGTAAATCTCGTTCATCTCTGCTTGAAGACTATCTGTAATTTGCGCCTGCTGTTCTGGCGTTAACGAATCCTTCGTATAGCCAAACAAGTAATTGTCCAGATCGAACTGCTTCAGCTTGCACTTGGTGTGAAAAATGTTCTCTTGATAAACATTCACGTCAATCATATCGTATAGATCCCTGACTTGTTCAGGAATATAGTTCTGGATCGAGCTGATGTCATGGTCAATGAACAGCTTATGCCCGCTGATATCTCTAGTGAAGCCCCGTACGCGGTAATCCATGGTCATGATATCTGTATCAAAGGAATGGATCAGGTAATTAAGAGCCTTTAGCGGGGAAATCTCCCCACAGGTGGAAACGTCTATATCTGCCCGAAAAGTGCTGATGCCCTCATCCGGATGATATTCGGGATAAGTGTGAACGGTGATATGGCTCTTATCAAGCTGTATGACCACGGAATCCGGCAGTGGACCGGGAGACTCCTCGTAGGAGGCCTTCGGCACTTCCACGACGGGTCCTTCGGAGACGAGGACGGTAACGCTGGCTCCTTGCGGGACATAGTCCTGTTTGGCAATGTTCAGCACATGGGCGCCAATGATCTCGGAGACATGGGTTAAAATTTTGGTCAACCGGTCCGCATTGTACTGTTCATCAATATATTCAATGTAAGCCTCGCGTTCTTCTTTGGTCCTTGTATAGCAGATGTCATACATATTAAAGCTGAGAGATTTGGTCAGATTATTAAAGCCATGAAGCTGAATACGCTGCTCCGGTGATAGTTTCATACGCCAGCTCCCCTTACTGTCCTAGAATCAGGAATATTGTTTCCTTAAGCCTGTTAGCTTATGCCGAAGAGAACCATCGGCTTGTAATTTAATACCCGATTCATCCGATCAAAAACAGGGAAAAAGCCCCGGGTAGTCATTTCTCCGAGGCTAAAGATGTGTACGTTACGATTAATGTGAGAGTGCCAGCATGTCTTCCATATCTTGATGGGCATCCCCAATGAGCTTGAGCCCGAACGTTTCGACGAGCAGTTGAAGTACGCCTTCAGAGATGAACTCCGGCGGCTTAGGACCGATGCGAATATCTTTAATCCCTAGGCTGAACAGTCCGAGCAAGATGGCAACAGCTTTCTGTTCAAACCAGGAAAGCACAATGCTGATCGGCAGATCATTGACTTCGCATTCAAAGGCATCTGCCAGCGCCATAGCGATCTGAACGGTGGAGCCGGAATTGTTGCACTGGCCTAGATCAATATAGCGTGGAATGTCTGTGCCAGGCACTGTACCGTAATCTACATCGTTGAAGCGGAACTTACCGCAGGAGGTCGTAAGGATGACGGTCTCCGGAGGGAGAGAGGTGGCAAGCTCACGATAGTATTCTCCTCCTTTGCCTGGAGCGTCGCAGCCGGCAATGACGAAGAAGCGCTTGATCTGCCCGGCCTTGATCGCTGCAATGATCTCTGGAGCAAGTCCCAGCACAGTCTCATGGTGATACCCGGTCGTCAGTACGGCATCGGAAGTCTGATGGGCTTCAGGCAGCTCCAGGGCTTTTTGAATTAATGGGCTAAAATCGTCGTTCACAATCTTGGTTACATGTTCAAGTCCGGCTACCTCATAGGAGAAGAAACGGTCGGCATAAGAGCCTTTGATCGGCATGACGCAGTTGGTTGTGGCCAGAATGGCGCCTGGGAACTGCTCGAACAGTCTTCGTTGATCGAACCAGGATTTGCCGATATTGCCCTTCAGATGCGGATATTTCTTCAGCATTGGATAACCGTGAGCGGGGAGCATCTCCGAGTGGGTGTAGATATTGATGCCCAAGCCTTCCGTTTGCTTCAGCAGCTCCTCAAGGGCGAATAAATTATGTCCTGTGATGACAATACATTTGCCTTCGATTTGATTCTGGCTGATCGTGACCGGCTCAGGTACTCCAAAACGGTCTGTATGGGCCCGGTCCAGCAGACCCATCACCTTAACTGCAGCGGAGCCGACCTGCATGGCCATGTCAATATGCTCCTGGAGATTAAAGTTGGAGTTCGTTAATGTCATATACAAAGCTTCATGGGTAATGCGGTCTACGTCGGGATCCGTATACCCCAGCTGTCTGGCATGGGTTGCATAGGCAGCAATTCCTTTTAACGCGAAAATCATTGTATCCTGCAGGCTTGCGATCGTCTCATCCTTGCCGCAGACGCCCATCACTTTGCATCCGCCTGGTGTGGTCTGTTCACATTGATAACAAAACATGCTGGCTTCCTCCCGTAAACATATTTGAATATGCCAAGTATAGAGTAGGAGGAAACATCAAAAGGTGATTCTCATCACTGAAAATGTGGACGGATTTAGAAAATGGTAGTAGTAGGTAAAAATGGATGAGGAGGAAACGAGAATGTCCAATTCGCAGATTACCAGAAGAGCCCTTGCCCATTCGCTGAAGGAGCTCATGCAGCACGTCCCTCTGAATAAAATAACGGTAAATGCCTTGACCCGTCATTGCGGGGTGAACCGTCAAACCTTTTATTATCATTATCATGATATTTATGAGCTGCTCGGCTGGATATATCAAACCGAGGCGCTGGAGAGCATACAGCCTTATCCCAGCTCCCAAACCTGGAAGGAAGCGATTTACAACATATTTGACTATATCGAGAGCAACAAGCAGTTCTGTTTGAATACGTTAAATTCGCTGGCCAGAAGCCATCTGGATAGCTATCTGTATGCGGTAACCCATAAATTCATTATCGGAGTAGTGCAAGAGCTGTCTGCCGGGATGCATGTCAGGGAAGAGGACAAGGAGTTTCTGGCAAATTTCTATACACTGGCTTTCACCGGGCTGGTCATCCAGTGGCTGCAAAATGGGATGACAGCAAAGCCTAAAGAACTCATCGGGAAGCTGAATGAATTGATTCAGGGGAACTTTACGGAGGCGCTGCGCCGGTACGAGCATCTAAGCCTAAGAGAAGGCAACACTTCTTATACAAAATAGCCAATTTGTCTAGAAATCATACACTCTTTAAGTATTGAGTCTGGTCTGTATGAGCCTCTGGGGACTACATTGGTGATGCAAGGCCATCATCAAGGACTCCCACTACTTAACAAAACCTAAGGAGGCTGACGGTTTTGAAAACAGAGTACGAGAACAAGCAGATTTATTTTGTCGGAGGAGGCATTGCATCCCTGGCCGGTGCAGTGTTCCTCATTCGGGATTGTGACTTTCCCGGCGATCAGATCCATATCATTGAAGAGATGAAGGTGCTGGGCGGCAGCAATGATGGTGCGGGTGATGCCGCAAACGGTTACATCATCCGCGGTGGACGGATGCTTAATGATGAAACCTACGAGAATTTGTGGGATCTCCTGAAGTCAATTCCTTCACTGGATCATCCGGGCCTGTCGGTTCGGGAGGAGATTACCGCCTTTGATAACGCCCATCCGACCCACTCGAACGCGCGGCTCGTGAATCGGGATGGTCAGGTAGAGGACGTGCTCTCCATGGGATTCGACATGGGGGACCGGCTGGCGATGGGCAAGCTGCTCATCACTCCTGAGGAGCAGCTGGGGAAAGCCCGGATTAATGATTGGTTCGGCCCTCATTTCTTCCAGACTAACTTCTGGTACATGTGGGCGACGACCTTTGCCTTCCAGCCTTGGCATAGCGCGGTTGAATTCAAGCGCTATATGATCCGCTTTATGCATGAATTCCCCAGAATTCAAACCCTTGAAGGTGTTACCCGGACGCCTTACAACCAGTATGACTCCATTATTCTTCCTATGCATAAATATTTGGAGCGTCATCAGGTAGATTTTACAATGAAATGTACAGTCACTGACTTGGAATTCAAGGATTCCTCTGAGGAGATTACCGTAACCAAGATCAAGTACAGCAAGGAGGGAGCTGAGGGGGTTCTGGATCTGCGAGCGGGCGATTTGGTCATTGTTACCAACGGCTCCATGACAGAGGGCTCAAGCCTCGGTTCCATGCACGAAGCGCCAAAGCTGAATGGCAAGGGAAGCTCTTGGGCCTTGTGGGATCGAATTGCGGTTAAGAAGCCGGGACTTGGGAATCCGTCCTCCTTCAATGATCATGTAGAGGGCTCGAAGTGGGAATCGTTCACCGTAACCTGTCAGGATTCCAGGTTCTTTGATCTCATGGAGAAATTCTCCCGAAATAAAGCGGGAACAGGCGCGCTAGTGACCTTTAAAGATTCAAGCTGGTTCATGTCGATCGTTCTGGCCCATCAGCCGCATTTCCGCAATCAGCCTGATCATGTCAAGGTGTTCTGGGGATACGGGCTGTTCCCGGATCGCCCTGGAGATTATGTGAAGAAGAAGATGTCGGAATGTACAGGAGAAGAGATTTTGACGGAGCTGCTGCATCATCTGCATTTTGACGAGAACTCGGAGGCTATTATCCAGTCTGCTAACTGCATTCCTTGTATGATGCCTTATATCACAGCTCAGTTTATGCCAAGAGCGGTGAGCGACAGACCACAGGTGGTCCCACCCGGGTCTACGAACCTGGCGTTCATCGGGCAATTCTGCGAAATCCCGGATGATGTAGTATTTACAGAGGAGTACTCGGTTAGAACAGCCAGAATGGCGGTGTATCAGCTGCTTGGACTGGATAAGCCGGTCGTGCCAATTCAGCAGCATCAATACGATGTTCGAATTCTGCTTCAAGGACTGATTACGGCCTTCAGATAAAGTTGAGAATAAGCCGTCCGTCATCTCAGGCGAAGAGAGCCTTGAGACAGCGGGCGGCTTTGTTATGCACATCATAATGCCGCATAGCTTGAACGGTACCATGCGCGCAACCCTTGAATCTGGCTTCTCAAAAAGAGCCTGGCCTTCAGAAAGTGATGTTTGCTAATGACATGAACGGGTAATTATAAATAACGCATGATCAAGTCTAAATCATGAAGGAGGATTTACCATGCCTAACGAAGAAGAAATTCGCAACAAAGAAAATAAAGCAGGAGATTCCCTTGCAGAACAGAAGAAGATGGAGAATGGAGTAGACATTGAGCCAGAAGCTGATGAATGGGTGGCTAAAACCACTCCTCATGCGGAGAACAGCACAACTTCGTCCAAGGAATAACAATGACAAACAACCGTTCCGTATGCTCATACGGAACGGTTGTTTGTCATTTCACCGCAAGCTCTTTAACGTAGAGCGCGGTTTGAAGATCTGGCTGCATGCCAAGTTTACGGTACAGACGCTGCGCTCCAGTCAGGCTGTCCGTGTCCACATACAGCAGAACGGTCCGTTCACCTCTGGCATAACCTGCGGCAAAGGCGTATGTCAGCAGTGCCTGCCCCACACCCCTATGCCTGTGTGAACGCACTACTCCTAGCAGCTCAATGAAGAGACCGTCATCCTGCAGGTTGCTGATTAGGAAGCCAATAGGCTTTGTTCCTTCCCATGCTATGAACCAAAGGGATGGATCATAGGCATCGCCCTGCTGCTCCTTGATCCAGACGGCTGCGTCCTTCGTGGAGTACCCCCAGGCATCCTGAAAGGATGCCTCATAAATGCCGTGAAGCAAGCCTTCGTCCTGCCCGGGCCGGATGGGTTCGATACGAATCCCCTTCGGAACCGCGGCTCCTTCAGGCAGGGGATTCTTATCAAGGACAAGCTTCATTCGTTGGTACAGCCTCTGGAAGGTGTAACCTCGGGCCTCTGCAAGCCGCCGGGCTAACGTATTGGTAAAGGGCAGGTGATTCATCAGCCTTTGTCCTTCACGCCCACCAGTAAGCTCATAAGCGCGCTGCTCGGCTTGATCTAACAGGGCAGAGCCGATCCCATTTCCCTTGTAATCCGGATGAACAAAGACACATGTATCCATCCTTGTCTCCCCCCGGATATCCAGGAACGCATATCCCACAAGCTGGGTCTGATCTGTCAAGGCAATCCAGACGTTGTGGGAGAGGTCGAGCGTGCTCCACATTTGCTGAATATCGGCTAGTGTGATGTCGGGAACGCCGTGATCATCCAAGTCACAGAGGGTAACCAGATTCACTACGGCCTCTGCCAGGTCCGGCACAGGGTGTTCCAAATGGAAGGAAAATAAGTTCGTCATCATCATTCAAGCTCCTTAAGCTCTGAATAGCGAGCATGTGAATTTAACCTATGATTGAGATATGACTTATCATAAGCTGTTTTCCCTTTTATGAAGCCATCCAATTTCCTAAACCTTATACCAACCAACTTGTATTATAATGAATGATATTCTTTAGGTAAGATGGTGAGAGGAAATGGCGAATTATCGTTTGGATTGGGTGCCGGATAAGAGCTCTTCTGTTCCAGTCTATTTGCAGATTGTGGAGTACATTAAGCATAGAATTGAGACGGGCGAATGGACCGTGGGCACAAGAATTCCGTCCCAGCGCAAGCTCGCAGAGCTGTTTAAGGTGAATCGAAGCACGGTGGTACAGGCGTTCGATGAGCTGATCGCGGATGGCCTTATCGAAGGTCACAGCGGTAAGGGGACCCGGGTTAAGAATAACCTATGGTCGCTCTTCTCCGAAGCCTCCCCGCCGGACTGGAATACATACGTTAAGGAAGGGGTATACCAACCGAACCAGCCCACACTGCAAAGCATACATAAGGTGGAGCCCTTGCCGGATATTGTACGTCTGGGCACCGGAGAGCCGTCTCCTGAATTATTCCCACAGGAGATGATGAGCGAGATTCTGCACAGACTCCCATCGAGAATTCGTTCTCTAGGCTATGAAGAGGAGAAAGGACTCCTTGCCCTTCGGGAACAGCTCAGCATATACCTGAACTCAGTGGGCATCAAGGCAACACCTTCTTCGATCCTGATTGTCTCCGGGGCGCTGCAGGCGCTGCAGATGATATCGCTGGGACTGCTGAAGCGGGGCTCGACCCTGCTTGTGGAGCAGCCGTCCTATATCAGCTCGCTGAGCGTATTCCAATCCGCAGGCATTCAGCTGCAAGGCATCCCCGTGGATTCTGAAGGAATGAGCGTGTCTTATATCCAGCAGCATAAGAGAAGGCTGAATGCTTCGCTGCTGTATACGAACCCCACCTTCCATAATCCGACGGGGACCTGTATGCCGCTTGCGCGGCGGAAGCAGCTGCTGCAATTCAGTGAAGAAGCACAGCTGCCGGTGATCGAAGATGATGTATATCGAGAGCTGTGGCTGGATCAGGAGCCTCCTCCTTCTCTGAAGTCGCTGGACCGCAGCGGCACGGTGCTATATCTGGGCAGCTTCTCAAAGGCACTTAGTCCCGGTCTTCGCATAGGCTGGGTAGTGGGACCTGAGCCTGTCATTGACCGCTTGGCCGACATCAAGATGCAGACCGACTATGGCTCAAGCTCCTTATCGCAGTGGGCAGCTGCCGAGTGGCTGAGCTCCGGGCTTTATCTTGCGCATCTTAATCAGATGCGGCAGATGCTCCGAATCCGCAGAGATACGGCATTGGCTGCACTTGAGAGGAACTTCCGGGGGATTGCGGAATGGAGAAGACCGCATGGAGGCTTTTATATTTGGCTGCGTTTACCCTCAGGGCTTGTACTCCGTGAACTCTTTGATGCTGCGCTTCGGCAGGGCATATTGATTAACCCTGGGAACATTTATGACCAGCCAAGCTCCGGGAGCTACTTACGCCTGTCGTATTCTTACGCCTCCTTGGAGGACCTGGAGTGGGGGATTGAAAGGCTTGCCGACATCGTACGCTCCCTGATGAAAAGCTGATATCGTAAGAAATGAAAACCCTGGTACATGAATTCGTACCAGGGTTTAATCTGTTTAAGTACATAGATTGAGCTAAAGTTTTGCGTCGAGCCTCCTGTTAGGGAATGGATTTTTCCGCTTTTCATATCTTGGTTGGGAAGGATGAGGGCCGAATGGTTGATGACAGAGTCGCTGCTACCTTTTATGATTGGATGTATAATTCTAGTAAATCTATGAAGTTGAATGGAAGGATGGATAAAGGCGTGGATACTCGGTTACATAAGCTTGCCAAGACGGTTGTGCATTATTCTGCAAGTGTACAGTCTGGAGAAAAGGTGCTGATTCAAGCCCTTGATGTGAAGGACCCGGAAATTTTGCAGCCTTTTATTACGGAAATTTTTGAAGCGGGAGGGCAGGCGTTTGTAGAGGTTAGCGATTACCGTCTTAACCGGCAAATGATGCTCTATGGTTCAGAGGAACAGTTCAAGCTGGATGCGCAGTTCAAGCTGGAGCAGATGAAGGCGATGGACGCGGTCATTATTATTCTCGGAGAGGACAATGTATCCGAATATGCGGATGTTCCTTCTGCGAAGAGAGATGCATACCGCAAGGCATATAAGTCCGTAGGTGATGAGCGGGGCAAGAAGAAATGGGTGCTCTTTAATGTTCCTACCAAAGCCTACGCTCAGCTGGCCGGGATGAGCACAGAGGCGTATGCGCAATTCTTGTATGACACCTGTACGATGGATTACAGCAAGATGTCCACGGCCATGGATGCGCTTGTGGAGCTGATGAACCGGACAGACCGGGTTCAGATCAAGGCTCCTGGAACAGATTTGTCTTTTTCCATTAAAGATATCCCAGCTGTGAAATGCGCAGGTAAGGTAAATCTGCCGGATGGGGAAGTATTTACGGCTCCCGTGCTGGATTCCGTTCAAGGTGTGATTACCTTCAATACGTCGTCCCTGTATGCAGGGCAGACCTTCCAGAACATCCAGCTGAGGTTTGAGCAGGGGAAGGTGACAGCGTGCAGCAGTGATGACAACAAGAAGCTGACAGAGCTGCTGGATTCCGATGAGGGAGCGAGATTTATCGGGGAATTCGCGATCGGTGTCAATCCTTACATTAACGAAATTATGAATGACGTCGGGTTCGACGAGAAGATTAATGGCAGCATTCATTTTGCGCTGGGAGAGGCCTATGAGGATGCTGACAACGGCAATAAATCGGTCATCCACTGGGACATTGTTCTGATGCTGAAGCCTGAATTCGGCGGGGGCGAGATTTACTTCGACGATGTGCTGATCAGCAAGGACGGGCGATTTGTACATGAAGCCCTTCTAGGGCTTAATCCGGAGAATTTGCTGTAGGATCTTGTGAAGGGCTGAATCACCGGGATATCATCCAAGCCTAGTTCATTAACAAGGGTAAACTTGAGCGGCGAGCCATGTAATCGTCTCAGGTTTACCCCTTATTTTTATCTGAGTAGATTAGAGCTTTGGCCAAAATAGGCGGCTTCTGCCTTCATTCCTTCTGTCAGCCTATTTCTTAGGTGAACAAGCCATTCTGGTTCATGCTCCCACCGCTCGTTCACGGCTCTCCATACCCGTGCATAACCATACAAATTGGCAAACCGGCTGCAGATGGGAAGAAGGCGTTCAAGATGCTCTGGTAGCTCAAACTCGGTGCAATAGCCTTCTAGAAAAAGACTTTTCTTGTGGGCGAAATGTTCTACAGGAATATACTCCTGCAAGCTGTTTAAGGCTCGTTCTACATCCATCGCATACCAATGGTACATTGCGTCATCAAAATCAATGACATGGCAGGTGCCTGAAGCCTCCTCATAGAACACATTATCAGCTTCAAAATCATAGTGGATCAGTCCGTACATATTTGAGCTTGTGGACAATTCTGCAAATTTCTGTCTAAGAAGATGAGCTTCTTTCAGGGCGGTTTCCTCATCTGGATTATGGCCTAGCAGCTCTTCAATCCAATCCAGTACATCCATGCAACTCCACCTCGGGGGATTGACCGGGCTGTATTGGCTGGATAACCGGTGAAGCTTACCCAGTGCTTGGCCGTAGGAGAAGAGTAGGGGGGCATTAAACTCGGTGCGGCTTAGCTGAGTACCGGCCACCCGCTTGAACACGGTTGCATAAAAGGTTCCCCAAGGGGTCTCGGCTTCTACAAGCTCACTACCGCTGCGCGAAGGAACGGCCTCTAAAGCTTCAAATTGGTGGGCGTGCAAATAACGAAGGAATTCAAGCTCAGCCTTGAGATTTGGGCCCAGCTTCTCGGACTTGGGTGCAAAGCGAAGCAGCTGCGGCCTCCCTTCAGAGCGGAAAGGATAGACGGCATTGGACGATATTCTATAGTGCTTAAAGAGCCCTAATGAATCTTCATCGTAGGACCAGTTCTTCAATAACATCTCGGCCAGGTCAGCATTATAGAACAAGTATTTCAGTTTTAACATCGGATAAAGACCTTCTGGTTTGACATATGGATTGCTCCCTTCAAGGCAGATTTGATTCTATCGTACCTGCTGGGAGTCAGATAGACCATGACAAGAACAAGTATAGTTTATTTTTCCGTGGAAATGAGCCCATAACTACTCCGTTTATGGTGGGGACAAAATCCAAACATTTGACTTAGAAACCGGAAAATATGGTGGTATTTTTCCAAAGGCTTGATTTATAGGGATATCTTAGTACAATGGTTTTATGACTACTCAAAAAATAATAAATGATGAACTCAGAGTCAAAATATTTAAGGCGTTAGCCGATGAAACAAGATTGGACATCATACGAGCTCTATACACCAGCAGGAAGGAGATGAATTGTGGAGAAGTAGGAGACATTCGCGATACTACGAAATCGAATACTTCGTATCACTTGCGTGCTTTAAAGGAGGCGAAATTGATCAAGGTACGAAAAGAAGCCCAAGCGAAGTATATGAGCATCGATTTGGAGACATTTCAAACTTACTTACCCGGATTTCTGGATACGTTGTAGAAAGAAATTCTTTTTTTTTTCATTAGTTCAATAATACTTGAACTATAGAACTAACTACAAAGGGTGATTATAGAATGATCAAATTAACTGCTTTATTTTTCCTTATCATGTTTGTTATTGGTACGGATACGTTTTTGATCTCTCCGCTTATCCCCACTCTTCAGGACTTGTTTCATATTCCGACCGAATATTCGGGTTGGATGGTGGGGTCTTATGCTTTAGGTTATGCCATTTTTGCACTAATTGCTGGACCGCTTTCCGATGGTTGGGATCGTAAAAAGGTCATGCTTTCCGGCATGGTCTGCTTTTCGGTTTCAACTATATTATGCGGCTTTGCCACAGGTTTTTGGCCGATGTTCTTCTTCCGTTTTTTAGCCGGAGTCAGTGCAGCTTTTACGGCGCCTCAAGTCTGGGCCTCGATCCCTGCTCTATTTCCAACCTCAAAAATTGCCAAAGTATCGGGAATCGTCATGGCAGGCTTGGCTGCATCCCAAGCGTTCGGCATCCCTATTGGAAGCCTGCTTGCCTCAACCCATTGGTCTTATCCTTTTTTTACGATCGGAGCATGTGCATTACTCGTTGCGGTATTTATCTTCTATGCTTTACCCGAAATGAAGCCGAATCAAGGCCCAAAAACAAAGACTCTGATGTTCAGCAGATACCTTCCCCTATTGAATAGCCGCATGGCGAGAAGGGCTTTCCTCGCTCATTTCTTATTTCAATGTGGATTCTTTGCTGCCTTTTCTTTCATTGGAAAATGGGTGACGGATCGCTTTCACCTTTCCATTGATCAAGCAGGGTACGTGATGTTTTTTCTTGGTCTCGGGAATATCGTCGGGAGCTTCGGCGGTGCCTATGTGATCAAAAAGTTAAACCGTTTCAATACGCTGGTTGTGGGCTTTCTTGTCTCTATCGCATGTTTTATTATTTTGCCTCACTTGCCATCGGTTGCGGTTTTCGAAAGTGTTTACTTTTTCATATTCGTTAATATGGGGATCGCTTTTCCCCTAATATTGGGAATGCTGAATTCATTAAATCCGACCATCCGCGGCACGATCTCCAGCTTGGCCAATTCAATCATGTACGCTGCGACCACGCTCGGTTCTTGGATCGCAGGCCTGATTTACGCGACTTCTAACGGTTTTTCCGCCGTAGGCATGTTTGCGGCCATATGCTTTGCAGGTTCGTTGTTATCTTTCATATTCAGCGGTATTCTGACCAGTCATATGAAAACAAAGAAGGAGTTTGCATCATAAATGATAGAAAAAATTCATTTGGATCGTCTGAATCTTTCAAAATTCGACATCCTGAGTATTAATGAGAATGAATTTGATTTTCTAATACAAGTGGTGACGAACTCTTCACCTTTCGCTTGCCCTCATTGTGGATGTATAGCCAACCTCTACAAACACGATAGCAGGGAACAGGTCTGCATGGACTTACCTATTCACGGCAAGCGTGTAGGCCTTCTTATAAAGCGTCAGAGGTATCGCTGTAGAGACTGCAATCGAACCTTTTGGGAACACTTAGACCACACCATAGACGAAAAGCGAAACTGTACCAAACGATTATTGTCTTATATAGAGAAGCAAAGCCTTAAACGCACGTTTGTCAGCATATCCGAGGATGTTGGATTGCATGAAAAAACGATACGTAACATCTTTCGTGATTACATCAATCGTCTTAAAGAAACGCATCGATTTGAAACTCCTAATTGGCTTGGGATTGACGATATACACATTATTAAGCCAAGATGCGTTTTAACCAACATTGAGGAACGTACTTTGTTAGATGTTTTACCCAATCGTAACAAGGAAACCGTTGTAGGCTACCTCTCACGCCTTCCAAATAGAGGACAAATACGATATGTCACAATGGGTATGTGGCAACCGTATAAGGATGCCGTGAGGGCTATATTGCCAAAAGCTCTTATCATCGTAGATAAATTTCACGTTGTCCGTTTGGCAAACCAAGCGTTGGAAACCATTCGTAGGCAGATCTTTGAGGGATTATCGCCAAAAGAACGCCGCGGGCTGATGCACGACCGTTTTATCCTCCTAAAACGCCATATAGCGCTTACAGAGAGGGATAAAATTACGCTTGACCTTTGGACAGAAATTATCCTTCTCTCGGCACTGCTTATGACTTAAAGGAATCATATTTCGATATTTGGGAATGTGATAGCAGACAGACGGCATTCCTTAAATACAACGAATGGAAAGCTAAAATACCAACTGAACTGCAATCCGCTTTTGAACCACTTACAATGGCTATGAAGAACTGGGAAGAGGAAATATTCGCCTACTTCGACCATCGCATTTCAGATGCTTATACGGAATCTCTAAATAGCCTTATTCGAGTCATTAATCGTTTAGGCAGGGGATACTCTTTTGAAGCCCTACGAGCAAAAATACTCTTTACAGAAGGACTTGAAAAGCAACGTAAGCCTAAGTATAGCTACGATCTACGGGAGGAAAACTTCCCGATGTTTAATATGCCACCTATTGGAGTTGTTCGTGAGCCAGAAGAAATAATCTTGCTGGGAATCGACTTTTCCACCTTGATCGAGAAATTGGAGAAGGGCCAGCTATAAGCTCTTCTCCACCATAAAATCCGAATACCCTTCTTTTTTTATTGCAAAAATAACAGATAGCTGGATTTCTTCTGAAAATATTCCGCTGTTATCTATACTCAGCAGGGCATCCTTTAATTCATCTTCAAATAAGGAGGCATGATCTCCGAGGAACCGCCTGGAGCCAAAGGAAGTAGAGTAGAGGTTGCCGATAATCGATTCAATATTCCATAGGTGCTCGTAAACCGGCAGCCGATGAACCTCCAGGTCGAAACGTGAACGGGCCACGATCTCCTGATGGCCGACTTTAGGATGCTCGTATGTAGTGTTCCCTGCCTTTCGCTTGGGTCCATACCATTTGGTGACTATTCTCTGGACTTCATTTTGCCACGGGAGAGGTTCCTGCTGCGGAAAATAACCGTCAATAATCGCAACTCCGCCGCCTGGGATGATCCGCGGGTATAAGGAGTCAAGTACATGTTCCCGGTCCATCCAATGAAAGGCCTTGGCAATTAGAACCACGCGATAAGGATCATCATTCATCTGCTCAAGATAGCTCTCGGCATGACCATTTCGCCAGTCGATATGAGGCAGCCTCATTTCCTTGCTAAATCGCAGGGCTTCGTCGATCATTTCCTGCTCCGGATCAAGTCCAACAAGCTGCTCGAACCAATCGGCGAACCGGATCGTCAATTGTCCTGTTCCGCAGCCCAAGTCCAGCAGCCTTCCTCGTCCATCCAGAGCAAACCTGCGTACAATCGTCCTAATGATTTCAGCCGGATAGGCGGGGCGGTACTTCGAGTAATAAGCTGCGGTTCCTTTGAATAATTCCTGTCCGTAGTTCTTTATGACGTATTCACTTCCTTTCGATTTTAAAAAAGCGTTCTTACCGTTCCCCTGCCCTTAAGCTTGCTTATATATTTGGTACATGGACATTTCCTGCTCATCGGTCGATCTGGCAAGCTCATAGGCCTCATCGACGCTCTTATGATTCTGAATTATTTCGTACATTAAGCGGATGGCAAACAGGAGTGCCGCATTTCCGTCCGGGTAGTCGCCAGGCCCGATGAATGTGCTGCAGCCCCCCTGGAGAAAGGCCTCAGCCGTTTCGGGAGCTCCCAGTGTGCAGCCGTTCGCCAGGATGATCTTCCCGTCCAGCCTTGCGAACTGTTTAATCTCGGCCGGCCCGAAGTTCTTCCTTGGCTCGTAGTCGTAATAAATGTCCTCACCCAATTCCGGCATGATGAATTGGCCGTCTTCGCCGTGAAAGTCGAAAATAAGGATGGAGGTATCTGGGTAGAGATCTTTGCCTGATAAAATGTTCATGAGATGTTCGGGCCTCCCCACCCAGTAGGTGACGACTCTTGCCCCAAAGCACTCAAGAGCTGCCCGGACAGCCTGTGTCTCCATGCCACAGTCCGGTCCGCATACTAAGGCAACATGAATTTGCGATTCGTTCATAGAACTCCCTCCCTTGGGAAATATTTCATGGATCATTATAACAGCTGAGAAATTGTAGTTCTACTTCCGAAGTTTAAATTAAAAGAGAGGAGCGGGGGCTCCTCTCAAGTGAAACAGCTAGAATTTATATGTCCAGAACCGTTCTGTTCCGAATCGCTTTTGCAGCTCTTGATCCGACAGTGTATTTTTTCCGAGCAGTTCAGCGGCTTGGAATTGGGAACGGTGGGCTTGAATTGAGGCCAGCTTTTGCTTCAGATAAGGCTTCACGTCCTTGAAGACATCGGGCTTGCCAATTTCCTGCTCGCAGTTTTTGGAGAAGGCCATACAGTGTACAACGGGTCTGCGTTCCTCTGGCAGCCGGCTAATGGCCCGGATGACAGCTGCCCCGCATGCGTCATGGTCAGGATGCACACTGTAGCCGGGATAGAAAGTCAGTACGAGCGAAGGCTGCAGCTCTTCAAGCAGGTCTGCGATCCGGCCATCCAGCACCTCTTTATCTTCAAATTCGACCATTTTATCATGGAAGCCAAGCATTCTTAAATCCTGTATCCCAATGGCTTGGCAGGAGGCTTTAAGTTCTTCTTTTCTAATTTCCGGCAGTGTAACCCGGTTGGCAAACGGCGGGATTCCCATATTCCGTCCCATTTCGCCGAGGGTAAGACAAGCATAGGTAACCGGAGTTCCTTGACTTATATGCATCGCAAGTGTCCCTGCCGCTCCGAAGGATTCATCATCCGGATGAGGCAATACAACAAGAATTCGACGTTCCAAAATGTTCTTCATCTCCTCTGTCTGCTTAGAAAGGCTGTCGGCTCAACTGGAAGGCTACAACCAATTTGCCTTGGCTGTCGTGGCCTGCCATGATTAACCGTTCTGTCTCCTGCTCTTCAAAATGTGTAAGCCCTTCTGCATAAATCCATCCGTCCTTCATTTTTAATCCGATTCTATAGGGGCCGTTTCCGGAAATCGAGCCAAGCGAATACTGAATTTTAGCGTTGGTAATGAAGGTAGACGCCGGATGCTTACTTGCGTCAAAATGGGCGGCATAGGCCCCAGTTGTCATTTCCAGATGAATATAAAGCTCTTCATCCTTCAAGAAATCGATCCTGCTTTGGATGTCTGTTGGATTAATAAGCTGCACCTACTTGCGCCTCCTTTGTAAATATATTTTTTAAGAAAAGAACCGCTAGAGATCTGGGATCTTTAGGGCTTCTCATATCCTTCCCAATAAGAATAGGATCCTTTCTTTTCCTTGGGTAAATTGGACCATATATTAATATAACACAAAAGAGCAAATAAGCTTCTACAGACGGCAATCCCCCTTGAGTATATTCTTAAGTTCAACTGGTGGTTGAATTTCACGAAAAGTCAAATATCAAGTTATTGTGTGCTCCATCTACTTCCGAGTAGAATCTGAAATACAAAGGAGCGTGGGAAGCCATGAAAGAGCAGTTAGCAAGAAATATAAGCATTTACCGTAGAGAGAAGGGGCTCACGCAAGAGGAACTGGCGAAGATTCTTGGTATTTCCTTTCAAGCCGTCTCCAAGTGGGAAAATGCTCAAACTATGCCTGACATTTCGTTACTGCCCCAATTGTCCAGAACGTTAGAAGTAAGCATGGATAAGCTTCTTGGGTATGCATTACAGAACAAGCCGATTACGATCTATGAGGAAGAATATAAAACAAATGATTATTATTGGGGTACTGAACCGAACCAGGTTTGTTATCAGATACTACGAGCCATGCCGCCCAATAAGCGGTTGAGATTGCTTGATATTGGCTGTGGGGAGGGGAAGGATGCTGTCTTTTTTGCCAGAAATGGTTATGATGTTACCGCGTTTGATGTATCGGAAGCAGGGATTGAGAAGACGAAGCGGCTTGCTGATGCTATCGGAGTCCAGGTGCATGTGTTTAAAGCAGATATTTTGGACTATCGGCTGAATAGTTGTTTTGACATAATCTTCTCAAGCGGTGTTCTGCATTACATAAAGCCGGAATTTCGTGAGGAGATCTTTAATAACTATAAGCAGTTCACCAATCCGAATGGGCTGCATGTGATGAATGTCTTTGTAAACAAGCCGTTTATTGCACCGCCACCTGAGAAAGAACCTCATGCATATAAGTGGTATTCTGGTGAATTGCTCGCACATTATCATGATTGGCTCGTTACAGATAGCTCGGAGGTTATTTTTAACTGTAACTCCTCAGGCGTTCCTCACAAACATGCTATGTCCAAGGTTATGGCTCAGAAGGTATAAATCAATATGAGAAAAAGAGTGTAGAGAGGGGGGAGCCCCCTCTTTACGCTTAGAACTTATGTTTACTTCTTACTGCAATCGGTGATCATACATGAGCTGAATTTGCACTCCAAACGGGTCCTCAACTATACCATATGCTTTGCTGAATACATTTTCAGCTAACGGAACGATAACTCTGACTCGGCCATCTGTCATCAAGCTATTGTAGAATTGTTTAATTTCCTCCAAGTCAGCACTTTGAATACATAATGAAAAGTTATTCCCCGCCGCATAGGCTTCGCCTGTGTCCATATTATCTTCGGCGATCATGATTTTTGTTTTACCGATGGTTAAGACAGAGTGAGAAATGTAGTTTTTATTGTCATCCGTAAGCTGAACGGAGCTGTCGCGCTTGGCCATATCTTGATAGGTAACTAGCAGCAATGGCTTGGCATTGAAATGCTTTTTGTAGAAATCAATAGCTTCTCCTGCTCTTCCGTTCATGGATAAGAAAACAGCTACTTCTAGGGTTGTACTCATGGTTTTAATCTCCTTTAGTATCATAGTTTTAGGGCAATATCTTATGGATTTGATCTGTTCCCTTAAACCCATTATCCTTGATAAAGGGTTCAAAATAAGACACCTTTATCAGGAGATGAACATGAAGAAATCCGAGAGATTGAATGATATGATTCGGTACTTAAACAACCGAGAGTTCTTTAATTTAAAAGATCTTATGGAACAATACCACATATCCAAAAGTACGGCTCTGCGGGATATTGGTTCATTAGAAGAATTAGGCATGCCGATTTATGCCGAACATGGCAGACATGGACGATACCGGATCTTAAAAAACAGACTGCTTTCCCCGATTGTCTTTACCATGGATGAAGTGTATGCTCTGTATTTTGCCATGTTAACACTGGAAGCATACCAATCCACTCCCTTTCACTTAAGTGGGAATCAGCTGAACGAGAAGTTTGAGCACTGCCTGTCCAAAATGCAAATTGAGCAGATCCACAAAATGAAAAAGGTTCTGCAATTTGAAGTGTATCCGCACCGTAATGCCAGCCTTTTTTTAGATAAAATTCTGAAGAGTATTCTTCATGAGAGCCTCTGTAAAATTCAATATGCTAAAAATCACCGAACTAAAAGTTACCAAGTGCAGTTTTATAAAATTTCTGCGAAGTTTGGACAGTGGTATGCGGCTGGAATTGAGGGAAGTACGAATAAACCTAGAGTTTTTAGATGCGATAGAATAACCTCCATAGAGGAGATGGAAGTGGATACACGCTTTTCTATAGATGAACTTCTCAGCCGCTCCTTGGATGCATCTCAAGCTGAGAAACGTATTGAATTTGAGGTGGAGATTGAGGAACGGGCTAAGGATCTCTATTATAAAGAGAATTATCCTTCAATGGAACTGGTAGAGGGGAGCAGAACCGTGATAAGAGGGGATTATCATCCAGGGGAAGAGGAGTTTATTGCCAGTTATTTTATGAGATATGGTCATTCGGTTATAGCCGTAAAGCCGTTAGCCTTAAGACAGCTTATTCTAGACCGAGTAGGGAGCCTTCTGAAGCATTATCACACTATGAATAAAAAAAGCGGGAGGATCGCCCGCTTTACATGAAATAGTATACTTACCGCGATCCTTGAGCGATGGCTTTCGTCTCTTGAACGGTGCCATATGGATGGTGAGGCGGGGCATAGATCACATAAAGTTTAAGCGGGCGATTGCCTGTATTGGTTACATTGTGCCATTTTCCAGCGGGAATCATAATTGCATAACCATCATAAGCCATGACTTGAAAATCTAATTTGTCTCTGCGCTCCCCCATTTGAACAAGTCCCTGACCTTCTTCGATCCGTATAAACTGGTCGGTGGTCGGATGGACTTCCAGACCTATGTCTTCACCAACGTTAATACTCATCAAGGTTACTTGGAAATATTTCCCTGTCCACAAAGCGGTACGATACGTATTGTTTTGTTTGGCTGCTTGCTCAATATTCAGTACAAGCGGTCTTGTTCCATAATCTTGTAATGGGATGGTACCAGAAGGACTATTGTTGTAGTTGGTCCAGTTATAATCATGGGGATGCCAGCCATGACTCCATTCGTTATTCCCGTGGCATGCAATAGGATTATGCCAATGAAGGTGATAGCCTGAATTAGGGTACATATTAATACTCCTCTCAGTTTAGTTTGCCCATTTATCCTATGCAAGTGCCTAGTTACAGGTAAGTAAAATGGGCAGTAGCCCACGGGACGTTTTATTTTAACAAAATATGCTGCTGACTTTTGTATATCTTGCCGCCCAACTAGGGCGTGTATGCAAACCTAAGCAAGCCACACCATGATTGAAGCAAGGGTTAAAAATGCCATAAATGAGTCTGCCCGTTTATCGAAGCGAGTCGCCAAGCGGCGGTAATTCTTCACTTTATTGAAAAAGCACTCAATTAAGTGCCGTTCCTTGTAAACCTCTTTGTCCCATTTTCTTGGTTTTCGACGATTTTTCTTGCTTGGAATGACTGGAGTGGCGGACTGTTCCTGAAGAAGCTTTAAAATTCGGTTGGAGTCATAAGCTCGGTCGGCTAACACTTGTTTCTGTGTGAGATCCATTTGTTTGAGCATTTCGTAGCCGGTTACGGCATCATGTCGTTGTCCAGCTGTCAATTGGAAGCGAAGCGGATTAGCAAGGGCATCTACAATGGCATGTATTTTGGTCGTTAATCCACCTCTGGAACGCCCAATTGCTTGCTTAAAGGTCCCCCTTTTGCGCCCGCTCCATGCTGATGGACATGGACAATGGTTGCGTCAATCATCACACTTTCCCAGTCGGGTTCAATGGAAACATGCTCTAGAATTCGATCCCAAATGCCAGCAATTTGCCAGCGGCGAAAACGGCTGTAGACGGTGGACCAGGAGCCATAATATTCCGGTAAATCCCGCCATGGTGCACCGGTTCGTGCTACCCATAGCATGGCGTTCAGCATCTTGCGATGATCGTTCGGGGGTCTTCCTCCTTGTGGTTTTCTTTCCGGCGGCAGCAGGTCCTTGATTTTGTCCCATTGGTCGTCACGAATTTCGTATCTTCTCATCATACAAACTATTACCCAATTAAAAGAGGTTTATGGTTTGCATACACGCCCTAGAAAAAGATAAATCTTGATCCCAAGTGACGTTGTTTGTGGCTTTAGCACATCCCCAATCTAAGACTCGTTGATGCAGCATATGGATTCTAAAGCGTTCTAACCTTCTCACCTCTATAAGCTAGAATAGGCGTTTTGAGGTCTTTAGACTCTTAGTGAGCCACGGAACCCCCTGGCAGCATAGTAGGATTCTGCTCCATTATGGTACACAAAGACAGTGTCATAGCGGCGATCACAGAAAAGAGCCCCGCCGAGTTTCCGAATATGATCCGGTGTTTTCACCCAGCTCGATGTTTTCATATCGAAATTTCCAAGCTTCTGCAGCTCTCGGTATTGTTCTTCTGTTAAAAGTTCAATGCCCATGGCAGCAGCCATATTCAGAGCGCTGTTTTCCGGTTTGTTCGCTTTCCTTGACTCGAGCGCTTCTTGATCGTAACAAATACTTCTGCGGCCTTTAGGACTTTCCGCTGTACAATCATAGAAGATGTATTCGCCCGACTCTTCATCATGACCAACAACATCCGGTTCGCCGCCTGTGTTCTCCATTTCATGGAGCGACCACAGTTTATCAGTACTCGCTTCGAGCTTTGCTTGCACTTTTGCCCAATCAAGACCTTCATGGCGATTCATATTTTTCTCAAATCGGGCTTTCAAGGTTCCGAGTAGTTCATCGCGCTGTTCTGTTGATAATTCACTGTTGTTATTTGTCGTCATAGTGGGCTCTCCCCCTATCTGATATTGGACTATTGCTTTAGATCAAAAGCATAGATCAGCATTAGTATTACTGTTTTGTTGGATTAAAGCAATCCAAAATAAAATGCTTAAATAGTTCAGAAATTGGATTGTTCTGTTTTGATTTTAATTCAATAATGCCGTGTTTAATAGTGATGGGTTCTCCTAAATTTAAAATTTTTAGCTTGTTTAAAGATAATTCATTCATGACTGAGCATTTGGGAACTAATGCAATTCCAGTACCACTAAGCACGGTTTGTTTTATCATTTCTAAACTAGCATACTCTATGTTTTTATAATCAAATTTCTCATGGTCAATGAGTATTTGGTTGGCCATAGACTGATAAATACAGTTTCCTCCAAATCCAATGACGTTAATGTTGCTGCTCAACAGTTTTTTTTCTTCCCTATCGTTGGCCATAATAAATACAAACTCCTCTTCAAGAAGGGGCGTATATGTAATCTTACTCATTCTAGGATCAAAGGGGATAATCCCAAAGTCGACCTTTTGGCTGATCACGTCTTCGATAATATCTTGATGAAATCCCGTCGTTAATTTGATCTCGACTTCCTCATAGTTTTTTAGAAAATCGATAATGGGGTTTGAAAAATGGGTTACGCAAAAGGATTCCAGCGCTTTTACTCTAAGGACTCCATACGTTTTGTTGATATTATCTTTTAATTCTTCTGCCAATTTAAAAAACTCTCTGGCATACTTCATAAATAGCTCGCCTTTTTCAGTCGGTGTTACTCCATTTAGAGTTCGATGAAATAATTGCACATTTAAGATATCTTCAAGAATTTGAATATGATTAGTTACGGTGGATTGGGAGAATCCTAAAATAATAGAGGCCCTACTTATATTTCTCTGCTCGTAAACCTTCAAAAAAGTGTATATATATTTTCCATCTAATCGATTTAACATAACACACGCCCCATATATTATAATTTTCGATAATTATTAATCGTATTATCTATTATACAGATATTCGATCTTAAGGTATGGTAATGATGAAATAAAGTTTAGAGAGGCGGTTTTCTGTTGTACAAATCCATACAAACTTATTTGGGGAAGTTTTCCGTAAAATCTCGTTCGCCATTGAAGGTAAGTATCCCTCAGGCAATCATAGCTTTTGGAGGGGGCTTTGTTACCATATTTATATTGGTACTCATCTCTAAAGGTACAGATCTTCCTCTATTAATGGCACCATTTGGGGCCAGCTGCGTTCTGGCATTTGCAGTACCCGAGGCTCCTTTTTCACAGCCGAGGAATATTATAGGAGGACATTTGATCACTACTTTATGCGGACTGGTAATCTATCATTTTTTTGGTGATGGAATTTATGCTTTATCTGCTGGTGTTGGACTGGGTATTGCTTTAATGTCGTTAACTAAAACGACACATCCACCTGCTGGTGCTAATCCCATTGTTGTTTTAACATCCGCCTCTTCTTGGAGCTTCTTATTTACTCCAGTTCTTATAGGTTCAGTAATCGTAGTCTGTGTTGCCTTGTTATATAACAAACTGGTGAGAAAGGGACAATATCCTACATTCTGGATATAGGACGCCAGCAGGTATGAGGATGTACGATTTTAATCGTGAATCAATTTTCCTCCTCAAAGAAGGGATTTAGCAGGCGGTCAGAGAATACTTCTTCGACAATAAAGTCAGTCGTTGGAGTATTTCGGTCCACCTCCTGCAAGTCAGCATGATCAAACCAAATCTGCCCTTTGCCAGTTAGTAACACGCCAACGTTTATAATGGCTCCGTCCTCTGGAATATCCAGAACACAGGAATAGTAATTCCACTCATGGGTTCCGGTAATGGCCCTATTCTGCATATTATCAAGTTTCAATGTCGCACTCGTATTGTTGTCTATTCTCATCCATAATCCAGCCCATCCTGCTACTTCTTTACTTTTAACAAAGCCGGAAAAACGCACTCGCTTTCCCAAATAATTCTTCGCACTAATTTGTTGCATGATCGTGCCATATTCTCCGTGTGAGAAGTCATCTCCAACAGAGGAAATTGTAGCAGCCTTGGAGCCCATGTGACATATTTGGTGATCAAGGCCCATGTGATATTTCTCCGGGGCAGTGCCTGTTACAATCCAACCTTTAATTGTACTTTCCTTTGCCATATTTACTCCTCCTATAATTAAATTGTTAATAGCAGATCTGTATCTTCCGGGAGGTAATTGATAGACGCTTTTAAAAGATCTAGTAAATGATTCTTGAGATTCGAAGCGATAGGTTAAGGCAATTTCAAGGATGGATGTACTGGTATTTAGCAAAGCAGAGGCTGCCTTAGCAAGTCTTCGTCTTCGGATATAGTCATATAGTGAAATACCTACTTCTCTTTGAAAAAGCCTGTGAAAGTAGAATTTTGAAAATCCTACGAAACTAGAAATTTCATCTAATGTCAGTTCCTCATGTAAATTTACTTCAATATAATCTAAAGCTACTTGAATTTCTTGAATATGTGTCACCAATATTACCTCCCTGCCATCAATATAACATGGGTTCAAGACAGAGTTTTGATAAATATTGCCTTTTTATGCTGTACATACCTTATTCTTGATATGAGGTGTAACCATTGAAAAAGATCCTCATCATTGGAATTGTAGCTAGCGGCAAAACAACGCTTGCCAAGCAACTATCCGAAGCTTTAAACATTTCTTGGTATGAGTTGGATGGTATTGACAATGATTTGAACTTGTTGCAGGCACGCTTGCATCATCCAATTGTATAGTACGGGGTATATTCGCCCGAATTAAGGCTGTGCTGTGGTAAATATTCGAACAAAAAAAGAGGGGAGAAGCCCCTCTTTAACTTAGATATATATTACTTACCCCAATATTGCTGGGCAATACGTTGTCCTTGTTTAATTTTCGCCCACTGCTCATCTTCTGTTAATTCATTACCGCCATCGCAGGACGCAAAACCGCATTGATGGGAGAGTAATAAGCGATCCTTGTCAATAATTTTCGATGCTTCATCAAGCATTCTAACTACACGAGCCTCATCGTCCAGGGTATTGGTTTTAGAAGACAACAATCCAAGTACAATTTCTGTCTCGGGCTTATCTTTGAAAACCGCAAGTGCCTCAAGTGAGCCTGCACGCTCATCGTCCCATTCAAGGAAAAAACGATCGTATTTAAGCTGCTTCAAGAACAGATTAGCGATCTTAGCATAGGAGCCGCCACCCATATTACGGGAATCATAGTTCCCCCGACAGTTATGCGTCCACATTTTCAAGCCTAGGCTATGGCCAAAATCAATTATTGTATTGTTAATATCAATAAATTCTGTAGCTAGAGCCTGAACTTCCTCTTGATTGATATTCTCGCCAGTATAGGGGGAGTTCGGGTTATCATCTGCAAATAGCTCCCATAAGCAATCGTCGAATTGAAGGATTTTTCCCCCAGCAGCAGCAAACTCCTCCACAAATTCCTTATAAGCCTTAACAAGACCGTTTCTCAGCTCATGTCTATCCTTATAAACCGCATCCTTGCCACCAATGTTATCTGACCATGATAACTCACCAAAAATATGTGATGGGGAAGGTACGCACAGCTTTGTTTCGTGGTCGCCAGCGTGGGCTTGGAGCTTCTTGTAGACCTGAATAAAATGATGGTTTTTCCCGCCCAACTCACCTGTAATGCGCAAACCAATATCTTTTCGAGTCTCGTATTTGGAAGTGCCATCTGTATCCCTGAAAAAATATCCATGATCCGCGATATAGCGGCTAATTCCTTGGAAACCCCAGACAAAGTCCAGATGCCACATCGACTTGGAGAATTCACCATCAGTCAGAACGGACAAGCCGTTTTTAATTTCATTCTCGACTACGGTCTGGATGGCTTCAGATTCACACTGCTCATACCCTTGAAAGTCTTGATAAAAGGGATAGCTGATATCATCACGATGTTCAATTTGGTGTTTATATTCTAATAAATCCGACGGACGCAACAGGCTACCTACGATTTGAAATCTACTGCACATGAAAGTTCCTCCTCAATTAAGCACATGTTTTTAGTGTGCTTTGATTCTAGCATGGAGGAATACGATCTACGTAACACTTAAAAGCAATACCTGGTTATAGCTAAAAGCTATAGCGGGTAGCATTATAGCTTTTAAAAGCCAGCTATATATACAACAACCCGAACTTAGAAAAGTTCGGGTTGTTGTATGCAGGAGTTTTATGACTGGGTTGAAGCGGATAGTACTGTAAGAGGCCTCTTAATAGATTCTTCGCTGGTCACTTCAAAACTCTTCATTCAACCAAGCTGTGTGTACAGTACTTGGCTTGTCTTCTATAACTTTTTAAAACGCAGAATGATGGCAGGTGGGATTTCATACCAATCGAACTGATCATTTTCTTTTCCATCCTTTGTAAAGCTAGGTTATCCCCTTTCGGTGAGACGACTATCACACTTAGGAATGCTAAAGCAATTGCAGAGGCCATAGAGGCAAACATCGTTTGGGGGAGAGCGGAGTCAATAAATACCTTTTGCATCAACAGGCAATTCTCTAACCTGCTTAAGATACTTAGTCATATTGTCATCATCTTTGGCGTTGTAAGTATATTGCAAGGACTCAGCAACATCCTTCGCTAGAACTCTAAACAATTCACAAGTAGTGAATACCGCATTCCACATAATCTCATAATCACTATTCGAATAAGTTTGCTTATACATCTCCCAATAGGATTCGGGAAGATACCTTTTCATGTATTTTCCCATTTTTCCTATCGAAACTTGAAAGTCATTTCTGGTACCCACCCACCATGATATCATCTCATCCAAACAAGGTCTGATGACTTGTTCAATCATTTGTTTCGCATACGGTAATTCGTCACGCCAAATTCCTTTGGCTACATTTTGAAGGCACCACCAAAAATTATTACAACAGCCCAAATATAATGGCTCTGTAGGCTCTTTAACATGATAGTCAAGATCTGTGGGGGGAGGAATGATGGGCAGGCAGTTATCCTTATCAAGTAGGGGAACCGTCAACTTATCGCTCCCATAACCTTCAAGCATAGATTCTTTAGTTTCTATGTGAAGATCTATGCGATTTCCATCAGTAAATAGCATTAAATATCCGTAAGACCGAGTAAAGTCCATATCTACACCTATAGATAGGTCATTTTTATCAGGCTCCTGTATCATTATCAAATCACCAAATATATGTATCCATGTTTCATCTTTTATAAAAGAAGAAGTTTCAGTTACTACGTAGACAATATCATAATCCTGAAAAATATCCTTGGGAGCATTAGGGTTGGTACGCGAACCGTTCATATATACCGCCCGGATTCGTTCATCCTTTTGAGCAACTCCTAATATTAAATCAAACATTTCCTTTTCAGTTCTCATTTACGTTCCCTCCAAATGGAAGTAGAGGGGGGCTCACCCCTCTTTACTATTTCCAATAATAAACCTCAACTATTAGTCTTTCCTGACTAACATTGCTACGCACTCCACATGTGACGAGGTGACAGGGAGTACAAATCGAAACACAGGAATGACATTTGCTCAAAATTTTTGGGGACTCTTTATCGAAGTCGCCATTTTTTAATTATTCTTTTATTTATCATCTCAAAACACTTTGCTCTAAGTCTATATACGGAGATTCAGAGCCGTAGTATAGCATTCAATAGCCTTTTCGATATTGCCTTGACTTTTATAATTCTTTTATTACTGTTCATATTCTCCATTGGTCTCTTCAATTATCCAGATGATTTCTTAGTAAGTTCCTGAAAGCCGTGGGCATCCTTGCAAAAAATACGGGTCATAAAGCAGAAATAAATAATTTCACGCAATTCAATGGAACGCTATCTAAATTCCGATAAATTCCGTATATAAAATATCGAGTGAATAATGAATTTTGCCTATAAAATATATTTGTAAAGGAGGGAAATGAATGTTACAAGAATTCAATAATTTAATGGACTACATTGAAACACATTTAACTGAAGAAATATCCGGAAAAGATATATCAAGAATTGTAGGTCTATCTGATTATCATTTTAAAAGAATGTTTTCGTATATGGCTGGAATGTCATTGAATGAGTATATCAAAAATAGGAGATTATCAGTTGCAAATGTTGAATTAATTAACGGTGCAAAAGTAACAGATATTGCCTATAAATATGGTTTTCAATCCTTAGAAGGATTTTCAAGAGCCTTTCGTGAATGGAGTGGTTTTTTGCCTTCAGAAGTAACTAAAAACAGAATTCAAAAATCCTTTCCCAAATTTTCATTCTTTATAGATATAAGAGGAGGAATTTCAATGGAGTTCAAAATTGAAAAGAAAGAGAAGTTTAATATAGTAGGTCTATCGAAAAGAGTGCCCATTCAATTCGAAGGTGTAAATAATGCGATCTTAGAACTAGCCCAGTCAATTACCGAACAACAAAGAAATGAAATGCATCAATTAGCTGATTTATATCCCCATCAAGTCTTGAATGTATCTTATGATTATGATGATGGTTTTCTTGAGGAAAAAGGGTGCCTAACTCATATGATTGGATTAGCAACTACCAAAGAAAATCCATTCGATGATTTAGAGCAAATTTCTATTGAAGAAAGTTTATGGGCAATCTTCCCTAATCAAGGATCATTTCCGACTATGCTTCAAGAAACTACCGCTAAAATTTATACTGAATGGTTGCCTTCTTCAGGTTATGAAGTAGCAGATCTACATGGGATTTCTTTTACAAAACACAATGGTACTTCGGGAAATGTATATAGCGAAATTTGGATGCCTGTTAAAGAAAAAATTTGACTGGTCTTTTTACAACAATACCCGTCGGGATCTAGTGATTTTGAAAACACCAATTTAGACAAAAAAAGAATGGGGATCGATCTGGTCCCCATTTTCCTATTCACCTGTCTTTGAACCCTTATATATCAAGGAGCAAACGACCTCCACATGTGACGAGGTGACAGGGAGTACAGACTCAAACGGAATGACATTTGCTCAATATTCAATAATCATAGTAGATGGAATAATTAAAACGGCAGACCATCGTCGACTATAACTTTTATCCTACCAAGTCGTGTATAAATATTGTCTAGTACTATTTTCTGTTTATACGGCGGCAATTCCACTAGAAATCTATAAAAGTCTTTTACATAAGATACCTGTATATCACTTTTACTATTGAATGAATAATTTCCTTTAATAAAACACCTTATTAGTTGAGCATTATCCTGTATATATGTTTCAAGTGAGCTATTCCGAATGAGAGTTGCTAATTTATTTAAAGTTGTTTCAATATCCTGTATAGGCTCATACTTATCTTGATAGTGTATAATATGGCTTGCTAAAGCATCGGCAAACAGCCCATACACTTCCTTCTCCTTTTTCGAAAAATCAACCTCACTTATCACTCCGGCTGAGATGTCACGAGAAACTTCATTGAATGAACCATATCTATTGCTAGGCTCAAGTTTAATCATTTTGTCGATTACGAAGTTATATTTAAATTCTGATAGATTCTCCCCTAAAATATATTGAAATAATTTTCCTATAAAATATACTTCAGTTTGGTGATTATACGTCCCTTCCAACTGTATCTCGTTGGGAAGCTGTGTAACTGGCCAATTAAGGAAGACGCTCTTTCCTTCGTTTTCTGTGGCCTCAAGCTTTTTTCCAAAGCCAAAGTCAATAACTTTAACATTTTCCTCTTTATCTATAAGGATGTTCGATGGTCTAATATCTCTATGTAATATGCGGTTTATTTCCAAATACTCAAATGCATAAATAACTTCTTTGAAAATATCACCCCAATCCTTACCAAAGAAGCTAGGCTCAAATTTATCTATTGGCACTCCGTCAACATACTCCATTTGCAGATATCCCGATTTTGCTTGAGGATATAAATAATAGTTATATACTCTTACAATATTGGGGTGGGTTAGCTTAAATAAGATTTTTATTTCATCTACAAACCGCCCAAAGTTTTCCTCAATGTCATTGGAACCTTTTGGCGAATATTTTTTAAAGGCGAAAAACATATCGGTAGTTTCATCTTTAAAGAGAAATGTATCTCCTGTTCCACCCGAACCGAGGGGTGAAACATGTTTAAAATGCTTCATAACATTGAACTTAACTATTGTATCAGGTTGTAACATTTTATCCCTCCTGTAACGCATGGGTTAATTCTTATTACTTATTTACAGATAAAATAAGCTCATTCATAAATAACTTTTCGGAAGTCGTTATAAAGCTAATATCAGATAAATCTCCTATTTCAGTTACTAAGGGCTCTTCAATATCTTTGTTTAAGATAACAATTCTAAATTCATTTTGATATTCAATGCTTTTATCCTTCCAAAAAAACACATCTGTATTTTCCTCTTCGAAAGATTTTAATCTATTCGAATGGTTTACATTGAAGTCATCATACAGAACTGGTTGATAAACATACCCATATTCATGCTTATCAAACGCCTTCATGACCCTTTCGAGAAAACCGGCTACTGGAAGTACCATTACATGATTTCCAAAATCTTCGATAAACCTTCGTTTCTGAATATCTGAGAATACGACTTTACATTTGTAGCATTTATCGTCCTCTTCTATAACTTCTAACATTTTAGAATCAACCATTGCCAAACAAAATACTGGTTTTGGCGTACAATGATTCAGGGTCATAACCCCTCTAGATGATTTGCCCTCTAAGATAACTTCATCAGTATCAGGGTCAATTAGCTTAAAGTTAAGAAGGTTAATGACATTGGATACTTCTAGTAAATCCCCCATTCCCTTCTTACCCTCATTCTTTTCCATATCAATGAATTTCTTTAGGTTATTCATCCTTAGTTTTCCTGACTGTAATGATTCAAGATGCCACTTTTCGGTAGCGAACTTCAAAAAAAGACATATCTGTGTAGTTTCGTTACCGTCAATCCCTGATAATCTTGGCATATTATTCACCTCGTGAAGTAGTAGTTCAGTAGTGTTTCTTTTTTATTGAATTGGTGGGGCGGCTTAGTCTTTAATATTTGACTTATTAGATTCTATTAGTGTCAGTATCAATCACAAAATCAACTTGAATATCCTTCGAATAAGGAACAATTACAAAGTTGTGCATTTTACAAAACACTTCAGCAAGTTCCTTTATATCCCTTACTTCTGCTAACGCATTACGATACATTCTCTTCAGCTCAACATCGTTACAATCCCTGCCATACACAATTGATTGAGAGTAATAACCGTCAATTTCGACTAACATATTTTTCACGATTGGGTGCTAACCAATCTGTATAGCTCCAAATGTATAAATATAAGATAGCACACTTGGGATTTTTTTACTTACACATTTTATTAATGGTGTACCCAGTACCTCGTCAACATGAATTTTTCTTTTTCATAAAGTTTACCCTTGTATGCTCCGTGAAAAATTTTTCTGAAAGTCCTCCTACTGTAAAATTGATGTGTCGAGATTTATAACCTTATTTTTGCAATCCCGTTTATCAACATGTACTCAAAATCACTAGATACCATCATTAAGAAGGACAAAATGGTTACCTTCGCTTTCTCGCGTTATTTACAGATATTTACGGTTGAAATCTTTACCCATTCTTTGTTAAGCCATGACACTTCTATTCTTATAATGTTATCGACCAAATCTAACGGGGTGATAGCATGATTAATCGAAGCGACAGGCTGATGACAATTGATGAAGTGGCTTATTATTTGAACCTTTCGCCGCGAACAATTTACAGGAAAATATACGAGGGTGAACTCCTTGCTTATAAGGTCGGGGGAGTTTGGAGAATGGAACCTCAATTCGTTTACAAGTATTCGCGTCAAAACAAAAGAACAGGAGTGATTCAAAATGGATAACAAATACACTTTATCCGTAATTGCAAGAAATCCAAACTACAATCGGGGCGGTTCGTTACTGAGGAAACCGTATGGAATTGGGTAAGGAACGGAGAATTAGAAGTTGAACGAGTTCCCAGTCATATTCAAGCATGGGGCAAATATCCATATTGGACTGATGAAGCCCACCTAAAAGAAGTATTGCAGGACAAAGGTTATAATACCGATTCTATCTTCTCGTAGTGTCGCAACAATTCAAAACCTAATAACGATGATTATTACAAACTCATAAAATGCTTTACCCGTGGCTTTGCGGTAGCACACGTAAAATAACCGCCCCTGTGTTCACAAGTAGGTGTTGCCCCGTTAGATGGACAGGTATTTGATTTGAAGTTGTGCTTCATCCTCAGATACTACAATGATTTGTAGCCCCGTCACGGTCGCCTAAAGGCGAGGGATTCATGACAGAGCATGTTTATCATGCGCGTGGTAAAGCCGTACCTGAGCACGCTTGATGTCATGTAGGAAACCTAAACCCACATGTGTTTCTTATTCCCCTACCCCATTAAGGGGAATAATGTTTCCTTACCCACCTGTGTTTCCATTAAATAAATAATCTAAAAATCAGGGCGAAGCCCCCGAGCGAAGCGAAGCGGAGCGACCACAAGAAGACGTAACTCACCCCGAAGGGGTGGGGAGAAGAACAACACTAGTCGTAAGTCTTCATAATCTTTGATATGATGAATTTATCCATAATTAGGGATGTGATAAATAAAATGAATTTCCCTACACAATTAGACGGTGCAGAAGTCTTAAAAACTACAACTAATGATAAATCACGCAAATTAAGTTCAGTCATATTTGAAGAAGAAGATGGAACTACTAATGAAGTTCATATAACTGCATTAGCAATAACAAAATACAAGGATGATGATAGATACTATCTGTTCTTGTGCGACTGTAATTGGGAAGTTGTTAACGACTTCCTTCTTGATACTATGAGTGAAGCAATGGAGTGTGCAAAAATGAACTTCTCTGTAGATTCAAATGATTGGATTACTCTTATTGATTAACTCCTAACATTTATTTTCATCATTTTCAAAATTATTCGCAACAGCCCCCCACCATAGAACGATGGTTACCTTGGAGGGGGAATCAACAATGAAAATTGAACGCACATTCGTAGGAACAGCTTCCCTAGAGGATATTTTATCCTCTATACTAAGCCATCAGATTGACACTATCGAAGCCGAAAAGTACGATAATGATAGAGCAAATGTCATTCCTTCACACATGGAAGGAGTGACTGAACAATGAAGTGCGCTATTTATGCTAGAGTAAGCACGAAGAGAGAAGAGCAGAAGAACAGCTTGCAGAATCAAATCGCCTTAGCCGAAAACATTGCTAAGGAACAAGGGTTTACAGTTATTGAACGGTACATTGACAACGGAATAAGTGGTTCAGGTATTAAAAATCGAACTGAGATTTTGCGATTACTGGATGATGCTAAGAAGAAAAAGTTCGATGTAGTTATCGCAAAGTCCGTTTCACGGTTGGGTAGAAATACGGTTAATAGCCTTAACACTGCTGACACTTTGGAAAGAAATAGTATAAGACTGATTTTGCCTGAAGATGGCTACGATACCAAAACTAGCAAGAGCAGATTGATGTTTAATCTGAGGGCGGTGTTAGCCGAAGAGGATAACTTGAGCCTCTCCAACAAGATTAAATGGGGGCTTAAATCTAGTGCAACTCAAGGAAACCGAATCGCATCTGTACCTCCTTTTGGCTACCGTACCAATCCCGATACAAAAAAGTTGGAAGTTGACGAAAATGCCGCCCCCATCGTAAAAGAAATTTTCAGGCTTTATTTGCATGACGGTATGGGTATGTTTGGGATTAGTAATCTCCTTATGCGCAGAGGTATTCCTACACCGAGAGACATTCAGGAGCGGCAAACGCAGGGAAGAAATGGCATCAGAACACGATTAAAGGCATCTTGACTAATCCAGTCTATACGGGCAAACAAGTATTCCATCGAGAAGAAACAACAAGTTTGTTAGCCGAATCTGAGACTTACAAGGTTAGGCGTAAGATTAGTGAAGAAGAACAAATTGTCATAGAGAACTCACATCCTGCCCTTATTAAAGAGGATGACTTTACTGCCGCTCAAGAACAAATGAAAAAGAGGGGCAAACACAAGAGCAATGGTAATGAAAGTCTGTTCTCGTACATCCTTAAATGCCCTGATTGTGGAAGTGGCATGCACTTCAAACCCGACAGACGGAAGGGTGCATACGTCTGTGGTGGTTACGTTAAATACACATCTGCCCATTGCACTTCCCATATCATCGAAGAAAAGGTACTTCTTCAAGTAGTTAAGAATGACCTGAAATCCTTGATAAAGGATACTGTGAAGATTGATAGTCTTTACGGAATTGCAGAAGAAAAAGCCTTGGCTGTTCAGTCTCTCGCTCAAAGGGAACTGAAACGTGTGGAGAAGCAATTAGCAGAACTTGATAATCGTTTTGATAAATTGCTGTCCTTACATGTTGAGGGGGCTATTACAACAGACCAATTCAAGCATCAGAATGAGCGTAACGCCCTTCAACAGCAAGAACTGCTTAACAGGAAGGCTGAACTCATTGTAGCCTTAGAAGAAGGTAAGAACCTCGCAGAACGTAAAGAAGCCTTTAGGAAGGAAGTTGAACGCTTCATTGACCTCGACATTAGCGATGAGCAGGTATTGAAGCAATTCCTCCAAAGGCTTATCCAAACAATCGAAGTATTCGAGGATGGAAAGATTAAGATAATCTATAACCTTTCCAATCCTCTCACCTCGAATTAAGGTACAGTTTATTGGACTGTATCTTTTCTTTCAAGTCTCACTGTCACCTCCACATGACTCGTCTGCGGGAACATGTCCACCGGCTGCGCCCACTCCAGGGAGTAGCCGCCGTCCAGCAGCACCTTGCAATCCTTCGCCAGGGTCGATGGGTTACAGGAGACGTAGACGAAGCGCTTCGGCTTGGTCTTGAGCACCGATTCGAGAAAACGCGGGTCAAGGCCGGTCCGCGGCGGGTCAGCGATGATCACATCCGGCTTGAAGCCGGATTTCACCCAAGCCGGCAGCAGCTCTTCCGCTTGTCCCGTATAGAAGGAAGCGTTCGAGCGTCCATTGCGCTCGGCGTTATCTTTAGCATCCTGTACAGCTTCAGCAATGCTCTCAATGCCCCGAACTTCACGAGCATAAGGTGCCAGCCATAGGCCGATCGTTCCTGTACCGCAGTAGGCATCCACAACGGTTTCCTTGCCGGTCAAGCCGGCAGCAGCACGAACGGATTCATACAGCTTGACGGTCTGCAGCGGATTCAGCTGGAAGAAGGCGCGAGGGGAGAGGGTGAATTCCAGATCGCCCAGTGACTCCTGAATACCTTCCTCACCCCAGAGAATGTGGGTGCGGTCACCAAAGATCAAGGAGGTGTTCCGCGGATTAATGTTTAGGGCAATGCTCGTAATCCCTGGCAGAGCAAGGCGAAGCTCCTTAATTAGGCGCTCCTGCTGGGGTACCCGATCATTCACGGTGACGAGCGTAACCTGCAGCTGCCCAGATTGAAATCCCCAGCGGACGACGATGCTGCGGACAAGCCCTTGATTGCTGCGCTCCTTATAAATTGGAATGCGCAGATATTCTAGCACATTGCGCACCTTATCGACGGCTGCATTGATTTCCGGATGCTGAATCGGACAGCCTGTAATGTCGACCAGCTCGTGCGAACCTGTGGAGTAGAGGCCGGCGATCACACCCTCCTGGCGTTCTCCTAGCTGAAGCTGAGCCTTATTCCGGTATCCCCAAGGATGCTCCATGCCGAGGATGGGCTGTAGGCGCACGTTCTCCATCCCGGCATACCGAGCGAAAGCTTCGCGAACGAGATCCTCTTTGCCCTGCAGTTGTCCTTTATAGGACATATGTTGAATTTGGCAGCCTCCGCAAATGCCGAAGACGGGGCAGGGGGCATCCACACGCTCTGGTGACCGCTTTTCTATTTCACTGATCGCAGCCGTGATATATTTAGGCTCCGCGCGTTTAACGGTAGCTTTGATGACCTCTCCAGGAATGGCGCCTTCAATAAACACAGCCTTCCGCCGATAGTAGCCCACCCCTTCACCATTGATGCCTAGGCGCTTAATCGTGACGACAATCCGGTCACCGACTTTCAGCTCTTCAGCCCCGGCAGTGCTGGCCGCAGCACGCGGCTTTCCTCCGGGCTTGCCTTGTCCATGGCGGTTGCCCCGGTCACCGGGTTTCCCAGCCGAGGAGTAGGCCTTTGAGCCACTTTTCTTATTTTTGCTCTCTATCCCCGTACGTGATTGTTCACTCTTCATATACAGTATCTTCTCCATCTTCGTTGTTATTGTGTCCAATATACCATGTAGAGGAAGTGAAAACCATGCGGGGTTTTGGCAGGCAGAGCAAGCAAATGTGTGCGGCTGTGGCTGTTGGGCCTGTACGAGGTTCACTTAATTGTCTGCTGTCCTCTGAGACAGGTACCCGGCTAGCCCGGTTATTGCTCATTTCTATGAACATCGGTAAACTTGAACTATATCAGGTTGCTTCGTTTAAGGCGGCTTTTCGCCTTTTTAGCAAAAATAAGGAGTTAAATGAACAATATGAGTACACAAATACAGTCGCTGGCCGAGGCGCGTGAGCTGCTGCAGAAATATTACGGTTACCCAGATTTTCGGGAAGGTCAAAAAAGTATCGTAGAGAGCCTGCTCCAGGGACAGGATACGCTGGGAATCATGCCGACCGGTGGAGGCAAGTCCATCTGTTATCAAATTCCTGCCCTTTTGCTGCCAGGGCTTACTCTGGTCGTATCGCCGCTGATCTCCCTGATGAAGGATCAGGTCGACGCCCTGACAACGATGGGCATCTCTGCCGCTTACATCAACAGCACCCTTTCGGGCAAAGAAGTGAATGATCGCATCCGCGCGGCTAAGCGCGGTGAGCTGAAGCTATTGTACGTCGCTCCCGAACGGCTGGAGCTGGACTGGTTCCGTGACGAGATGAGCACGCTCCTCATTTCCTGTGTAGCTGTGGACGAGGCGCACTGCGTATCCCAGTGGGGACACGACTTCCGGACAAGCTATTTAGCGGTCTCGCCGTTCGTTGACAGCTTGCCGGAGCGTCCGATTGTCGCAGCGTTCACGGCAACGGCTACGCCAGAAGTTACGGAGGATATGCTGGTCCTTCTGCGCCTTCAGGACCCGGCCGTTTTTGTAACCGGACTCGGGCGCGACAATTTGGCCATGTCCGTGCTGCGCGGGGAGAATAAGCGGGAGTATGTGCTTAATTATGCGCGAGCGCATACCAGTGAGCCTGGAATCATCTATGCCGCCACGCGTAAAGAGGTCGATGATCTGTATGAGCGGCTTGGACAAGCGGGAATCCCTGCTGGCAGGTACCATGCTGGTCTGCCGGATGAAGAGCGCGAGCATATGCAGGAAGCTTTTCTATATGATGATATCCGGGTGATGGTAGCTACGAATGCCTTCGGTATGGGAATCGACAAGTCCAATGTCCGGTATGTTATTCACTATAATATGCCAAAGAATATGGAGGCTTATGTCCAGGAGGCTGGTCGCGCCGGGCGTGACGGTGAACCGAGCGATTGCATTCTGCTGTTCAGCCCGCAGGATATCATGACCCAGAAGTTTCTGATTGAGCAGAATCCGCAGGATGAGGACCGCAAGCGCAATGATTACCGCAAGCTTCAGCAGATGGTGGAATACTGCTATTCGAACCGCTGTTTACGCTGGTCGATGCTGGAGTACTTTGGCGAGAAGCATGATCAGAAGCCCTGCGGCATCTGCAGCTCCTGCCGGGACGAGCGGGAGCTGGTGGACATGACCCGGGATGCGCAGATTATTTTCTCCTGCATCCACCGCATGCGCGAACGCTTTGGCGTATCCTTGGTTGCTTCGGTGCTGAAGGGGTCGCAGAACAAGAAGGTGCTCCAGTACGGATTTGACAAGCTGCCCACCTATGCCATGATGCCCCGGCGTTCTGAGAAGGAAATCTCCGAGCTGATCAATGTGTTTATTGCAGAGGGCTATTTGGCACTTAGTGAAGGGCAGTACCCTGTGGTCAGATTAACACCGCTTGGAGTAGATGTGTTGAAAGGGCAGCACCAGGTGATGCAGCGGGCGCCTCAGCCTGCTTCACCACAGACGGGCAGGGGCCGGCGCGGACAGGCGCAGGATCTTGGGCCATCGGCTGTTAACGAGACGGTCTTTGAGCAGCTGCGGTTGATTCGGCGGGATCTTGCCCAGCGTGATCAGGTGCCATCCTACATTATTTTTAATGATGCTACCTTGCGCGAGATGAGTATTATCTGCCCGCAGACGGAGCAGGAGATGCTGCGAATCAAGGGGGTCGGTGAAGTGAAATACCGGAAGTATGGCCGCCCGTTCCTGGAATTTTTTCAAGACCAGGGCACAGCTGTAGTGGAAGATGACTACGAATAAGAGGGAGCTAGTCACTGATCCTAGCTTGATAAAAGAAGGGTGTAGATTCAGATGAAGGTTGTATTGGCCACATTAAATGCGAAGTATATCCATACCTCGATGGCGATCCGGCTGCTCAAAGCCTATAGTCAGCATGAGTTCGATATTGATCTTGCCGAATACACCATTAAGGACCCCGTTATGAATATCGTGTCAGATCTCTATCGCAGAAAGCCGGATGTGATCGGATTCTCCTGCTATATCTGGAACATCGAGGAGACGATCAAAGTGATTGAGATCCTGAAGAAGGTCATGCCCGAGACGGAGATCGTGCTGGGAGGACCGGAGGTTTCTTACGATACAGAGCACTGGATGCAGCGTATTCCTGGCGTTGATTATATTGTCATGGGGGAAGGGGAAGAAACCTTTCATCATTTGCTTCAGACGATTCAGGGAGATCGGAAATTTCATTTTGTCTACGGCATTGCGTATCGTAAGGGCGAGGAGACTGTCATCATGCCAGCTCGGCCGAAGAGCGATCTGAACACCCTGCCTTCGCCGCATCGCTTCCCGGAAGACCTGCCCGATCTTAGCAAGCGGATTGTCTATTTTGAGACGAGCCGCGGCTGTCCGTTCAATTGTCAATTTTGTCTATCGAGCATTGAGGTAGGCGTAAGATATTACGATATCGAACGGGTGAAATCGGATATTCTTTATCTAATTGAAGGCGGTGCGAAGGTGATTAAATTCCTGGACCGTACCTTTAACATTAACCGGAAATACGCCATGGAGATGTTTGAGTTTCTCATTGAAAATCATAGGGGCTGTGTATTCCAGTTCGAGATCACGGCGGATATTATGCGGCCCGAGGTTCTGGATTATTTGGCAGAGCATGCGCCGCCGGGCATCTTCCGATTTGAGATTGGAGTACAGTCTACCCACGATCCGACGAACGAGCTCGTAAAGCGGCGCCAGAATTTCACGAAGCTGTCCCGCACTGTGACGAAAATCAAAGAATCCGGCAAGATCGATCAGCATTTGGATTTGATTGCCGGTCTGCCGTTAGAGGATTATGCGACCTTCCGAAAGACCTTTAACGATGTCTTCGCGATGGAGCCGGAGGAGCTTCAGCTTGGCTTCCTGAAGATGCTGCGCGGGACAGGCCTTCGTCAGGATGCAGAGAAATACAATTATACTTATATGGATCATGCCCCCTATGAAATTCTGAGCACGCAGTGGCTGCCTTTTGAGGATATTATTCGGCTCAAGCGGCTGGAGGATGTGCTGGAGAAATATTGGAACGCCCACCGGATGGATTATACCCTGCGGTATTTAATGAAGCATGAATTCGATTCGCCGTTCGACTTCTTTCAGGAGTTCGGCAATTATTGGGAGGAGCGGGGCTGGCAGCGGATCGGACATCAGCTTGAGGACTTGTTCGTTCGATTGAATGAATTCCTCGAAGAGCGAAGCTTAAAGCATCCCGAAGTGGTCCTGGGTCTGATGAAGCTTGATTATCTGCTGGGCCATAAGCACAAGCCACGCAAAATATGGTGGAGCGACCCTCTGCGCAAAGCAGACCTGGCACCGCTGCTGCGGCAGCTTCTTCAAAATCCGGAGCTGATCTCTTTCGAGTTTGCAGCACGGGGCTTGGGAGAGCGCGAGCTTCAGAAGCTGATGCATGCGGAGGAACTGCCGTTCAATCTTCGTGAGGTGCTGGATGGGCAGGATGGCGGCAGGGCGCCTGAGCCATCTCTGATGCTCTTCTTCTATTCGCAGAATGAAGCGAGTAAGCCGGAGTTTTATGTTCTGCCGCGGCTAGAGCCTTTAGCTCTAGATTAGAATAGAGTTATAGCTTAGAGGGCAGAACGGCACCGGGATAAGGAATATTGGGAATGGTTGAGAATCTAAAATTAGGTTGTCCGCTGATATAAGCACAGAAAGAACCGGAAGACCGTCCTGGTCTTTCGGTTCTTTTGTAATCCAGTAGGAAGTTATAAATCATCTTGTTCTGAGGGTTCATCCTGTACTGCTTAATCTGAAGGGGCAGAGGATGAAGAGAGTTGAAGCTGGCGGTTGAGCCAATACAGCACATCTTCGGTCACCTCATCCCGGTTAAGCTCATTCAGCAGCTCGTGGCGTGCATGTGGATACAGCTTCCAGTCTACCTGCTCAAGGCCCAGCTCCTTATAGGCTTCAATGAGCCTATGTACTCCTTTGCCATTAAGGCCCACGGGATCTTCTTCACCGCTGAAGATGAACACAGGTTTGTCTTTCGGTATTTTGGCCATGTGTTCAGGGCGATGGATTTCCCGCAGCAGACCGAAGAAGTCGTAGAAGAACCCTGCGCTGCAAAGGGCACCGCAGAAGGGATCCTCAATGAATTTATCCACCTCGGTCTGATCTCTAGTCAGCCAATCGAAGGGGGTTCGAACCGGTGCAAACTGCCGGTTATATCTGCCAAACACCAGTGCGTTTAGGAGCAGGCTGGGATGCTGAGCGCCTTGCAGCCGGACTTGCGCCGATGCCAGCAGCTGGCCTGCCGCAAGTCCCCCCTGCCCGCCGCAGCTTCCGGTCAGGAGGAAGCCGGTGTAAGGCTCCGGGCTCAGGTACATCGTCTTCTGGACGAGGAAGGATCCCATACTATGCCCTAATAGAAAAAGGGGAATTCCGGCATGACGCAGCCGGATTTCGCTGCCAAGCAGCAGGAGGTCATCCACCATGCCATTGTGGCCATCCGGACCTGCATATCCGAGATACTCAGGGTATCCGGCTGTCTTCCCATGCCCCCGGTGATCATTGGCATATACAGCGAAGCCTTGCGCTGTAAGCTCACGGGCGAATCGCTCGTATCTGGCCGACGTCTCTGCCATACCATGGGAGATCTGAACGATTCCCCGCGGTGCATGTTCCGGATCTTGTACCCAGTAATTGACGAACACCTTCTGTCCTTCGGAATTCATAAGGGTAAAGGGAAGTGTGACCATATGAACTGCCGCCTCCATCTATATCTACATGTATATTAGAGTTCCTCCAGCTGTGCCGGTTCAAAAAACTCGATGCGTTCCCCATCCGGGCCGTTGAAGAAGAAATAACGGCTGCCGCCTTCAAGGGTGCGAATCTCTTTGTCGAGTCCAGACAGGCCAAGGTTAGCGATCCGCTCATATTCCTGCTCAATGTGATCTACTGTGAAGGCGATGTGATTTACGCGTCCTTCATGGGCCAGCTCTTCAGGAGCCTTCTTGTAGACCAGCTCTACCTCAACACTGTTCTGGGAAGGAAAGGTAAGAAAGGCCAAGCGAACGTCGGCTCCAACCTCACCAACCGTATGTAACAGCTTTAAACCGATGACACGAATATAGAATTCAATCGAGTCTTCAAGAACGGAGACTCTGATTCCAACATGCTCGATCTTTCGTACACTCATTAGAATACCCCTTTTATATATATCGTTATTTTTTCTCTATAGCTACAAGATAAGGAGCGGCTGGCCGCTGCAGCTGGCGGTAAATAATCGCTTGTCCAGCTGCACCAGGTATTTCGGATGCCCACCGCTCTACCTGAGCGGCTTCCTGGTCTCCTCCCGGATGTCCCGGATATAATACGGCGGTAAGAATGCCCCGGGGACGAAGCAGTTCGAGTGAGGCGTTAAGCGCTGTAAGCGTGCTGTCCGGCACGGTGATAATCGCCGCATCTGCACCTTCTGCCGGCAGGTAGCCAAGATTGAACATGATCCCGCCGATCTGTCCGTGCGCCGCTTGGGGCAGAGCATCCTTCATCTCGGCGTGGCTTCGTTCAAGCAGGGCAACCTCGGCCAGAGCATGTTCTGAAGCTGCGGCCTTGGCAAGGCGTTCAGCGGTCAGCCGGAGCGCTTCCGACTGGATATCGAAGCTGTACACCTTTCCGCGCCGCCCGCAGCATCTGGCCAGGAACAGCGTATCGGCCCCTGTGCCAGCAGTGGCGTCTATGGCCAGATCGCCTGGCGAGAGCCGTTCGGAGATAAGGCGGTGAGCCATGCTTAATACGGAGAGAAAGCCCATAGGATCACCATCACCCTCTCCAATACTTGCCTTGCCAAGTATCACGCTGCTTCAACTCGGCGTCAATGCCATTGAGTACTTCCCATTTCTTCAGGCTCCACATCGGACCAATCAGAGCATCGCGCGGCGCATCTCCTGTCAAGCGGTGCACGATCATCTCAGGCGGAAGGAACTCCAGCGTATCGACAATCAGCTTAATGTACTCATCCTTCTCCAAGAAACGAAGCAATCCAGCTTCGTATTGCTTCACCATAGGAGTCTTGCGCATAAGGTGAAGGAGATGGATTTTGATGCCTTGTACGTCCATATTAGCCACGGCTCGCCCGGTTTCAAGCATCATTTCGTGTGTCTCTTGAGGCAAGCCGTAAATAATATGGGCACATACCCGAATCCCCCTCTTGCGGAGCTTCTCGACAGCTTCCAGGTAACACTGGGTGTCATGGGCCCTGTTAATGAGCTGTGAAGTGGATTCATGTACGGTTTGCAGACCCATCTCTACCCATAAATAGGTGCGTTCGTTCAATTCAGCAAGATAATCAACGACATCATCTGGAAGGCAGTCTGGGCGTGTGGCAATGGAAAGGCCGACTACGCCCGGCTGCTCGAGAATGACCTCGTAATATTCCCGGAGCTCCTCGACAGGGGCATACGTATTCGTATAGGCTTGGAAATACCCGATATATTTGGCGTTCGGCCATTTTTGATGCTGGCGGTCGCGAATCTTGTTGAACTGTGTAACCAGGTCATCCCGCCGGCTGCCGGCAAAGTCTCCAGAGCCTCTGGCGCTGCAAAACGTGCATCCGCCTTTGGCAATGGAGCCGTCCCGGTTGGGGCAGGTAAATCCCGCGTCCAGCATGACCTTAAATACCTTCTCTCCGAATTGCTCCCGCATTTCGGTGTTCCATGTATGAAATCTCTTGTCTCCCCACAGAAGCGGGGAAGCAGCAGTTAGTTGTGTACTCATGGATAACTCCTTTGTAGCCCTAATATGAAATAACCGCTGTCCTGTCAGTTACCGGGGACAGAAGTAGCGGAGAACGATGCCTCACTCATTGTATCAAAAAAACGCCAAAAAGGGGAAATTCCCGCACCTGGCTTTCTTGCTATAGGAATATAAATATGCTATTTTTGATTTAGCGCCAAGCATTACGCACTGGCATCATCCTATCGAGAGCTGCAATTGGCGCGGACTTCGAAGTTTGCCCCACCTCATGGATTGCCTAGCTTCCAAGGATGCGGTAGACTTAGAACGACAAATTTCGTTGGACCCCAATTCCAAATATACGAAGAAGGAACCCTGCAGCTGTTTTCCGGCGGCTTTAGGGTTCCTTTTTCCATATATGACTTTACAATTATTCGGATCTTCGGCACAATATAATCTTGAGTAGACGAGCAATTGAAGAATGCGGAGGAATAATATGCGCTTACGCGGCAGAAAAGGGATAAGAGAGAGTCTGGAGAGACAGCAGGATCTGGTCGTTCTGGACCCTAAGGAATATAGAGGACGCTGGAAGGAACGGTTTGGGAACGACCATCCGATCTATGTCGAGCTTGGCATGGGTAAGGGACAGTTTATCAGCGGCATGAGTGTGAAATATCCGGAAGTGAACTTTATCGGTATGGATATGTATGATGAGCTGATTCGCCGCGGCAGCGAGAAAGCGCGTGCGGCTTGGGAGGATCAGGGGGTAGAGCAGCCTCCGAATCTGGCTCTTGCGTTAGGCAACATCGAGTTTATTGAGGAGTTCTTTGCACCGGGCGAGCTGGAGCGCATCTATTTGAACTTCAGCGACCCATGGCCGAAGGCACGTCATGGACGCCGCCGGCTGACGCATCCGCGCTTCCTGGAGAAGTACAAGCAGATTTTGAACGAGAAGGGAGAAATTCATTTCAAGACAGACTCCCAGACGTTGTTCGAATTTTCGCTCAATGCGTTTGCCGCAGTAGGAATGCAGATGAGTGAAATTTCTCTGAATCTTCACCGTGACGGTCTGAATGATAAGCATGTGATGACCGAATATGAGAGCAAATTCCATGCTCAGGGCATGAATATTCATCGCATTGAAGTCATGGTGGGAGAAGAGGCTGTTCGTAAGTATCATGAACGCAAGATGGATGCCTTTTAAGCAGCAGTAAATTAGGGATAATCGAGTAGGAGGCTATTCATTAGATGAGTAGCCGACCTCTCACACCACCGTACGTACCGTTCGGTATACGGCGGTTCAACCGCATAAGTGCAATTTACGTAAACGCTCGTATTGCGCAGGAAAGTCATAATATCCTGCCTGTACGAGCTTTTTGTTTGTTATGGAACGAGACAACACTGGACTTCCGGCGATGCGCCAGTACCCGAGACGGGAATTGCCCCACTGGTAAGCCTGCCATTCCGGTATCCCCAGCTTCCGCAGGTTTTGTACTTTTGTTCGCGGCTTTTTCCACTGTTTCCAGATGTACATCCGCAGTCGTCTTCGCAACCATTCGCTCCAGCTTTGCAGGATCCGTTTCATGTCGGCCACATAGTAGTAACCAATCCATCCCCGAATGTAGACTTTTACCTTTTCCATGACTTGGCGAACATTTCTGCCCTGGCTGCGACTTGTGAGTTCTTTCAACTTCTTCTTCGCTTTTGCGAGGGATTGTCCATGGGCACGGATATACATGCCGTTCTTGTTCTTTCCCAGGGCAAAGCCGAGAAATTTGAAGTGCTTTCGAGCCACTACGCTACCGACCTTACTTTTCTGCGTATTGATCTGGAGTCTCAGTTTGGTCTCCAGGTACTTTCCGCAGGATTCCAGTAGCCGCACCGCTGCCCGTTTGCTTTTGGCAAGCACCACAATATCGTCCGCATAGCGGATGACGTTCACTCCGCGGCCTTTCATCTCTTGGTCAAATTCGTTCAGGTAGATGTTCGCCAGAAGCGGCGACAGGGGGCCTCCCTGAGGGGAGCCTTCTTCTGTTTTGCAGTGCACCCCGTTCTCCATAACCCCACTTTTCAGGTATCTCTTAATCAGTTCGGTTACGCGTCTGTCCTGAATTTGTTTGCGCAAAAGATGCATAAGCAGCTCATGATTCAGCGTGTCGAAGTATTTGGAGAGGTCGATTTCTACTGCGTAGCCGTATCCCTGTTCTGCATAGTCTTTCACCTTGCGAATGGCCTGTTGTGCGCTCCGACCGGGGCGGTAGCCATAGCTTCCCTCCGAGAAGAGCGGCTCGAACAGGGGCTGGAGCTGCTGGGCGACTGCCTGCTGAATCACTCGGTCTACGACCGTGGGTATGCCAAGCTTCCGTACTCCGCTTCCATCTGCTTTGGGAATTTCCTTGCGCCGTACTGGGCTGGGCTTGTATCTGCCTTCCCGGATCTTTTGCAACAGCTCGTCTCTATGTTCCTGCAGCCAGGGTAGCGCGTCTTCTACGGTCATTCCGTCGATTCCTGGCGCTCCATGGTTGCGTTTGACCTGTTTGTAGGCTCTGTTCAGATTGTCTCTGTCCAGAATCTGCTCCAGCAGGTCTGTTGCACCGCCTCTTTCTTTACGTTCCCGAGTGCCGGCGCTCCGCACTCCCGCATGCTCTTCGCGTTCCACGCTATCCCTTTGCAGGTAGCCCTTTCGGTATTCTGCTTTCATCGCGTCAGCTCTCCTTTCGGTATGTACTCGAGACTTACGATTGTTCGGCCCTTCCCCGAAAAAAAAACCTTCCGGGTACTATGGCCTCTGCTGACTTCTCACAGCAAGCTTTACTCCGTCTTTCGGTTTTTTTTTCCTACTTGTCGTCTGTGAGACCTCCCCGGGTAAGAGCGATAACCTTCCCCTCATCTATCTGCCACATTTACACCATGGGATTCGGGCAGTATTGGACTTTGCTTTGTAGTGCAAGCTCGTCCGTCCCATGATGCCTTCTATGTGATTTCTGTTCGTCAGACCGAGGGTTTGCCTCCGGCTTCCTTCAGATTCCGCCTCGCGGCGGACACCCTTGCCTTCAGCTAACAGTTCCTACTGCCAAGCCTGTAGCGGACTTTCACCGCCGAGTTATCGCCCATGCCGGGCGCACACCCAAAAAAAAGGATGTTCTCCGTCAGGAGAACATCCTTTTTTTGGTCTGTTCCAATAATTCAATAATTACACGCGCACTGCCCATCGGATGATAACGGTCTATGTGATCCAGTACCTCCTGGCGTTTGCGGACGACCTCTTCATAGTTGTCCGTCAACTGGTGAACCCAATTCGTAATGACATCGAGCGAGGTGATCGGAGTTCCCCAGCCCTGTGAAGCGAAGTATTGCGAATTCTCCTCTTCCTGTCCAGGAAGAGGTTTATGAAACAGCATGGGAATCCCTTTGGCTAAGCCTTCGGAGCAGGTCATGCCGCCGGGCTTGGTGACCAGTAGGTCCGATACTTCCATTAACTTGTCAATTTCGCGGGTAAACCCGAATAAATGAATATTAGGGTGGCGAAACCGCTCATCTTCTTCCATTCTCTGCATCGATTTCTTGTTGCTGCCGAAGCAGAAGATGATCTGAATCTTGTCACGATAGCTGGCCAGCAGGGAGTTGACGGCTTCATCCTTCATGAAGCCCCAGCCTCCGCCCATCACAAGCACTGTAGGCATATCCTTTAAATGAAATTGAGTTCGGATTTCCTCTTTGCTATGACGTTCCCAGAAGTTAGGGTGAACGGGAATGCCAGTTACTCGAATCTTGGAGCTGTCCACCCCGCGGTCGAGAAGCTTCTCCTTGACCAAATTGGTTGAGACGAGATAGCAGTTCACTTCCCGGCTGATCCACGTTCCATGCGCGTCATAATCAGTAATAACAGTGCAGAGCGGCACGTCTAAACCAAGGCGTTTAATGCGGGAGATGACCGCGCTTGGAATCGGATGCGTGCAGACGATGACGTCGGGATGCAGCTGCCGGATTAGTTGTGTTGTATGCGTATAAAAAAGGCGGTGAAGCGCAAGCGTAGTGAAGCGGTTCAACGATTTTTTATAATTGCTTCGGTACATCATCCGCACGAGACGAGGCTGGGAAGATACCGTTTTCTTGTACGCTGTAATGATGAGGGGCGCTACTCTTGGATTTAAAAAGCTGCCAAGCTCAAGTACTTTCGTCTGCACGTTCGGCGAAGTTTTGCGTAAACTGCTGGAGAGTGCGTAAGCAGCTTGGGTGTGACCCGCGCCAAACCCCTCAGATAGTAGTAATACTCGTTGTTTTTGCACTTTAGTTTCACCTTTTCCTGCAAGGTTTTACCATAGTAATAACAATAGCCCCTTTAAGGCCATATTGCAACCGTTCCTAACGCGACCAAGGTGCCGATCACTCCGCCTGCAGCGACATCGGAAGGGTAGTGAAGCCCCAAATAAATTCGAGATATGGCGACAAGTAGGGCGGTGGGAATTAGGATTGTGGCGAGAACAGGGCTTGCTGCGATAAAAGGAACGGTGAGCGAGAAGATTGCTGTTGTGTGGCCTGAAGGGAACGAATGATCCTTGAGCGGATTTCTGAATGTATTCGTTCCAGGCAGCGTCAAATAGGGACGAACTCTCGGGTAAGTCTTCTTGGTTAAAGCAACAGGGATGTGACTAAGCGCTAGTGCAGCAAAAGCGATTAATCCCACTCTGCTCCATGGCTGGGGCGCAAAGGCCCAAATGGACAGGCTCGCTAGAATCGTAAAGGTGGCACCGCCCAAATTCGTTAAATAATAAAGAATAAAATTCAGTGAGCTATGATGAAGCCCGGTGTTAATTCCTACAAAAAGCCGCTGATCCAACTGCTTGAACTTGGTTAACAATCGCTCCATAGGAATCCCTCCGCATCGTGTCTGTAAAGCCTTAAAGGCTTATCGCTTAAGATGGGGTTTACGGCAATTCGTACAAGTCAATCATATTTTTTATTTAAACTCATTTCAAGAAGGATCGCCGTTTTGAAGGTAATTGTTTTAATTTTTGACTTTGCTATCTCTAAACCGATACAATGATTCAAATGATAACAAAATAGTTTAAAGGAAATTGAGTGGTTTAGTAAACTTTTGCGCCTATTCTTTCGTCTGTGTTAGTGTAGGATTAACATTAATATTGGATAGGTGTGCAGAAGGGCTTTCCTTCCTGATTATAAAAAAGGAGGGACTTTAGAAATAAAAAGTGTCAAAACGGATGAAAATAGCTATTAAGCACGGGTGAACCGAGGCAGCGGCATGGCGGAAGCCGAAGAAAAGGCTTAACAGCCGAATTTTCGCCTTTGAAGCCATAATTAAGCTTTTGACAAAAGCCGTAAACTCGTAGAAAATCGATACTGGCAATTCATTCACTCTGGCTAAAAGTGCATTCAAAAAAGTTCGAGGGTCAGGCGAAAAGCTGCGCTTTTCGCGAATAAGAACAAAAGTCAGAAAGAAAAATGAGAAAAAGACAGAGAAAAAGAAAATTTAGAGAGAGAAAGAAAAGCAGTATATTTCATGAGGGTTAAAAAAAGGGGGTACCAGAGTATCATGCTCGATGCGATTATGATTTCGCTTCAGATAATTCTGGCAGTGATCGCAGTGTATCAATTTGTATTTTCTTTGTTCGGCATGTATATAAAGAAACATAAAAAACAGCATGCACCGACCAAATCGTTCGCCATTCTGGTTGCGGCCCACAACGAGGAAGCTGTTGTAGGGGCGCTGATGGAGAACTTAAAGGAACTTAGGTATCCGAAAGAGTTGTACGATGTGTTTGTCATTTGCGATAACTGTACCGACCGCACGGCCGAAATTGTTCGCAGCTACGGCATGAATGCTTGTGTGCGAACCAATCCGAACCAGCGCGGTAAAGGGTATGCGATTGAATGGATGCTTAAAGAGCTGTGGGATATGCCGCGTCAATATGACGGTGTAGTGATGTTCGATGCTGACAATCTTGCTCATCCGGACTTCCTGCAGGAAATGAACAACGATCTTTGTAACGGAGCCCGCGTTATTCAGGGCTATATAGACACCAAGAACCCTGAGGATTCTTGGGTGACGGCAGCTTACGGTATTTCTTACTGGTATGTCAATCGTCTGTGGCAGCTGTCCAGACATAATTTGGGCATGGCTAACTTTCTTGGCGGAACGGGCATGTGTTTTGAGGCCCAGCTCCTCAAAGAGATTGGCTGGGGTGCAACAAGCCTTGTAGAGGACTTGGAGTTTACGATGCGTTGTGTTAATCGCGGCGTGTATCCAGTCTTTAACTATAACGCGAGGTTGTTCGATGAGAAGCCGTTGTCCTTCAAAGCATCTGCACGCCAGCGGCTGCGCTGGATGCAGGGACACTTTACGGTTGCGCGCCGTTATTTCTTCCCTCTGCTTTGGAAGAGCTTGAAAGAGAGAAGCCTTGTGAAGCTGGATATGGCTTTGTACGCAGTCAATGTGTACATCGTGCTTATCACCTTCCTGCTTACGGCGATTGTATGGGCTGATCAATCTTTGTTCAATGGGCCGCATTTCTCGACCCTGTACGCGCATTTGCCTATGTGGGTATCGTTTTTAGCCATCGGTGCCAATGTGGTAACCTTCTTGTTGGCCATGGCACTGGAGAAAGTCACGTATAAGAAGGTCTACTGGTATCTTGTGCTGTTCCCAATTTACCTGATCTCCTGGTGGCCAATTACTTTCTACGCGTTCTTTACTCAGAACAACAAGCAGTGGAGTCACACGCAGCATACCCGTGTAGTAAGACTCGAAGAGGTCCAAAGCAAACAAGGATAAACAGAAAATGAATAAAGCCTCTGTCTATTGACAGGGGCTTTCTACTTGTGTTATATTAATAAAAGTGTTGCGAACATATGGATTGCAAGCAGAGGCAGATAGCTTCTCACCTGACCGACTCTAGTGTTGGCTGGTATTGATCCGTTAATTTATGAATGCATTGTTCATGAACTTTGACGATCAATTTGGGATGCGGGTGTCTGACTCGCATCCCTTTTATTTTTTAACTAATCATCAGGACCGCACTTGCGCGGTAAACCCTTGGAGGTGGAGAGTTATCAGTAAGGAACATTTGATCAATGATGAAATACGGGCCAGAGAAGTACGCCTGGTTGGTGCTGAAGGTGAGCAAATTGGAATTAAGCCGATTCGCGAAGCGCTGCAGATGGCTATCGATCTGAATCTGGATTTGGTGAACGTGGCGCCGACAGCTAAGCCGCCGGTGTGCCGGATTATGGACTATGGCAAGTTCCGTTACGAGCAGCAGAAGAAAGAGAAGGAAGCCCGTAAGAATCAGAAAATCGTGGACATCAAGGAAGTTTGGTTCCGTGCCAACATTGAGGAACACGACTTTCAAACGAAGCTGCGTAATGTGATCAAATTCTTAAACGAAGGCGATAAAGTGAAATGTTCTGTCCGCTTCCGCGGACGGGAAATTACGCATGCCGATATCGGCCAAAAGATCTTGGAGCGCGTGAAGACTGAAGTTGCTGAACTTTGCAGCGTCGAACGCCAGCCTAAATTGGAAGGCCGCAGCATGATTATGATCCTGGCTCCAAAAAATTAAGCATAAGCTTACAAACTATAAGGGGGAAGTTCAATGCCTAAAATGAAAACGCACAGCAGCCTGAAAGGCCGCTTCAAAATTACGGGAACTGGTAAAGTAAGACGTTACAAAGCTAACAGAAATCACCTGTTGTCCCATAAATCCAAACGTGCGAAACGCGTTCTGGCTAACAGCCCGGTTGCATATTCCGGTGACGTAAGCCGCTTGAAACAAGGCTTGGCTAATCTGAAGTAGTAACTACACAACTTACCTGGGAGGTCTATTGATATGGCAAGAGTAAAAGGCGGATTCGTCGTTCGTCGTCGTCATAAAAAAGTATTGAAGCTTGCAAAAGGTTACTTTGGTTCTAAACACCGCATTTTCAAAACAGCTAACGAGCAGGTTATGAAGTCCTTGCTGTATGCATACCGTGACCGCCGTACGAAAAAACGCGATTTCCGCAGACTGTGGATCGTGCGTATTAACGCGGCTGCTCGTATGAACGGTTTGTCTTACAGCAAGCTGATGCATGGCTTGAAGCTGGCTGAAGTGAACATTAACCGTAAGATGCTTGCTGATCTGGCTGTTAATGACATCAATGCGTTCAATTCTTTGGCTACTGTAGCTAAAGAGAAAATTAACGCTTAATTTCAATTTACACGTAAAGGCGTCCCAATTGGGACGCCTTTTGTTTATTAGGGATAAACATCCAAGCGGAACCTTTGATCCAAGCATACCCTAAAAGGGGAAGACACTTGGAGGAGGGATTCATGTGAGCGCTGGAACGGTGAAGAAAGAAGCTAAACAGCTGATTGGAAAGCATGTTGTGGCTTATAAAAAGGACGGCAGCGTT